>CAYFRR010000038.1:16560-20193 GCA_964345505.1 uncultured Rhodothermales bacterium
CGGTTTCTTCAGAGAGACCAGCTTCGGAGGGAAAGAGCGGGGCGTCTGCTGGGGCGGGAGGGGGCATCCGCCGGGGCTGCTCCAGCACTGCACGCAGCACATCCTGTGTAAAGTGCTCATTTTCGGTGCCGCGGAGGCGCTCGGCCAGGTGCTCCATCGTCTTATCTTCGAAGGCCGCGCAGAGCAAAGCCGTGGGCACCGGAGGATGGTCTTGATCCACCAGCGCGTACAGCGCGAACAGTGGCGCAAAGTGACCGGCCCAGTCGCCGGGAGCGTAGGCCTCGGTCTGGATGCGGTCGGCCGGACGCAGGACGGCAGCCAGCCGCTCGCGGTCTACGCCCTGCTGCAGGTCGCCGTCCACATCATCGCGCAGCGCATCACGCAGGTAGGCGTACGGTGCAAAGTAGGCCATGCGCTGCAGCACGGTGCCCGCCGAAAGGGTGGTGCGCTTCCCCTGAAATACGAAGTTGAGGAGGGTTGGCACCGGCCGGATAAGGTACGAGAGCAATTGCCGGATCACCTGTTGTGTGGTGGGGCTCCACTTGTCCTCCGGGATTTGCCCGTGGGCGGCCAGTGCGCGGACGAACGCCTGTCGGGCAGGCTGCACGTCGGGGTGCTGAGCATCAAACCAAGGAAGAGCCAGCTGCCGCGTCTCCATCTCCGCCCGGTGGATTAGCGTTTGCTCCAAAAAATGGCAGATGGAGACCGGCATCCCTTCGGCGGCGAGGGCGCCGGGGCGGTACGCCTGTTCCGTGGGAAATGCTGCTAAGAGGTGCGTATGAAGGGAGGCTGTGGCCGCACGCAGCATAGGAACCAGGGAGGAGCGTCAGCAGGAAGGGGGCACGGATAGCACCGCGCTAAAATAACGGTTCGCGAATGAATTATTGCAAACGGATGTTCCTGTGAGCACCCCGTAGCCGGGCATCGTAGGTAGCCCTCAGCCGCCCGGCGTTGCGCCTCCGGCCATCAGGTACAGGCCCAGCACGATGAGGACCAACGCCAGCCCGACCTTCAGCCGCGCCGGCTGTATGCGTTGCGCTACTACCCACCCGGCCACCGTACCGATGAGCAGCGGCACGCCTACGAGCACCGCGAGCCCCCAGTCGATAGCACCATGCAGGGCGTACCCTGCCGTAGCCATCCCCGAGATGAAAATAGACTGCACCTGGGCCAGCGCCACGGCCATCAGCATGGGCACGCCCAGCACCACCAGGAGGGGCACCGCCAGCACCGGACCGCCCACGCCCAGCAGACCGCCGGGAAGCCCTACCCCCAGGCCCACGAGCGCTAACCCGCCCCAGCCGCGCCAGGTGGCGAGGTGCAGCCGTTGGTCTGGCGCTAACGCCCGCCGCTGCCGGTAAAGGATGAGGCCCCCGGTGAAGAGCACAAAGAGCCCGAGCAGGACCGCAAACGTGCCCGTATCCAGCAACGTGTTGATCTGCGCACCGCTAAACGCCCCTGCCACCGACGACACGCTGAGCACCAGCGCAGCCTGTCCGGCTACCGTCCCGCTCAACTGCCCTGAGCGCAGGTAGCCCAGGCTCCCGACCACGCCCGTCCCAATGAACGTGGCACTGGCCGTGCCCGCTACCGTCGATGGGTCCAGTGGCAGCAGCGCAAACAATGCGATGGTCACGAAAATACCGCCGGGCCCAATGGTGGTGATGCACATTCCACCCACGAGCGCAATGGCAATCAAGAGCAGCGCGAGGCCGAATCCAATGTCCAGTCCCATGCTGGTTTCCAGCGCATGAGGAGAAGCGGGCGTGTGCTACGAGAGCATGCCGCCAAAGATAGCCTCCAGCACCCCACGACCCGAGTTGATGGCGATGTACGCAGAGAACAGCACGAGAACAATGTTGGCCAGGTTCAGCTTCCACGTATTCGTCTTCTGCCCCATCACCTTCCGGTCATTCACAGCCCAGAAGAGCAGTGCCGCGGTGACGGGTAGACCAAAGACGCCGTTGTAGGCTGGGAAGAGGGTCACCATTTCCACGACGCTCAGCCCTGTGACGTAAGCGACGAGCGGAGAGAACATACCGATTAGAATACCGCCAGCGAAAATCAGTTTGAAAGCATTGCTGCTCCCGTCCTGATGGTCAATGTCCAAGGCTTCCAGAATCATAAACGGCACCGTCCACATGATCGGCACGATGCTGTTAAAGGCTGCTGCGATTACGCCCAGCAAGAACACGATCATGGCCCATTGCCCAAGGACAATCTCCAGTGCTTCACCAGGGGCGACAAACGACGACAGCTCCGTGTAACCGGCCGGGCGCAGCACGGCTGCTGCCACGATGATGATGGCCAGCGTGATCAAGCCCCCCACGGTGTACCCCATCGTCAGGTCTGTCCGCATCATGCGCACGTGCTTCTGGTCGTCCCACCCTTTGCGTCGTACGAGAATAGACTCCAGGAAGAAGTTGGGCCACAAGGCCGTGGTGCCCAAGATGGCCGCGCCCAGCACCATCGCGCCCACGTCAGGGATCGCGGGGATGAACCCGCCCGCAATGCCGGATATGGAGGGGCCACTTGCGCCCGCCACAATCAGGTAAAGGATCAGCAGCGAGAACATCATGGCCGTCATCACCTTCTCCACGTGGTCGTAATTCAATATGCCCACGAAGATGGCGCATAGGCCCGTGACCACCGCCAGCGGCTGCCACAGAAGCGCGCCATCGGTCAGAACCTCGACGCTCTTGCCTACGGCAGCCGTCAGCGCAAGCGTCCAGGCGATACACCCAATCGACAGGAAGAGCGCAATGATGAGCGCGCCATTCTTTCCCAGCTTGCGGCGAATGAAGGACATCAGGGTGTCCCCAAAGATGCCGAGGCGCGCGCTCATGTCCTGTGCCATAAAGCCGAGCAGCACGGCGCCGATTACGGCCCAGATTAACACATAACCATACTCGACACCGGCCTGTGTGGCAATAAAGATAGACCCTGAGCCAAAATAGCTCGCGACCATAACGAACGACAGTCCATACCTGTCGAAAAAGTTTGCTACTAAATCTTTCATGTTATATAAGAAAGTACTTTATCAGAAATCGCGAAGAATCACGTGAGGTGTCGCGATCTGTACCTACAGTGGGTGCTTAGGCATGCGGGGAAATCAGGCGGGTGAAAGAGAACAACCACCGTACACTACGAACTCCTCCGGCTGTAGTAAACACTCCTGTGTAAACTATGGGGAAAGAATAGATAGAGAAAGAAAGGTATCTTGCACGTAATCTATCTTCTCAAATTTACAGATAGATAGTGCCGTAGGCTTCTGGTGCGTACCGTCCACCACGGGGTAACGCTGAAGCGACCAACGGCGGTCTGCTATGCCGTATCTTCCCCAGGAGGAAGGCTGCCGCTATCGTCGGTAGGCTTGGGAAAGGTGCGCGCTACCAGCAGTGCTGCCTCATCCGCTTTTTTGCGGTTGTATCCGAACGTCAGCCCTTGGTATCGAAAGAGGTCGACGATCGTGCCGATGAAGCAGAAGCCGGCCGTAAAGAAGTAGAGCAGGCCCATCAGAATCTGCTCCAGCCCAAACCGATGAATACCGGCGAACCCAGCAAATCCGATGAGCGCCAGGCCGAGGGTCAGGGTAGGGTTGCGCCGGCGCTGCCGGTAGATGTGAGCAAACTG
>CAYFRR010000039.1:0-19574 GCA_964345505.1 uncultured Rhodothermales bacterium
GCAGCTTTCCCTATTACAACGAGAATATTGTAACGATGAGTTGAATCAGGGTTGCAACCAGTGGTGATTATTTACTACAGACTGGTGCGCTTGCCCTGTTTGTGCGCCATAGCGCCCTATTCGAACTGCGCCACCTCGGTAGATCCCTGCATCGCACCCGTGCTGGATGTGCCGCCGGTGATCACGTCGCGGACGGCGTCGAAGTACCCCGTGCCCACCTCGCGCTGGTGCTTGGTGGCCGTGTAGCCTTCCGGCTCCAGGTCGAACTCCGCCTGCTGCAGCCGCGAGTACGCCGCCATGCCTTCGTCGCGGTACCCGTGCGCCAGCGTAAACATGCTGTGGTTGAGGGCATGGAATCCAGCGAGCGTGACGAACTGGAAGGCATACCCCATAGCGCCCAGCTCGCGCTGGAATTTTTTGAGGGTCGCGTCATCCAGGTGCTGCTTCCAGTTGAACGAAGGCGAGCAGTTATAGGCAAGCATCTGGTCGGGATACTCTTTGTGGATGGCCTCGGCAAACGTCTTCGCATGCTCCAGATTCGGGTTTGAGGTCTCCATCCAGAGCAGGTCCGCGTAGGGCGCGTAGGCCAGGCTGCGGGCAATGCAATAGTCTATGCCATTGTTGATATGGTAGAAGCCTTCCGCCGTCCGCTCCTCGCTGGCAATGAAGCGATGGTCACGCTCATCAATGTTGCTGGTGAGCAGCGTAGCGCTATCCGCATCGGTGCGGGCCACAAGCAGCGTGGGCACGTCCATCACGTCAGCAGCCAGGCGCGCGGCCGTCAGCACGCTGATGAACTGGTCGGTGGGTACGAGCACCTTGCCGCCCAGATGGCCGCACTTCTTCTCAGCCGCAAGCTGGTCTTCGTAGTGCACCCCAGCCGCTCCGGCATCAATCATCGCCTTCATCAGCTCGAAGGCGTTCAGCACCCCACCGAAGCCGGCCTCTGCATCCGCCATGATAGGCGCCATCCAGTAGGTATCGGTATCGCCCTCGGTGTGAGCGATCTGGTCGGCGCGAAGCAACGTGTTGTTGATACGGCGCACCACCGAAGGTACGCTGTCGGCCGGATACAGGCTCTGATCCGGATACATCTGCCCGGCGAGGTTAGCATCGGCGGCTACCTGCCAACCACTCAGGTAAATGGCCTTGAGTCCGGCCTTCACCTGCTGCAGGGCCTGCCCACCTGTCAGCGCACCAAGGGCAGGAATGTAGTCCTCCTCGTGCAGCAGCTGCCAGAGGCGCTCGGCGCCACGTTGCGCCAGGGTGTATTCGATGGGAAAGGTTTGTTGCAGGCGCACCACTTCGGCCGCGTCGTAGGCACGCGTGACCTGCGTCCAGCGGGGGTCGGTGCTCCAGCGCGACTCCAGGTCGGCAATGCGTTCGGCGTCGGTGCGGGGGGTTCCGTTTGAGTGAGCTTCCATAGGGGACCTCTCAGCGTAAAGCGATAAAAAGGGTAGGGTGTGCAATCTCAGGCGGTAGCGGCGCGAAGGGCCGAGCGAAGATCGGCGCGCGCCACCCCGGCCGGTTCGGCGTGCAGGGTGAGAAAGGGGCGGAAGGAGTCTTCGGTGAAGATCGCCGCGGCGTCTTCTGCCGCGTTGCGGAACCGGCGGAGCTGCTCTTCGATGGCGTCATCGCGCTGTCCGTCCATCACGTCATGCACCTCCGCTTCGATGGTCTCCAACTCATCCGTAAACACCTGCCGGACGAGCTCCCGTGTCACGGTGGGGCCATCATCCAGTGTGATGTTGTGGTAGAGCCATTGCCAGGTCTGCGCCCGGGAGATTTCCAGCGTCGCGAGGTCTTCCATCAGGTGATCCCACGCCACACACCCAATATCCTCGTTCCAGCCCTTCATGTAGCCAATGCCCACGCGCACGTTTTTGCGCAGGCCTGCCATCGTCTTGTCGCCAGAGGAATCGGGCAGGAGATCGGGCTGATCGTCGATGTCCGGGATCACGTCCAGCTGATTCTTCTCGGTGAACGGCGCCATGGCCGGTTCGATGAAGTAGGGATGCGAGACCCAGCAGCCGTCGTGGCCGATGGAGGATTCAAACTCCTTATCCTCTACCACCTTGCGGGTCTGCTCCTCGCGCAGTTCGGGCGTATTGCCCGGGGTGAAGGCCGCCATCCCCCCCATACCAAACGCCCCATGGCGGTGGCATATCTTGATGAGCAGCTCGGCGTAATTGCGCATCCAGTAGCGGTTCATGCCAATGCTGCCGCGGTCGGCCATGATGTAGTCCTCATGCTCCATCAGCACCTTGATGTCGCTGAAGATCTTGTCCCAGCGTCCCCCATTGAGTCCGGCGGCATGCTCGCGGTACTCATAAAGAATCTCCTCCATCTGAAAGGCAGCGGGGAGCGTCTCAATCAAGAAGGTCGCTTTGACGGTGCCTTCGGGGATTGAAAGCGCTTTTTGTGCTTCTAAAAAAAGTTGATTGAACCAGCGGGCTTCCAGATAATGCTCGACTTTGGGCACATAGTACTTGGGGGTTTTGCCCTGATCCATGAGCGTCTGTGCCGTGTGCACCATGCTCAGCACGAAGTCCAGCACGGCGCCACTGATGGGCGTGCCGTCAACGCGCAGGTTGGTTTCGTTGAGGTGGAGCCCGCGGATGCGCACCATGAGGAGCGGCATATCGTCGGGATCGAGCGCGTAATGCTTGGTATCGCCGTCGGCCGTCGTCTTGCTGAAGGTAAGCGTACCCGCAGCGGCCTCGGCGACGTTCTGCACGCCCTGCATCACATTGCCCCAGGCGGGCTTCATCGAGTCCTCGAAGTCCAGCATGGCGGCATCAGCCCGCGCCCCATCGTCGGTGCGGCTGAGCATGTTGATGACCATCTTCGGGTTGTTGACAGGCCCGGTGATTTCTACGCGGCGCTGCAGCACGTCGGCCGGCAGCGGGGCCACCTGCCAGTCGCCATGGGCGTCGGGATGTTCGTCGGCGGGCAGGAAATCAGGCAACTCGCCAGCGTCGTAGGCGGCTTGGCGCTCGTGGCGTGCGGCCAGCAGCTCTTGCCGGCGCGGCTCCAGCGCGCGATGCACCTTGGCCAGGATCGACAGCGCATCTGGCGTCAGCACCTGCTTGGCCTTCGGCGTCCAGGCTGCCTTATTGATTTCGACGCCCGGCGCCAGGTCCGTCCAAGACACAGCATCCTGCGGAGGGGCAGTTGGAGGGGAGGTAGACATACGCGGCAGCGGTCAGATGATCGGGATAATTACAACTATAACATAGCCCCGGCGAAATACTTGCGCAAGCGAAATTTCGCTGACAACTAAGTTCATCCCACAGATTAACTAAACAATCATAAAATGCCGGCGTAGTCGTGTGTGCCGTGTCACCCCACTCCCCCATTCATCCGCCTCTTTATGGCTGCGACTGCCGACCACCTGCGCTTCATTCTGGGCCTCAAACTTAAACACGAGCGTCTCGACCGGGGGCTCTCCCTGAAGCAAGTTGCGGCGGAAGCGGGGCTTTCGATCTCCTACCTGAGTGAGATCGAGAAAGGGCGGAAGTATCCCAAAACGGAGAAAGTGCTGGATTTGGCGCGCGCGCTCAATGTGCCGTTCGACGACCTCATCTCCCTGCGCGTGGGCCCTACGCTGGACCCGCTCAAGCAACTCTTCAGCTCGCCGCTGATCCAGGAGTTTCCGTTCGAGATGTTTGGGCTGGAGCAACAGGATGTATTTGGCCTCATCACCGAGGAGCCCCAAAAGGCCGGGGCGCTAATGCAGACGTTCCTGGAGATCGGCCAGATGTATAACGTGACGGTCGAGCATTTCCTGTTTGCTGCGCTGCGTTCGTATCAGCAGCTCCACAATAATTATTTTGAAGATCTGGAAGCGGCGGCGGCCTCCTTTAGAGAAGCCCATAGCTGGGCCGAGACGCCCGCGTCGGTACAGACGCTGCGGCAGTACTTGGTCGATGCGTACGATTATCAGATCGACACGGAGGCGCTGGCGGCCGATCCCGACCTGGCCAGCTTTCGATCGGTGTACCGCACCAACGGGACGCCAGTGCTGTATGTGAATGGGCAGTTGCTGCCCGCACAGCAGGCCTTTGTGTTTGCGCGAGAGATTGGCTTCCAGGAGTTGGGGTTAGAGAACCGCCCCACCACCTCCTCGCGGATCCGGGCCGAGTCGTTTGACCAGGTCCTAAACAATTTTAAAGCCTCCTACTTCGCCGGCGCGCTGCTCATCGACCAAGCGGCGTTTGTGGCGGATGTGTCCGACCTCTTCGCCGCAAAGACCTGGCAGCCCGGTCGCCTGGACGCGCTCGTGGACCGTCACCAGGCCACGCCCGAGATGATCTTCTACCGGCTCACGGAGCTCCTGCCGGCACGGTTCGACCTGGAGGACATCTTTTTCATGCGGTTCTACAACGAGGCGCACACCGACTACACCGTGATGAATAAGGCCCTCAACTTGTCACCCGTGCCCATTCCCTACGGACTGGGGATGGACGAGCACCACTGCCGCCGCTGGCCCGGGCTGCAGCTCTTGCGTGACCTGCGCGCCTACCGGGCGAACGGCAGGGGTACGCCGCCGCCGGGCGCTCGGGCACAGCGTTCACACTTTATGGCCCAGGATGCAGAGTACTTTGTGCTCTCCATGGCACGGCCGCTCTCGCTGGCGCCCAACACGCATTCGTGCGTGTCCATTGGCCTGCGTATCGACGCGACGTTCAAGAAGACCGTGCGCTTCTGGAACGACCCGGCGCTGCAGGACCGGGAGGTAAACCTCACGTGCGAGCGGTGTCCCCTGCCCCCCAAGGCCTGTACCGAGCGGGCTGCCCCGCCCACGCTGCACCGCGAACGAGACGCGCAAGAGCGAAAAGAAGCAGCGCTCGACCGCCTCTTTGCTGAAGCGCAGCCTGCTGCATCGTAGGCTTCAAATCGCGTGCCTGCTGCCTTCCTCACCCGAGGTCTACTGCACCCGGTGAGCGCCCGCCACTGGTTCCGTAAGTTTCCGTGCGTTTGGGGCCTGCGGTGGCGGCTGTACTGCAATTCCACTGCGGACCTGCTATCTTTGCGGCGCTTCACCCCAATAGGGAGACGCTCTTCTGACCTTTACCGCATTTGATCGCAACGATTCGCTATGACCATTGACGGCGCAGCATTTCTTATTACTGGTGGCGCTTCTGGCCTTGGGGCCGCCGCCGCTACCCATCTTGTTGACCAGGGGGCCTCCGTGGTGCTCGCCGACGTTAATACCGAGGACGGCGAAGCGCACGCGAAGGCCCTGGGCGAACAGGCCATCTTTGTAGAAACCGATGTTACCGAGGCGGATCAGGTGCAGCAGGCCATTACCCTCGGCGGCGAGACCTTTGGCAGGCTGAATGGCGCGCTCAGCTGTGCGGGCGTGGTGCTGGCCCGACGCACCCTCAGCAAGCACGGCGCGCACGACCTGGAGAGCTTCTCCCGCGTCGTCCAGATCAACCTCATCGGCACGTTCAACGTAGCCCGCCTGATGGCGCCCATCCTTGCGGAAAATGAGCCCAACGACGAGGGTGAGCGAGGCGTACTGGTGAATGTCGCCTCCATAGCCGCGTTTGACGGACAGATCGGGCAGGCGGCTTACGCCGCATCGAAAGGAGGCATCGTAAGTATGACGCTGCCGCTGGCCCGCGACCTGGCCCAGAGCGGGATTCGCGTGATGGCGGTGGCGCCGGGCATCTTTGACACCCCGATGATGGCCAGCCTGCCGGACGACGCGCGCAAATCGCTGGGGCAGCAGGTCCCCTTCCCCTCTCGCCTTGGCAATCCGGCGGAGTTTGCCCAGCTGGCCAGCGCCATCATCACCAACCCCATGTTGAACGGCGAAGTGATCCGCCTCGACGGCGCCATCCGCATGGGGCCTCGATAGCGTCCCGCGAGCTACCCCAGCTACCGTGCGCCTCTGTGCGCTGTGGCCACCCCTTGCGGAACTGGGGATGGCCTCGTACTTTACGGTCTACTACGATTACGAAAGTACCCGGCGGATTTACCAAATGTCTTCTGCACGGAACGTATGGGATGCCGCGCGTGGATGGGGGCTTGTGCGCGTCGCACTGGCGCTCTGGGCTGTTGCCGCGCTGCCCGTGGCGGGCCAATCCGCTGGTACCGATGAGCTATGCGCCCCCCGTGCAACGCAGACGGGCAACAATGCCACACTGGTGGTGCCCGCTGATGTCGTGCATACCCGTGGTGCCTTTACGCTGCAGCCGGGCGACTCCATTGCGGCCTTCACGCCGGATGGCCTGTGCGTCGGCGCCACATCGTGGACAGGCGAAAACGTCGCTCTAACGCTCTGGGGCAACGATGGCATGACCCAAACGGTGGATGGGCTGCAGCTGGGTGAGCCCTTCCGGCTGCGCATCTGGAGCCGCGCGCTGGGGCGCATCCTTGACGACGAGCAAGCTGTGATTGCCCTCCAGCTCTCCGATGAGCGGCCGCACTACCGCCCCGCCTCCACGTACACGCCCGATGCCATTTATGTGGTGAAGCGTCTGGAGGTAGCCCTGGCACATGATAGCTGAGTAGGGTAGAGCATGCACTTGCGGGTATCTCTGGTCGGGCGTTCGCCGGCCAACGGTATGGAAGTTGAAAGATAGGACGGCGTTCGTTCTCGCCTCCCATTCGTTCCCTT
Source organism: uncultured Rhodothermales bacterium (assembly GCA_964345505.1). Lineage (GTDB taxonomy): Bacteria > Bacteroidota > Rhodothermia > Rhodothermales > Salinibacteraceae > Tc-Br11-B2g6-7. Next base: position 6,632 of record CAYFRR010000039.1, read on the forward strand.
CCGGCTATGGCGCGTCTACGTTATACGCTCCTTCTTTGGCTTCTCCTTAGCACTCCGTGGGGGCTATCGGCCCACGCGCAGACCCATTTCACCTCCTGTGCGACCAGCTCCAGCATTACGGCCACCGTTATCCTCCCGGCCGACGCCGCGCCTTCGCTCGACGGTCAGCCGCTGCCCGTGGGCACGGAGATCGCAGCCGTCACCCCCAGCGGCCTCTGCGCCGGCGTCGGGGTGTGGGACGGCAATAGCCTGGGCTTGACGCTGTATGGGGAGGAGACGCTCCCCGACGGCACCGACTTGCCGGGATTCGGAGATGGCGATCCGCTACGCTTTGAGGTGTGGACCGACGGCCTTGACGCCCCTCTGAGCGATGGGGAGGTGGGCATTACCTTTACGTCAGACGCCCCCTATCTTCAAGAAGAGGGTACGTTTGTGCCAAACGGCATCTACAAGTTCGGGATGTTTGCCAGCACGACGCCTCCCCCACCGGTGGCGGGCAACTGTCCGGTCCCCGACATCGCGGAAACCGTGGACGGTACCGCCATCACCTTGACGATCGACGACCCCGAAGGCTTGCAGTCCATCGCCTTTGTAGATCCGGACAACAAGCCCGCTCTGCAGAACCTAACCGTCAGCACCGAATCCGATCGGCTGACTACCACCGATGGCCTGTGGTGGAGCGTGCTCTTTGATGAGGACGACCCGGTGCTCTCGACTCCGCTAACGAAAGTCTCCCTCACGCTAACGAAGGAAGACCCCAACGATCCCGACGTGGCCTACTTTGCACGCGTCACCAACAGGTGTGGCGCCGTGCTGGATCTGGACCCCGTGCATCAGCTGCAAGCCGCACCGGAGGCGGTGGCTCTGAACCCACTGTACCCGAACCCGGCGCAGGGTGAAATCAACGTAGCTGTTGAGCTTCCAGAGGCTACCAATCTGCGGGTGCGCGTCTACGATCTGCTGGGGCGCCCCGTGGCCACGCTGTTCGATGGTCCAGAGGGCGCCGGGCGTCACACCATCACGTGGCAACCCGATCCACGCCTCAGCGCAGGCGTGTACCTGGTGCGGCTTACAGCTGCGGGCAGCAGTCACACGCGCAAGGTTACCCTGGTGCGATAGCCCCCGCGCACAGTCTGGCTCCTGCTTTCTTCAACCAACCTCCATGCGTCCTCACCGAAAGGCGCATACGACCTATGCCAAAGGCCATCGGTGTATCATCTGGAGAAGCAACAAATTTGCCAGCGCGTATCTAACTTTGCACGCTGTTCGCCGATACCTTACCGGTAGCAAGGCAACAGCGCCTGCGTTGATGCGTGTGTAAGCGTCGCGCGAGCAGCCGCTCCATCGTATTTTAATCACTGCTAAATTAGGGACTGGGGTATGAGAGTAACCATTGTAGGTACAGGCTATGTAGGCTTGGTATCTGGGACGTGTTTTGCTGAAATGGGCAACAACGTGGTGTGCGTCGATATCGACGAGGCTAAGGTGGACCAGATGCGCGCCGGGCAGCTCCCGATTTTCGAGCCGGGGCTGGAGCTTTTCTTTGAGCGTAACCTGAAGGACGAGCGCCTGACGTTCACCACCTCACTCGAAGACGGCGTCAAGCATGGCGACGTCATCTTTCTCGCCCTTCCCACCCCGCCCAGCGATGATGGCTCGGCTGATCTCTCGTACGTGATGGGCGTGGCGCAAGAAATTGCAGAGATGCAAGCGGCCGACCCGGCCATTGGGTACAAGATCATCGTAGACAAGAGCACGGTACCTGTCGGGACGGCCGGCAAGGTGACCGAGGTGATGGAAGCCGCTGGCCTGTCCCGGGGCGAGCACTTCGACGTCGTATCCAACCCCGAATTTCTGCGGGAAGGGGTGGCCGTGGATGACTTCATGAAGCCCGAGCGTGTGGTGATTGGCACCGACAGCGAGCGAGCCTCCGACATCATGACGCAGCTCTACGAGCCGTTTGTGCGGCAAGGCAACGCGATCCTCACCATGGATACCCGCTCGGCCGAGATGACAAAGTACGCCGCTAACTCCTTGCTGGCGACGCGTATCTCCTTCATGAACGAAATCGCGAACGTGTGTGAGCGCGTAGGCGCGAATGTGGACGACGTCCGGATCGGGATCGGGCAGGACAGCCGCATTGGCAAACGCTTCCTCTACTCCGGCATTGGGTTTGGCGGGAGCTGCTTCCCCAAGGACGTACAGGCCCTGCACCGCACCGCCAAGGCGCACGACTACGACTTCAAGGTGCTCGACGCGGTTCTTACCGTGAATGACCGGCAGCGCGTACGCCTCGCAGAAGATGTGGTCGCTCACTTCGATGGCGACCTCGAGGGCAAGCGCATTGGTGTATGGGGGCTCGCCTTCAAGCCCAACACGGACGACATCCGGGAAGCACCCTCCCACATTATCATCCGCCATCTGCAAAAGCATGGCGCCAAGGTGCAAGCCTTCGACCCCGAAGCCATGGGCACCACACGCGAGATGCTGGGCGATACCATCGTCTATGCGGCTGACGCCTACTCGGCCCTCGACGATGTGGACGCGCTCATCATCTGCACCGAGTGGCACGAATTCCGCCGGCCCGACTTCATGAAGATGCACCGGCGCATGAAGCAGCCGCTCGTCTTCGACGGCCGCAACGTGTACCATCCCGAGCGGATGGCAGAGCTCGGCTTCGAGTATTACTCGATTGGCCGACCACACTTTGCGCCAACCAAAGAGCCGGCCGTCTCGCTCATGGACGTTGACGTGTCCAACGAACAGCCCGTATAGCGCACCCCGCCCGGCTTTCCCAACGGAGGCCGGGCGTTTTTCTGTTGCTCCCACCTGCTTATCCCACCCTGCCATGTCTTCTGTAACTCCCCGCACGCTTATCACCGGCGGTGCCGGCTTCCTCGGCTCGCATCTCTGCGAGCGCTTTCTGGCCGAAGGCCATCATGTGATCTGCATGGACAACCTCATCACGGGGTCGGCCGACAACATCGCCCACCTGATGGGCCATGAGCGCTTCGCGTTTGTGAATCTGGACGTGACCAACTTCATCTACGTGAAGGGCGATCTTGACTACGTCCTCCACTTTGCCAGCCCGGCCTCTCCCATCGACTACCTGAAGCTGCCGATCCAGACGCTAAAGGTTGGCGCGTTGGGGACCCACAAGGCCCTCGGCTTGGCCAAGGAGAAGAACGCGCGGTTGCTGCTGGCCTCCACCAGCGAGGTGTACGGCGATCCGCGCATCCATCCGCAGAAAGAAGACTACTGGGGCAACGTCAACCCCGTCGGTATGCGGGGCGTGTATGACGAAGCCAAGCGCTTCGCCGAAGCCATGACGATGGCTTACCACCGGTACCACGAGGTGGAGACGCGCATCGTGCGGATCTTCAACACGTACGGTCCGCGCATGCGGCTGGACGACGGGCGTGCGCTCCCCACCTTCATGAAGCAGGCCTTGATGGGCGACCCGCTGACCGTGTTTGGGGATGGCAGCCAGACGCGCAGCTTCTGCTACGTGGATGACCTCGTGGAAGGCATCTATCGCCTGCTGCTGAGCGACGAGCCCGACCCGGTCAATGTTGGCAACCCGGACGAGATTTCCATTCTGGATTTCGCCAAGGAGATCATCGAGCTTACGGACAGCAACAGCGAGATTGTGTTTAAGCCCCTGCCGAAGGACGATCCGCAGGTGCGCCAGCCCGACATCAGCCGGGCGAAAGAGGTGCTGGGCTGGACGCCCTCGTACGACCGGGCCGAGGGGCTGCGCAAGACGCTCTCGTACTTCGAAGAGCAGATCGCCAAGCGTGAAACAGCTGAGGCGTAAGGTCTCAGCCGCTGCCATCCTATTCGCTGCGAGCCTGCGATGCCTCGTACGGTGGCAGGTCGCTGGCGGGCACCGCGTTGAGCGTGGGCGCCGCTGCATCTTTCGCTGAGAGCGTGGGCGCCTCCACCGGCCAGTCGATTCCCAAGCGCGGGTCATCCCAGCGGATGCTCCGTTCGTGAGCCGGCGCGTAGGTGCGGCTGCACTTGTAGTGAAAGCGCGCCCCTTCGGTGAGCGCCACGAAGCCGTGGGCAAAGCCGGCCGGCACGAACAGTTGCTGTGGCGTACCCGCAGAGAGCTCAGCGCTGACCCACTGGCCGAACCGTGGGCTGCCCCGGCGCACGTCCACTACCGCGTCGAACACGCGTCCCTGCAGCACGGTGATGAGCTTCGCCTGTCCCTGCGGATGCTGAAAGTGCAAGCCACGGAGGACATGCCGAGCAGAGACGGATAGGTTGTCTTGCACGAAGGATACGTCGATGCCCGCATCAGCATAGCTGTCTGCGCGCCAGAGCTCCATGAAGTGGCCACGGTCATCGGCGTGGGCGTCCAGGGAGAGCAAGCGCACTTCCGGCAAAGCCAAGGGTTGAACGATCATGAGCGCGGGGATTGAGGAGGTGAGGTAGGAGACGGAGCGTTGATGAGGGATTTGAGGTAGGCCCCGTACTGGTTGCCGGACAGGGCGTGGGCCTGCCGAAGCACCTGCTCAGCATCGATCCATCCTGCCCGATAGGCGATCTCCTCCAGGCAGGCAATCTTCAGGCCCTGGCGCTCCTCCACCGTCTGGATGAAGGTGGAAGCCTGCAGCAGCGACTCGTGCGTGCCCATATCCAGCCACGCCATGCCTCGCCCCATCAGCTCCACATGCAGCGCGCCGGCCGCAAGATAGTGCCGGTTTACGTCAGTGATCTCCAGCTCGCCGCGCTCCGAAGGCGTCAGGTGCGCGGCGATGTCGGCTGCTTGTGCATCGTAGAAGTAGAGGCCTGTCACCGCATAGTTTGAACGGGGGGCGGCGGGCTTTTCCTCAATACTTAGGGCCCGGCGGTCGTCATCGACTTCTACTACGCCATACCGGCGGGGGTCGCGCACATGGTAGCCGAAGATCGTCGCTCCGGTGGTGCGATCCTGGGCTCGGCGGAGCAGGTGGGTCAGGCGATGGCCGTAGAACACGTTGTCGCCCAAAATGAGCGCGACGGGGTGTCCGTCGATGAACGCGCGCCCGAGGGTGAGGGCCTGGGCGATGCCGGCGGGGCGCGCCTGCACCCGGTACGTAAGCGACAGGCCCCACTGCGACCCATCGCCCAGCACATCAGCAAACCGCTCCTCATCCCGGGGCGTGGTGATGATACACAGGTCGCGGATACCAGCCAGCATCATCACCGAGAGCGGGTAGTAAATCATCGGCTTGTCGTATACCGGCAGCAGCTGCTTGCTAATCCCGCGCGTGAGCGGATAGAGCCGCGTGCCCGCGCCGCCCGAGAGAACCAGTCCTTTACGTGCCATCCACTCCACTCGTCATTTTGTGTGGGGACCCAACGATGCTGCCCGCGCGCCTTCAGGATGCGATCCAATAGGGAGCCGTATCGTGTAAAGACGCGTTCATAGTTGTAACATCCACCCTTTTTGGGGCGGGGCCATAATAATCGCCCTTTGTATTGCGTTTTGCAAGCGCAGTGTGAGTCTCCATACACGCGCTGCAGCATCGGCACACCCGATGCTACAATACCTATGGAAAAGGCCCGGTATCTGTGGTGGGTATACCGGGCCTTTCTGTATGTAAACAGTATTTTCCTGCGTCCTGTCCGCTTTCCGTAACTCCCGCACAGGGCAGATACGCAACGGACCTCGCAGCGTTGGCCCGCGCACAGCACCCGCGTCAAGCCCGGAGCGGCAGTTTTGAAGGTTCAAATCCAGGTCCTGGCGAAGCGGCCCAAACTTTTTTGGGCATCTGATTTAAGGAGTCCGCCAATCCGCCAATACTATAGGTGTGGCACATACCATTGGTGTGGGAGCACCAAGGTGTAAGTGGGAAAGCCCGAGACCTCATGGTCTCGGGCTTTTTTGTTTAGTGGCGCTGGTAGGCGCGCACGTACCGACCGATCCCCACTCCCGGCCCTACGCTACAGCTTCTGTTTCCGTGGTGGAAGCGGCTGTCGGCAGTTGGTCGTCCGCTCCAGCATGGGTTGCCCACACCTCTTCTACACAGGCCACCAGCCGGTCGATGTCCTCTTTCGTGTGCGTGGCCATCAGACTGATGCGGAAGCGTTGCTGATCGACCGGTACCGCCGGGTATTCGATCGAGTTGATGAAGATGCCCATCTTGTGGAACGTGAAGGCGGCATCGCGGATGTTCATCGACCGGGGCACGGGCAGCGGAATCACGGCAGAGGTCGGATGCGCGTCAAACCCCAGGGGGCGGAGTTGCGCCACCGTGTAGTCAATATTGTCGCGCAGGCGCTGGTGCAGCTCAGGCTCGTTTTCGAGGACGTCCAGCCCCGCCAGCACTACCGCCAACACAGCCGGCGGAATCGACGAGGAAAACATGTAGGAGCGGGCGAAGAACCGCAGGTAGCTCGCAATAGGCTTGGAGGTAGACACCGCTGCACCCACCACCCCAAAGGCTTTGCTGAAGGTGCCCATCACCACATCCACGTCTTCGGCCACGCCGAAGTGTTGCGGCGTGCCCCGCCCCGTCGCCCCCATGACGCCGGTGCCGTGCGCATCGTCGAGCACGAGGATCGCTCCGTACTGATCGCAGAGGGCCGTCATTTCGTCAAGCGGGGCCACGTCGCCATCCATAGAGTATACGCCTTCCACCGCCACGAACGTGTCACCGGAGCCTTCAGCAGCAGCCTGCAGCAGCTCCTCCAGCATGGCCGTGTCGTTGTGTGCAAACTTGGTGGCCGCCGCTCGACTCATACGCAGCCCATCGTACACCGAAGCATGGCTGAACGAATCGTACAAAATGATGTCGTTTTCGGAGGCGAGCGCCCCCAAGATGCCGACGTTGGAGCCGTAGCCGCTCTGGAAGATGACCGTCTCCTCCTTTTTCTTGAAGGCCGACAGGCGTTCCTCTACCTCCCGGTGCAGCGACGTGTAGCCGTTAAGCAACGGAGGCCCTCCAACCCCAGCCCCGAAGTCGCGCACAGCCTGGTGCACCTTTTCCTGCACGTACGGATGGCTCGTAAGGCCCAGGTAATTGTTCGACCCAAACATCAGCATTGGGCGCTTCTCATCGGCATAGCGGTCGTACACCGTCACTTCCCGGCCTGCCGTGGAGCAAATCTCACGCTTGTAGAGCGCCTCCCCCCGCTCAATCAGCCCCCCCATCCACCCAGAGAAGTACGAGATACGCTGTTCGAATCCGAGTTGCTTGCCCTGATTGAGGATGTCCTTCAGGTCAAAGTTTTCACCCCCCTTCATTTTTGTATCGCTGGCCATGGCGTGAGCATCAGTTTGGTTAGAGGATCCAGTTGCTACTTAAGACAATACGAAATTACCCGAACTAATCCAAAAGTACCGGAATAAAATTCTCACAGGTGGTAGGAATGTATTTCCTACCCGCCATTACATAGGGTATCACATACTCTTTTAGCGCACACCGGAGGGGGCAATGAAAGGATGCATCGGTTCGATGGCCGCCTGGAATCCAGAATCACGCAAGTAGAAGGAAGACAAGGGGATGCTAAGTATCCCCACGGAACGGGGTTTGCCCCATTTGTAGTGGTTCCGGATTCTTCCTACGTCGTCATCGCGCCATGCCTTCTCCTGCTTCTTCTCGCTCCTCCTCTTCAGCCCGTGAGCGCGTGCAGCGCCAAGTGCTACAGGTATCCGGTGGCGACCGGGGCATGGGCGATGTTCTGCGCCAAATGCTCTGGCACGCCTACCAGTCGGCCAACTGCCCCTTTGGATCCTCGGAGGAAGGCATGTTCATCTGGTGGGAGCACGAACAGCAAACCCGCCGCGACTGAACAGCTGGGGGAAACGCTGTGGGGGAGCTTCGCCCGCACCGGCCTCAGAAAGCCACCAAGTGCCATTAAGCGTCATGCAGCCCGGCTGAACGCGACGAGGCAACAACGAGCATCCCTTTAACGGGCACCCCTTCTACGGGCACGCCGTATCGGCTCAGCCCCGACGGGTGAGATGACGCTACGCTTCCGTAGCAGCACGCACTGTTTGGGATGTCGCCAGGCGGATAGCAAACGTGGTCCCTTCTCCTTTGGTGCTCTCCACGTCGATGCTACCGTTCATCTGCTCTACCAATCGCCGCGTGATAGCCAGGCCCAGCCCATTGCCCTCGTGCGACCGGCTCAACCCGGTAGATTCCTGCCGAAACTCATCGAAGATGTGCGGCATGAACTCCGTAGCAATACCCTGCCCCGTATCCGTTACGTAAAGCACGACCTGGTCCTCTTCACGTCGCGCGCCGATGGTAATGCCGCCTTCCTCGGTAAACTTGAGCGCGTTACCGATCAGATTCACCAGGATGCGATTTACGTAGTTACTGTTGGCCTGCGCAACGACCTCGACGTCGTCCGGCGGGAGGTCCGTCTTCAGGTACAGGCCCCTACCTTTTGCTTTGGCCTGAAAAAGCGTCAGCGCATCCTCCACTTCGGCCTTCAGGTTTACCGGCTCCATGGTCACATAGCCTGCGGGATCCTCCAGCTGGGCCAGGTCGAGTACGGAGTTGAGCGTCGCCAGCAGCCGCTTGCCGTTCTGCTCGATCAACTGGCCAAACTCCTGGTGCGCCCCCTCCGTCTCCTCGCTGAGGATCTGCGCGAACCCAAGAATAGCCGTGAGGGGGGTCCGGATCTCGTGGCTCATGTTCGTCAGGAGCTGGCTTTTCACCTGCGCCACTTCTTCGGCCCGTTCGCGCGCCACCACGAGTTGCTGCTCGTACGTTTTGCGTGAGGTAATATCGCTGAAGAATACGGACGTCCCGGAGGCAAACGGGTACACGTGAAACTCAAACCAGCGCTCTATTTCGCTGAAGAAGACCTCACACAGTTGCGGCTGTTGTTGATCTTGAGCCAGCGCGATGTGATCCAGCAGGACCTGCCCGTCTTCCGACTCAAAGTACTGGTGAATGTGGGAGTGGAGCAACTCCGAGCGAAAGGTGCTTAGCAGCCGCTCAGCCTGCCGGTTGATGTAGTAGAACCGGTCTTCGTCGTCAATGGCAAAAAAGCCGTTGGTAATGCTCTCCAGAATATCGATGGTCCGCTGGTTTGACGCACGGAGGGCATCCCGCGTCTCCCGAAGATGGTCATTCGTTTCCCGAAGGTCGCGCAAGGTTTGCCCTTCATAGATCCACCCGATAGTCCCAATAAAGAGGGCAATCCCGGACATGCACCACATGTAGAAGATCCAGATTTCCTCCTGGGTGGAATACATGGGAAACGGATAACCGCTCACCTGAAGCACGAAAAACCCTACCGTCATGGCCACGACGACCCCGGCGAACACGAAGCCGTACAGCGGGCCAATGAGAAACGCTGCAAGCCACGGCAGCAGCAGGTTCCAGAGCAACGTTGGGTCCATCAGGCCGGTGTCGTTGAAGGCCTGATAGGCAATCAGTAGCGTAGATTCGAGGCAGAGCAGGGTGCCGGGGACGACGGTGCTGCGCAGCCACCGCATGAGGGGGATATTGAACACGGACAACCCCATGCCCCCAACCAGCACCAAAACGCTGGAGATGGGGTACCGACCCGACAGGGCCATCTGGGCAGCAAAGAAGAGGCACACCAGAGCAAACCCGACGGACGAAGCCACCAGGAGGCGCGCCCGGCGCAGCATGTCGCGATTTTCCCGCATTTTCGGATCGAGCAGTGAGTCGATCCACGCAGCCACGCTCGACCGCGTGCCGTCCTCAATAGCGCTGCCGGCGTCGTCTGCATCACCGTGGAGCGGCGGTGCGGGGGAGTGCGCAGTAGGCTGGCGGGGACGGCTCACAGGAGCAGCGCGTTGGTGATGAGAAGGCTGTTGGGTCTTGCTAACAAAAAACCCATTACTGATTATGACAATTTTCGTACCTACTGTGCTGCCGGTCGGTTGCAGACGCTCCAACGATGGGGTCGGTGCAGGTGCGGTTAAGAACGTTTCCACCAGAAACATGGGCTCCAACCAGTGATTACACCCCGTGGTCAAATGTTACCGACTGGTTCCCTCCCGGGCAACACGCCTGTGCACAACGCTGGCCGGTAGCGCTTTTCCTACGGCCCGAAAACGCGTACCCGTTTCTGGAGCCCAGGCATCACCTGCACCAGGGCTGGCGCAGCGCGACCTCTGCGCCAGCCCACCGCCCCCTTTCCATCTTACCGACTGACCTCTATGCAGCACGCGACCCTTACGCTGGATGGCCAAACGATAGAACTTCCCATTGTAAAAGGGACAGAAGACGAGACGGGGATTGACGTGACCGCGCTTCGGAAGGAGACGGCCACCATCACGCTGGACCCCGGCTATGGCAACACTGGCTCGTGCGAAAGCAGCATCACATACATCGACGGTGAGAATGGGGTATTGCGCCACCGTGGCTACCCCATCGAAGATTTGGCACAACGGGCGTCATTTGTAGAGGTGTGCTACCTGCTGGTGTACGGCGACCTCCCGACGAGCAGTGAATTGGATGAGTTTAAGCACCGGCTGACGTACCACAGTCTCCTTCACGAGGACATGAAAAAGTTCTTCGAGGGCTACCCGGCTACAGCCCATCCGATGAGCGTTCTTTCGGCCATGGTGTCCTCGCTCTCCGCGTACTACCCCCATGCCGAAGACGAGGAGGCGGTAGACCTCAACATCATTCGCCTCCTGGCCAAACTCAAGACCATCGCGGCATTTTCTTACAAGCGGTCCATTGGCCAAGCGTACATCTACCCCCTGAACAGCAACAGCTACGTCGCTGACTTCCTCCACATGATGTTTGCGGTGCCGTCGGAGGATTACGACGTGCCGAAGGAGGTGGAAGAGGCACTGGAAATGCTGCTGATTCTGCATGCCGATCATGAGCAGAACTGCAGCGCTTCGACGGTGCGCATGGTAGGCAGCAGCGGCGCCAACTTGTTTGCCTCCATCTCGGCGGGGATCAACGCGCTCTCGGGCCCCCTGCACGGCGGTGCCAATCAGGAGGTTATCCGTATGCTGGAGGCGATTCAGGAAGATGGCGGAGACGCGCAAAAATACATCGACAAGGCAAAAGATAAGGAGGACCCGTTCCGTCTGATGGGCTTTGGCCACCGCGTCTACAAGAACTTTGATCCCCGCGCGCGCATCATTAAGTCGACCGCCGATCGCGTGCTGGAGAACCTTGGCGTGGATGACCCACTGCTCGACATCGCGAAAACCCTGGAGGAAACTGCGCTGGAGGAGGATTACTTCGCCGAGCGACGCCTCTACCCCAACGTGGACTTTTACAGCGGTATTCTGTACCGCGCGATGGGCATCCCGACAGACATGTATACCGTCATGTTTGCCATGGGCCGCCTGCCGGGTTGGATTGCGCAGTGGAAGGAGATGCGCAACGACCCCGCCACCCGGATTTATCGGCCGCGCCAGGTGTATCAGGGGGCAGCGGAGCGTTCGTACCAGCCGATTGAGGAGCGGTAAGCACCGCGCCTCCCCCTTGCTTCCCACCGGTGCACCGCGCCTCTTCTCTTTCGGGAAGAGGCGTTTTTTGTGCCACCCTGTGCCATGGGGCTTGTTTTCTCATGATTGTCTCGCAGCCCTATGGCTGGTTCACCCTCCTCCCCTGTAGATCTGAAGCGCCGCCACGACCGGCGCATCCTGGCGCTGGCCCTTCCCGCCCTTGGCGCGCTGGCCGCCGACCCGCTGGTTTCACTCGTGGACACCGCCTTCGTCGGACAGCTCGGCTCCGTGCCGCTGGCGGCCCTCGGCATTAATGCGTCGATCTTCGCCTTTGCCTTCATCATCTTCAACTTCCTGGCCTACGGCACCACCCCGATGGTCGGGCGCGCCGTGGGCCGGGGCGACCGCGCGCAAGCTGCGGCTGTGGCCCTACAGGCCCTTACGTTGGCGGCACTGGTGGGCGGCGCGGCGCTGGTGCTGTTGCAGGTGCTGGCCCAGCCCATCGCCACCGTGATGGGCGCTACCGGCGCGTTGCGCGATCCCACCCTGACCTACCTCCGCATCCGCGCCTTTGCGGGCCCGGCGGTACTCTTGATGATGGCCGGGCATGGCATCTTTCGTGGCTTTCAGGACACACGCACGCCACTGCTTGTGAGCCTGGGGCTGAACCTCATCAATCTCGTGCTTGACCCGCTGCTGATCTTTGGCCTGGGCTGGGGCCTGGCCGGAGCGGCTGTGGCCACGGTAACAGCGCAATGGGTTGGGGCCCTCTGGTTTTTGTGGCTCCTGCTGGGGCCGCGACGCACGCGCCTGGGCATCGACCGGCTGTACCTGCCGGCCTTGCGAACGCTCGTCCCGCTGATCCGCGTAGGCTGGGACCTCAGCGTGCGGAGCATTGCGCTGGTGGGCACCATGACACTGGCCACTGCGGTTGCCGCCCGCGTGGGGATCGTGGAGGTGGCCGCCCATCAGATTGCCGCGCAACTGTGGTTGTTCTTGGCGCTGGTGGTCGATGCCCTGGCTGTTGCAGCGCAGGCGCTGGTATCGAAGTACCTGGGGGCTCACTCCCGCCGCAGCGCCCGCGCCGTGGCCAACCGGACGCTCGTCTGGGGCCTTGGCACCGGGGTGGTCTTGCTCGCTGGGTTTGCAGCGTTAGCGCCCTTCCTGCCCTACGCCTTTACGTCGGATGAGGCGGTAATTGCGGCGGTGTTGGCCGTCTTTCCATTCGTGGCGTTGCTGCAACCGCTAAACGCGCTCGTCTTTGTAGGCGACGGGATTATGATGGGCGCGGAGGCCTTTCGGTACCTCGCCCTCACCATGCTGCTCTCGGCCGGCGGCGCAGCAGCGGTCTTGCTGGCCGTCGTGCCCCTCGGCTGGGGCCTGCCCGGGGTGTGGTGGGGCCTCACCACCCTGATGGGCCTGCGCGCACTCACGCTGGCCTGGGGCTACTGGGGACCGATGCACGTGCTACGCCCGGGGTGACGGAAAAAACCGTGCCCGTAGTGTTGACCGGCCGGTCGACGCTACCTGATGCATGTGCCCATGAAC
>CAYFRR010000040.1:0-16397 GCA_964345505.1 uncultured Rhodothermales bacterium
ACCCGCATGCTGGCTGTCCGCTCGGAGACGTTCGTGAGCGTCCGCGACACGGCCGGCGAGGCCAGCGCGCTCTGTTCGAAGATCTGCATCAGGGAATCGGCCCGGGCTACCGGGTTGCCCGGAGGAAACTGCATGCGGACCGACACCTCCGGGCGCGTCTCAAACGACCATCGTTGCCCGAAGTCAACGTCTTGGAAGAAGGGCCGGATGACGCCGCCGAGCGCCGGGTCGAGCCATTCCCGGCTGTCGCGGGCAACCTCACTGCTCATCACGTCCGTGTACAGGCCTCCCAGCCGCTCCACCGGGGTGGACCAGCCTTCAGCCGGCGCGTCCAGAGAACTCGGCACCAGCCACAGGGGCAGGCCCAGCGTAAGGGCCAGGGCCAGTAGGGTCGTTTTAGGGAATCGGGCGCTCAGGCGGTACGGAGCAGCGGCATAGCGCCGCAGGCCGCGCCAGCTTAGGGCGGCCTGCCCTGGCGCCGGTAGGTACCGGCTCATCACGGGGATGAGCAAGGCCGCGCTGATGAGCGAGGCAGCCAGCGTAAGGGCCACCAACACGCCGAAGGGCAAAAACAGATCTTGCAACTCGCCGCTCAGGTAGATGAGAGGCAGCATCACCGCCATCGTGCTAAGGGTGCCCCCAAGCAGCGGCAGCCAGACCGCGCCCAGCGCCTCGCGCGCCGCCTTTGCTTCCAGGGTATATCCCTCCAGCCCGTGCGCGCGGAGCCGTTTGCGCTGGAGGATGAGCTGCTCGACCACGACCACCGCGTTATCAATCAGGAGGCCGAACACCAGCACCAACCCACCCAGCGTCAGCAGGTTAAGCGTCAGGTGGAGCGGCCCCATCAGCCCGAGCGCCACCGCCAGCGCCACGGCCACGCTAAAGCACACGATGGCTGATGCCCGTACACTCTTCAGCATGAACAGCAGAACGAACAGGACCAGCACAAGCCCCAGCCCGCCCCGCCACTGCAGGTCGCGCAGCTCCGCGCGCACGTCCTCGCTCCGGTCATCGGAGACCTCCAGGCGGGTGTCCTCCGGCAATTCGGCACGGAGGTCCGCGAGGCGGTCCTCTACAGCCTGCGCCACGGAGAGCATGTGGCTTCCGGAGGCCCGTTCGATGCGCAACGTGACGACCGACTGCCCGTCGATGCGGGTGAGGCTGCGTGGGGGCGCGGGCCCAAGCTGTACCTCCGCCACGTCTCGCAGCCGCACCGGACGATGCGCCTCGGTGCGATGCACCAGCACGAGGTTGCGCAGGGCCTCAAGGCGATCTTCGCCAGGGGAAAGCAGTAGCGTAGCACTCCCCCGCTCCTTGAGCCGGCCATACACCGCGTCGCGCGTAGCTTCAGAGAGCCGTTGCTGCACCATGGACGGCTCCACGCGATACGACGCCAGGCGTTCAGGCAGCAAGCTCACCAGCAGTTCCTCCTCCGCTCCGCCCCGGACGTCCACATCGGCTACGCCGGTCAGGCTGTTGAGCGCCGGCGCCATACGCTCGTCCGCCAACTCACGCAGCGTCTCGGGGGCCAGCGGGCCGATCAGTTGCAGGGTCATGAACCCTTGCTCGGATCGCAGCGCCTCGGGAATACGCTTCGTCAGGCGCGGCGTGACGCGCTCCGGTAGCGTCGGCCGGATGACGCTCAGTTGCTCATTGACCTGCGCCACGAAGGGCCCGAGATCGATCTCCTCTGCCACCTGCACGGTGATGGTGGTGCTACCCTCTCGCGAGTAGCTCTGGATGCCAGCCACGCCAGGCACGCGCTGCACCGCGCGCTCGATGGGCGCCGCCACGTAGCGCTCGACGGCGCGTGGAGAGGCTCCTCCCCACGAGGCTGAGATACGCACTTCGGGGAGCTCTACCTGCGGGACCCATTCGAGGGGCACATCCAGGGCTGCCCAGGTACCCGCCAGCAACAGCGCCAGTGCCCAGGAGAGCACTGCCACGGGGCGACGAATCCATCCATCATACCACTCCATGGCGCAGAGCTACGAACAAAGAAGTAGGAGGCTAATCTAACATACGGCAGCAGGCCAGCGGATGCAACATCCACCCTTTGACATACCCCTCAGCCGTCGGTTTCTCTATTGGCCAGGAAGCGCGCGGTGTCTTCCACATAGGCGTCGTCACTCAGCAACCGCACAAAGAGCGCCCGGTCCATGCCGGTTTGCATCATGTGGTAGAAGACGGCAATGGGCAAATCCTGAATGAACGAAACCACGACGCGGTCTGGGAGTGGGTCGGGACGGCGAGCGTAGGCGGCAAAGCTGATCAGGCCGGGAAAGGCGCCACTGACCGACCCAATCGCCTTTACGGGCAGGGTTCCGGTAAGCGTATCCGCCCCGACCGTGCGCTCAAGGGCGTCCCGCATGCGGGCCGACACTTCTGGAGACCCGAGGCTATCCTGAAGAAGCGCGGAGAAGAATGCTGCGTACTCCGTCGCGCGGCCCGTGGGATAGGTGGCCTGCGCGAGGGCACGTTGGTCGCGCAGACTGATTTCCGTGCCTCGCTCCCGCACAAGGGTCAGCACCTCGTCGCGAAGGGTGCCCGAGGCCGTGAACGCGCCTGTCAGGTCCAGCACTTCATCCGCATACGTGGACCGGTGTTGAGCGGTAAGGACCGCCAGGCGTTCGGCCGGGGTGGCGTCCATCTGCGGATGTCGCCAGCTGAGCGTCCGCCCGCTGCTCGGCAACGGCGTGGCGCGCGTTGGCCAGCCGAGTGCCTCCCGGGTAGCGTCGACGGCCGGGTAGCCGAGGGTCGTCAGCAACCAGTCGGCCGCAGCCTCATCGTTGTACTGCGTCATGCTACGAACGAGCGCCGCTATGGTCAGGGAGTCCTCCGTGATGGCGCCCTCTCCTCGCAGCCGTTCGATGGCTGCCGGGTGCCCCCCCTGCCCCCGCGCCTCCAGATGATAGCGCTGCACATCCGCCAGCGCCACGCGGCGTTCCGGGGCCAGCTGTCCCTGAGCTACCGCTTCCGCGTACGATCGGAGGAGCAACAGGCGCGAGACGTTCACCACCGGACGTTCGGCGCTCCCCTGATAGTGGATGTGCGGCTCTGCGGTCCCCACATCCACCACCACGAGAGAGGCTTTCTCGGGGTGTTCAGCCATATACTCCAGCAGGGCATCTGGCGTCACCATCTGCTCCGCCGTGCGGGCGCCCTCGCCCAGGGCGCTCATGTTGGAAAACATGAGAGCGAACGTCCCCCAGTTTAGTACCACCACAACGACCAGCAGCACCAGCATCGCACCGCCAGAAATCATCAGGGGCCGGACGCAGCCTTGGTTTTGAGCAGTAGACATAACCTACGGGTGCGAGAAAAGGATGCGGACGACGCAGGCAGGCACAATGCACAGCCTTGGCGTGAGGGCATAATACAAACGCAGCAGCGGAGCCGAAACCCCGCTGCTGCCGTATAGCTATCGTGCGTCTATGCTCAAGCACCCCCAGCCTCCGCCTGACCGGGACTTACCTGTGAGGCTTCCGCCAATTCATCTGCCGTAATGACCCGCGGGTACCGGATCTGCTCCACGAGGTCCTGCACCTCCTGCGGTGGCGGGTCGGTCATCTTCGATACGATGTAGATCGTCACGAAGGCCAGGATCATCCCCACCGTGCCAATACCCTGCGCGTTTACGCCGAGGAAGCTCTCGAGAATGGGCGTCTCAAAGATGAACGGCAACACCACGTGGGCCCGCATCAGCATGATAAGCGAGAAGGTAAACGTGAGCCCCACAATCATGCCTGCAATCGCGCCTTCCTTGGTGCAGCGCTTCCAGAAGATGCCCAGCACAATCACCGGGAAGAAGGCTGCCGCGGCCAGCCCGAAGGCGAACGCCACCACCTCGGCCACAAAGCCCAGCGGGTAAATCCCCAGCAGACCCGCAAGAAATACGGCAACTACGATGGTCACCCGGCCAGCAAAGAGACGGCGCTCATCCGGGGCGTCGGGGTTGATGATCTCGGCGTAAATATCGTGCGCCACCGAGGAACTGATTACCAGCAGGAGGCCCGAGGCCGTGGAGAGCGCCGCGGCCATACCTCCGGCGGCTACGATTCCCACCAGGATCGCCGATAGCCCGGCAATCTCAGGGGTAGCCAGCACAATGATGTCCCGATCGATGGTACTTAGCATGGCCTCCGCCGACATCCCATCGGTCCACGCCTCCGTCTGGATAAGCCCTGCCTGCGCCCAGTTGCGCACCCACTCTTCCTCAGCCAGCATGCCCATGGCGCCCAGATCGCTGAAGGAGCTCAAGATGTAGTACTTAGCAAACATCCCGACCGCCGGCGCGATGGTGTACAGAATGGCGATAAAGAGCAAGGCCCAGAACGCCGACCAGCGGGCATCACGGACTTTCTTCACCGTGTAGAAGCGCACGATCACGTGAGGCAGCCCAGCCGTTCCCACCATCAGGGCCACGGTAATACAGAAGACGTTGAGCATACTGAAGTTTTGGAACGGATCGCTGTAATTCGTACCCAGAAACTCCTCGCTGAGCCCGTCCAGTCGCGGGAGCACATCGCCGATGGCGATATGCGGGATGGGGTTGCCCGCCAGCAAGAACGCAATGGCAACGGCCGGGAGCGTATAGGCGAAAATCAGCACACAGTACTGCGCCACCTGCGTGTACGTGATGCCCTTCATTCCACCCAGCACCGCGTACGTCGCCACCACGAACATGCCGGCGATGACACCGAGTGTGATGACCTCCAGCCCGACCACCTGCGAGATCGGCTGCAGCACGGGCTCCAGATACCGCCCGAAGACCACGCCTACGCCGCGCATCTGGCCGGCCACGTAGGTGAACGATATAAATAGGGTCACGATGGCCGCCACCACACGGGCCACGTTAGAGTAGTAGCGCGTGCCTACAAAGTCGGGTACGGTAAACTTTCCAAACTTCCGCAGAAAGGGCGCCAGGAGGAGCGCCAGCAGCACGTACCCCCCCGTCCATCCCATGAGGTACACCGAGCCGTCGGAGCCCAGGAACGCCACCAGCCCGGCCATGGAGATGAAACTGGCCGCGCTCATCCAGTCAGCTGCTACGGCCATCCCATTGGCCACCGTGGGTACCCCCTGCCCGGCCACATAAAAGCCCGCTGTGGTGCTTACGCGGCTCCAGATCGCGATACCAATGTATAGTGCAAACGTGAGTCCTACCCAGAAAAAGGTCCAGCCGATAATACCCATATGTAGTCGCCTCGTCTATCTGGATTCAACAGTAGTAATGCCTGCGCGCGGTAGATTAGTGCCCCGCGCCGGGCCCTGAGGTGGACTCGCCGTCCACTTCTGCCAGCCCGGCCTCGGCATCCAGCCGATCGCTGGCCACGGCATAGATCAGGATGAGGCTGACGAACACAAAGATGCTCCCCTGCTGGGCCATCCAGAAGCCGAAGGGGATGCCCCCAAACACGAATTCGTTCAGGGGCTCAATGAGAAGGACTCCACTGAGCAATCCGACGACAAACCAGACGGAAAGCAGGATGAGGGTACGCCGGATTTGCTTCTGCCAGTACTCCTCGCGTGACATTTTGGGGATAGCCATGAGATCATTGGGTAGGATGAAACAGGGATGCATTCGGGGGCACGGTGCACACGAGCCGCTAAAAGCTCAGCAAGAAGACGAGGTTGCCCCGTACGTTGGTAACCTCCTCATCGCTGTCGGTGGTGACGGGGGTAAGCGAATCGTCGAAGGCGTTCGCATACATCGCGGAGGTCACTTCCAGCTCAAACCCGAGACGCAGCGGACCGGTGTGGTACTCGATGCGGGGGGCCACACGCCACTGATAGGCCATGTCGGGCGTGCGGGCATTGAACCCGAAGGCCTCCGGATTAGCCAGGTCGTCGCTGGTGCCCAGGTTTTCGGTGTAGGCGCCGAACAGCCCCACTGACACGGGGCGCGACGTGGTGATCAGTTCGGCCCAGGTAGCAACAAGGTACAGCGGCTCAAATGTGGTTGCGCTCGCGCGGTTGCTGCCCTCAAACGCGTACCCGCTCAGCATCAGGTGATCCGCCAGGTTGCTGCCGTACGTGGCCTTTGCCCGAAACTGCACCCCCGACCCTATGAGGCGCAGATATCCCTGCACCGCACCGGATCCAAACCGGTCAGCTTCCAGGTTGGGCCGCGACCATTTTTGCTGGGCTCCCACACCGATCAGGCTGTTGCCGAAGGAGTACTGCGCATGCAGATGCAGAATGGGCAGCTCGGAGTCGAACTGTGCCTTCGTTCCGCCAATATCGGAAAAGGCGTCGCGCTGCCAGCCGGTAACGCCGATCAGACGGAAGTTTTCTGGCTTCCACGTGAAGCGGATCTGCGGCTGCCGCGCAAACGGCTGGAAGGGCGCACCAAACGTGGTGGCAATACTCTGCGGAAAGACTGCGAGCGTAAACATCGGCGAAAATTCCTGCCCCACCAGCAGTTCGCGGTTTCCCCAATCGAGGCTTACAGAAGCCCTGCGCAGGCGCAGGTTGCTGATGGTAGTGTTGGCGTGCCCAAAGAAGTCCGTCTCAATCACTGCAGACGTCGTTGCCCCCATGGCATCGGGCAGATCGGTAAGCCGTACGCCGATGCGCGAAAAAATGCCAAACCCTTTGAGGCTACCCTGATCGTTTCCTGCCTCGTCGCGCAGTGGGAAGAGCATAAACTCACCCTCCCGCGTTTGATTGATCTGCCGGGTGTCGTACAGATATTCCAGCTTCAGAAAGCCGTAGGGGTCGAAGTCCTGCGCCTGCGACGCTGTTGCCCAGACGAGGCTTGCAAGAAGAAAAACCAGACAGGCGGAGGCCAGCCGCGCGGTGAAACAGTCTTGGGAAGACATGTGTCGTATAGATAATGACATAGACAGCCTAAAGTCTTGTTTGCGCAGGGCGAAGGGCGTGCTATGTGATCGCCGGATGGTACCGCAGGCTTTAGTGCATGCGTCGTTGACGCGACGGATGCAGACTGCTACCTACTCCGGTCTGACGGCCCTCCCCGCTGCTCCACCAGCAGGGAGGGCTTCTTTCTTTTAGGGGTCCATGTACGGGCCTCTGGTTGGGGATGGGGCGTTACGGCTCAGGGCCGCTGCGCATCAGGCGGTGCGGCGATCTACGATGATGTCCTCGACTACGGACGCATCAGCCAGCGTGGACGTATCGCCCAGGTCGTCGTGCTCGTTTGCCGCAATCTTTCTCAGGATCCGACGCATAATTTTGCCAGAGCGTGTCTTCGGGAGCGCGGAGGAAAACTGAATGTGGTCGGGTTTGGCAATAGGGCCCAGCACGGTGCGGACGTGCTGCACCAGTTCCTCACGGAGGGCTTCCGAGGGCTCCTCGCTGGCGTTGAGCGTGACATAGGCATAGATACCCTGTCCCTTGATCTCATGCGGATAGCCGACTACCGCCGACTCGGCCACGGCGTCGTGCTCTACCAGCGCGCTTTCCACCTCTGCCGTGCCCAGGCGGTGACCAGACACGTTGAGCACATCATCCACCCGGCCGGTGATCCAGTAATACCCATCTTCGTCACGCCGACAGCCATCACCGGTGAAGTAGGTGCCAGGGAATTGTACGAAGTAGGTGTACTTGAAGCGCTCGTGGTTCTTGTACACCGTCCGTGCCTGCCCGGGCCATCCGTCTTTAATCACCAGCAGGCCCTCAGCCGCGCCCTTCTGCTCTTCCCCACTCTGATTCAGCACCGCAGGCTCGACGCCAAAGAAGGGCTTCGAAGCCGCCCCTGGCTTTTGCGGAATAGCACCCGGCAACGGGGTGATCATGATGCCTCCTGTCTCGGTTTGCCACCACGTGTCCACAATGGGGCAGTTGCCTTTGCCAATTTTGTCGTAGTACCAGCGCCAGGCCTCCGGATTGATCGGCTCCCCCACGGTGCCCAGGACGCGCAGCGATGACCGGTCCGTCTTGTCCACATACGCATCCCCTTCGCGCATGAGCGCACGGAGGGCGGTGGGCGCGGTGTAGAAGATGTTGACATCGTGCGCATCCACCACCTGCCAGAGCCGCGAGGCATCGGGGTACATGGGGGTACCTTCGAAGAACACTTGCGTGGCCCCCTGCAGAAGCGGGCCGTACACCATATAGGAGTGCCCGGTAATCCAGCCCACGTCCGCCGTGCACCAGTACACGTCGTCTTCATGATAGTCGAAGACATACTCGAAGGTGGTGGCCGTGTACACCAGGTACCCGCCCGTCGTGTGGACGACCCCCTTCGGCTTACCCGTTGACCCTGAAGTGTACAGGATGAAGAGTGGAGCTTCGGCATCCATCGGGACCGGCTCGCACTGGGCATTCACGGATGCCATCTCCTCGTGGTACCAGAGATCGCGGTCCTCTACCCAGTTTACATCGTTCCCAGTGCGCTGAAAAACAAGTGCATGGCGCACGTCCGGGCAGCGTTCCAGGGCTTTGTCGGCATTTTTCTTGAGCGGGACGGGCTTGCCTCCGCGCATCCCTTCATCAGCTGTAATCAGGAAGTCGGACTCGCAGTCCAGGATGCGATCGGCGAGAGCATCTGGCGAGAATCCTGCAAACACGACCGAATGCACCGCACCGATGCGCGCACACGCCAACATAGCGTAGGCCGCCTGTGGCACCATGGGCATGTACAGCGTCACCCGGTCGCCTTTCTTCACCCCGTTCTTTTTGAGCACGTTGGCGAGGCGGCTCACCTTCTCATGGAGATCCGCATAGGTGATGTGCTGGGCCCCATCTTCCGGATCATCCGGCTCATAAATCATCGCTGTTTGGTCGGCCCGCTCTTCGAGGTGGCGGTCGATGCAGTTGTACGAGGCATTGAGCGACCCCCCGGTGTACCATTTGATGTGCAGGTCTTGCACATCAAACGAGACGTCTTTGACAGTGCTGTACGGCTGGTACCACGACAGACGACTGGCCTGCTCTCCCCAGAACGCTTCGGGGTCATCAATGGACCGTTGGTACATCTCTTCGTATGCCTCCATCGACGCGATGTGGGCGCGCTCGCGGAAGGCCGCAGAGGGCTCATATGCGTTGTCTTTCCCTGAATAGGCAGCGGTTACCTGGGCGGCGGAGTCAGTTGGCATGGAGCTGGGAGCAGTTGGTGTATTATATTACTGTGTAGTAATACGTTAAGGCAGTAGCTGTGCTCTTAGATCAAATGAGGGGTCTGAAGACCTGAGCGGGTATTACTCGGAAGCGCTTCCTTGAATATTCTACTTAATTGTAATAAATAGTAGGTGCGGTGTCAAGCGTCATGTTAATTTTTCTGGTAGGCAGAAGGAGATGCAGCGCTCACGGGCGGGGCAGCTGCACCTGAAGTGCGGTGCCTCCGCTCGCCAGCGGGAGGATGGATACCGCAGCCTCGTGCCAGTCCAGCACTTCGTGAACAGTGGTGGTCAGCACCGATTCGTCCAGCGGGAGCTGTTGCGTCAGCCACCGCTCCAGCCGGCCCTCGGTAATAGCCTCGCCCTGCGTCCACTCCAGGGTCAGCAGGGCGGCCGTGTCAGTCACTCGCAGGGCGCACGTCAGCTCCGTAAACCGCGCGGCATTTTCGATGAGCTCGGCCAGGTGTACGAGCGCCTGCACGAGCGTATACGGGTCAATGCGCAACCGGACCGGCTGCTCGGGTGACGCCGTGTGCACCACGAAGCCCAGCTCCTGCTGCAGCGCGGTGCGCAGGAGGGCCAGCAGATCAGAGGCTACCATGACGTCCCGCTTGCGCCGGCTCTTGAGCTGACGCGAGTACTCGTCAAGCGTGCGGTCCAGGTGTGCGCTCAGCGTTACGGACTGCTCCAGAATAATCTGCTTGAACTGCTCCTCCACCGCCGATTCCATCGTCGGATACGTGGTGATGGTCTCAATGGCGGCCCGCACATTAGCGAGCGGGCCCCGCATGCCCTCCGTCAGGGTACGCAAGAAATGCTCGCGGGCCCGGCGCGGCCCGGCAATGTCACCGGAGCGCTCCATAAGCAGCAGCCACGGGGCCTGCGTGTCGCCCGTGCGGCGGGCCTCCACGCGCAAGACGCGTCCCTCTCGGCCCGTCATGGCGAACGTGGCACGTGCAGGCTCTTCAGCATCGCCTGCCGATGAGGGCACCTCGGATAGGGTTTCTTGCAATAGGTGCGCATCCAGCAACGTGGTAGCCGCCACCCCTTTCAGTCCTTCCGTAGCACTCGTAGCCTTGCCTTCTGGTTTCGCCGGGCGGACCCATTGCAGCAAGGCTTGTGCCCGCTCGTTGTGTGCAAGCACATGGGCGTCCGGAGTCAACACAAGCGCTCCTTCCGGCAGCGCTTCAAGCAGCGCCTGCAGGAGGATTACAGATGAGGATGACGAACCAGCGTTTCCCATAGCGGAGAGATGCAAAACCAGAAGGGGCAGCGAGGTAACCGTTAAGTGAGCAATCCCTCTACCTTGGCTACTACATCTTTTATGGCAAACGGCTTGGTCACGTACCCATTCGCGCCCAGGGCCAGGCCTCTCTTTACATCCTCTTCCCGCCCCTTCGCCGTAATCATCAGCACCTTCAGGTCGGCCCACTCGTCTCGCTCGCGAATGCGACGGCAGACCTCGAATCCGTCATATGTAGGCAGCATTACGTCCAACAGCACTACATCCGGGGGCGCCTCTTCAATCCGTCGGAGCGCCTCTGCCCCATCGCCTACCACATGGGTCTCGTACCCTTGCTTTTCCATGATGAACTCCAGCGACATCGCGATGCTCGGTTCATCGTCGACGATAAGCACGTGGGTAGCCATAGCTGTAGGGGATCAGGTGGCAGGGGAAGTCGCGGGGAAGCTATCGGAGGCTGCGGCGTCCGGCGTAGCGGAGGCCCCATCACCCGTAGGGTCAGAATCATCCAAGGGGTCGGGGACCTGGGCACGCGGCACCGTAAACGAGAACGTCGCCCCCTCGCCCGGGGGGCTATCGACCCAGATATCGCCGTCATGCTCCAGGATAATACGCTGGGCGATGGTGAGGCCAAGCCCACTACCCGACGACCCGGCACGCGCCTTCGAGCGGGCCTGCTGGAATCGCTCGAAGATGGACTCATGCGCCTCAAGATCAATGCCCGGGCCGTTATCTGCAACATCGATCTGCACTTCCTTCACCCGGCCCTTCAGCGTGACGACAATGCGCCCATCTGTGTCGTCGCAAAACTTGAACGCATTGGAGAGCAGATTCAGCAGCACCTGCTTCAGGCGGTCACGGTCTCCTTCCACCGTCCCGGGCTCGTGCTCGGGCAGCTGCACTGTGCATACGACGCCGGCGTTCTCCATCTGCTGACTCATCGCCTGCACCGCCTCCTTCACGATCGTACGTAGGGATATCGGCTCCACCTTCAGCGTCATCGGCTCCGCCTCAAGCTTCTGTAGATCCAGCACCTGGTTGATCAGCCGCGTCAGGCGCTCTTCTTCTTTGATGATGATCTCCAGAAACTCCTGCCGCTGCTCGGCGGACAGGTCGGGATTATCATACATGATTTCGGAGAACGCCCGGATGGAGGTAAGGGGCGTCCGTAGTTCGTGCGTGACGGTTGAGATAAAATCGTCCTTCAACCGATCCAGCTCTTGCAGTTGGGCATTGGCAGCCTGCAAGCGCCGCGTGGCCTCCTCCAGGGCGTGCTTCTTGCGCTCCAACTCGCGGCTGTGCGCAATCATTTGCTGGGTTTCGTCCAGTATCTCCATCACCTCTGCCAGACTGAGCGGCTCGGCGTTGACGACCGAGCCCACCACGACATGCGCCGAGGCCGACCCGATGGCTCCCGTCAGTAGTTGTTCGGCGTGGTGCGTGAGGTGTGCATTGGCAGGGACTGCATTCTCCCAGCCCGGCTGTGCGGTGTCGATGCCCTGGGCTTCGGCGAACTGTTCCAGGGCCCGGGTGGCCGCACGGTGCCCAAGGAAGCGCCGCAGCAATTGGTGCAGCTCGGTGACGGACGCCTGACCCCGCCAGACCGCGGCGCGGGACGACACGGGCAGCGCGTCTACAAAAGCCCGCGCCTGGCTGTGCTCCACTGCTGTGGGTTGCGTGTTGAACGAGAGGCCAACGTACAGGCCGGTATTGATCAGCAAGCTCCAGAAGAGCCCGTGGGCGACCGGGCTCAGGCCCTCCAACCCAAACAAGGCCTGGGGCTGCAGCAACGTCCAGCCCCAGGGCCCCGCTTCCACGAGGGTGGGCGATAGCAGCCCTGCTTCTGCAAAAGACGGCAGCGGCAGGGTGTATCCCCACACCAGAAAGCCTGCCAGCAGCCCCCACAGTGCACCGGCATGCGTGCCCCGCTTCCAGTACAAGCCGCCAAGGATAGCCGGCGCAAACTGAGCGACCGCGGCAAACGAGATCAGGCCGATAGACACGAGCGTGTAGTGCCCCTCGACCATGCGGACGTACGCAAAGCTGAGCAACAGCACACCGACAATGCTGCTGCGGCGGATGCCGAGCAACAGCCCGGTGAGCCGGGTACGCTCCTGCAGGCGCAGTGCTTTGGTTCGCAGAAGCACCGGCATTACCAGGTCATTGCACACCATGGTAGCCAGCGCCGTTGTAGCCACGATGACCATCGCTGTGGCTGCAGAGAGTCCCCCAATGAAGACGAGCAGTGCCAGCACCGATTGCCCACTCTCCAGCGGAAGCGCGAGCACAAACATGTCGGCTTCCACCGCCCCATCGGGAAAGTACATCATCCCCGCCAGCGCGATCGGCAACACAAATAGGTTGATTAAGATAAGGTACAGCGGAAAAAGCCAGATGCCCTTTTTGAGGTGCTGCTCATTCACATTTTCAATCACGGCCACCTGAAACTGCCGCGGCAAAAACAGGATGGCCAGCATACTCAGGAGCGTGAGCCACACCCATTCACCAAACACCGACGCGCTGGGCTCCAGCGTCAGTAGCGCCTGCAGGTCAGCGCGTTCGGCCGCGCTCGAAAAGAGATCACCGAACCCCTCGTAAAGTCCGAAGGTGACGAACAGACCCACGGCCAGAAAAGCTACGAGCTTCACGAGCGACTCCAACGCGATGGCCGCTACCATCCCTTCGTGCCGCTCGGTAGCATCCAGGTGGCGCGCGCCAAAGAGTACGGTAAACAGCGCCAGCAGCAACGCCACATACAGCGCGGTGTCTGCCACG
Source organism: uncultured Rhodothermales bacterium (assembly GCA_964345505.1). Taxonomy (GTDB): domain Bacteria; phylum Bacteroidota; class Rhodothermia; order Rhodothermales; family Salinibacteraceae; genus Tc-Br11-B2g6-7. The sequence goes on from CAYFRR010000040.1 coordinate 13,102, forward strand.
AGCGGCACGGCACCTGCCTCAGCAGTGGTGAGCGCTGCGGCATTGGGGTAGGTGCTGGCGACCGTGAAGCTCGTTGAGATCGCCTTCAGCTGCAAGGCGATGTATGGCACAATGCCCACCACCGCCACCACCGTGACGGTGCCCCCCAGGACCGCGCTCTTCCCATACCGCGACGCGATGAAGTCGGCGATCGAGGTGATCCGTTGCTGTTTGCTGATGCGGATCATCTTCCGCACGATGAGCCACCAAAGCGGCGCCAGGATGGTCGGCCCAAGGTAAATCGCCAAGAAGTCCAGCCCGGTGCTGGCCGCCCGGCCCACGCTTCCGTAAAACGTCCAGGCGGTGCAGTAAACGGCCAGCGAGAGCGCATAGACGTACGGGGTGCTGATGATGCTGCGGCCCGCATCCGCTCGCCGGTCGCCGTAGTAGGCCACTGCGAACAACAGTCCGAGGTACGCCAGCGCTACCGCCAGTATGAGGCCGCCTTGCAGCATGCAGATCCCTCGTCAGTCGGTGGGCGGTACGGCAGGGGCACGGCGGGGAGGTGCCGGGGCCTCGGGCGCTTCCACAATGCGCGAAAGCAGCCACACAAACCCGCCCCACGCACAAAAGAGGTATAGGTACAACGCAGGCACCCCCAGCACGAAGCTGTCCACGCTGAAAAGCGACAGCACCGGGTAGTTGAAGAGCAGGAAGCCCAACACAAAAAGTGCGATAAGACGCTGCCGCTTCATGCGCGATACCCCTTCGAGTGGAAAATTATGGGGATAGCAGTGAATCCGGCGATGACAGATCCTGCCCGTTTTCCTGCAGGCTGGTAGAGAGTAAGAGGCAGATGGCCTGAATGCTGGGTTCGCCAATGGAGTAAAGCACACTCACCCCTTCCTTCCGCCGATCAACGAGCCCCTCTCGGGCCAGAATACCCAGGTGCTTGCTGACGTTCGCCTGCCGCTGCCCGGACCCATCCACCAGCTCCTGCACGCTGAGCTCACCGTGGATGCGCAGCAGATTCAGAAGCTGCAGTCGCACGGGCTCGCCGAGGACCTTCAGGCGGCGCGCAGCGCGGTCGATGAGGGACTCGGGCAACAACGGTGGATTCATGAGCAGGGCCTGCAGGGTTGGAGAGCTACGGCGAAGAAAATATGCTTACAATAACGGGCGTTTGGAGGGTAGAGTGCAAATCGACGGTCCCAAAAAGCGGTTTCCGACTATACGGCAGTGGACCTCTGGACGACGATTCTCGGTAGTATGGTCCATCATCACGTCCCAGGTTTCCTCAGCCGCACCCCCAGCCCATGCGACAGGATCGGCATTTCTGGCAGTTGTTCAGTCGGGCGCTGGTGGGCACGGTGCTACTGTTAAGCCCCCTAATAGCTCTCCTCTGGAGTAGTGCGGGGGCGCAGGCGAGCCTGGACGTGCTGGTAATCTACACCGCGTTGCTGGTTGCACTGGCCGCCTTAGGGCTGTACGGGGGCCTCCGCTGGCTCTTTCAGCGGCATCTGGCCCCCGCCTATCAGCTCGCAGAAGAGGCACAACTGATGACGGCTGCGGACGGGCAGCGGTCGCTTCACGTACCAGCCCATCCACCCCTGCAGCTACTGAGCCCGGCGGTGAACGCCCTTCTCCGATCGTATGCAGAGCAGCAGGCCCAGGTGCAGGAGCGCGTTGAGGCCGCACGTGAGGAAACAGCACGCGAGCGAAGCATCCTGTCTGCGCTGCTGGGCGAGCTATCGGACGGGGTGCTGGTGTGTACGTTGGACGGGCAAATGTTGCTCTACAACCAGCGGGCGCGCGAGCTGCTGAACCCGGAAGCCACGGAGGACGGGGCGCCAACCAGCCACATCGGGCTCGGCCGCTCCGTGTTTAACGTCATCGATCGGAATGTCGTTACGCACGCGCTGGAGGACCTCACGTACCGCCAGGTGGAAACCGATGAGGAAGCCCCGGCCATGCACTTTGTGACCGCGGTGAAGGGCGAGCGCTTTCTGCGGGTGCGGCTGGCCCTGATCATCGATGAAGCCTCGGAGCAGCGCGGCTTCGTCGTGGTGCTGGGTGACGTCACGCCGGAGGTCCGGTCCAACACGGCACAAGAGCGCCTCCGCACGCTACTGGCAGCAGAGGCCCCGGCTGGCAACGCGGACACCGGTGAAGCCGGGGGGTTTCGGGAGCGGCTCGGCCGGCTGCTGGAGCAGTGGGGCGCCCCGGCAGCGCTGGCCGACGCCGGGGCGGCCGACGAGCCCGCGGCGGGCGCCTCCGCCTCCGCGGCTTCCTGGCCACTCGATGCGATGCTGGGCGTTGACCTGCTGGATGCCATCGTGCGTCGCGCGGAGGACCGCCTGGGCGTGACGGTGGAGGTGGAAGGGGTCACGGGCGACCTCTGGGTTCATGTAGATAGCTACCTGGCCGTCCATGCGATGCTTTTTCTGATGGAGCACCTAAAAAAGCATGCCACGAACAATACGCTACGCTGCGCCATCGAACCGAAGGAGGGCGAGGTGATGCTGCACGTTCGCTGGAACGGCTCCCCGGTACCTGCTTCGCTCCTCGACACGTGGCGACATATCTCGGTACTGCCCGCTGGGGCCGAGCGGCAGCCGACGCTGTCGGACGTGCTGGAGCGCCACCGCGCTCGCCTCACCCCGACTCCCAGCACTGAGGACGCCGCCGGGGTGGCACTCTACCTCCCGGCAGCAGCGCTGCGGGAGGACCGACCACGGCGGCGGCTCTCGGCCGAAGGGCGGCCCATCTACTACGATTTTGACCTGCTGGACGCCCACACGCGGGCCGGACCGCGGGCGGCCGAGCTGCTTCGTAGCCTCACCTACACCGTCTTCGACACGGAGACCACCGGTCTCCGACCCAAAGAAGGCGACAAAATCATCTCGCTGGGCGCCGTGCGCGTGCTCAACCAGCGCGTGTTGCAAGGCGAGACGTTTGACCAACTTATCGACCCGCAGCGCCCCCTCTCTCTCGACTCCGTACGCATCCACGGCATTCAGCCCGCCACCCTGCGCGGGAAGCCTACCATCAACCGCGTACTCCCCCGCTTTCATCAGTTTGCTGGCGACACGGTCCTCATCGGACACAACGTGGCGTTCGACCTCAGCTTCATCCGCCAGGAGGAAGAGGCCCTGGACTGCCGTTTCGATCAGCCTGTGCTGGATACCCTACTCCTGGCAGCACTCGTCAACCCCGACCGCGACGACTACAGCCTGGACGCCCTGGCAGATGCGCTGGGGATTACGGTGACCGGCCGCCACACCGCCCTTGGCGATGCCCTCATCACGGCCGAGCTT
>CAYFRR010000040.1:16497-19460 GCA_964345505.1 uncultured Rhodothermales bacterium
TGCTGCGTTTTGGTGAGCGCGGTTGGGTTGACGCGGTTGTCGGGCGGGCGTCCATCTTCAATGCAGCGGATCTGGTGTTGCAACCGCAGCGCCTCCAGGTGGCGGTACGCATCGCTGAGGTTGTCCGCCGTCTGCCGCACCCGCTGCATGGCCGCGCCCGCGGCCTCCAGACGGTCCAGCGTGTTGGTTGACTCCAGGAACCGAGCATCCAGCGCAAGCACCCGTGCCAGGTCTGTCACCGGCATGAGTCCGCGCAGCTTGATGTCGAAATACGGCCGTTCCTCACCGTCCTCATCAAGCACGAAGCGCCGGAAAAAGGTAAGCGGTGGGGTATTTTGCAGGGCGATGCTGACAAGAAACGTAAGAAACCCGCGCTCGTCATCCAAGGCTTGCCGCAGATCGCGCTTGAGCTGCTCCACCAGCCTGTGCTCGCCGTAGAGGGCCCGCACGTCGAAGAAGATCGTGGCGTTCATCAGCGCCTTCGGGCTGGGGTCGAACATCCACTGGCGGAAGACGCGCTTCCAGCGGCGCAACGGCAAGCGCCACTCCGAATTGCGCGCCATCACATCGCCGTCGCACAGCGTGTAGCCTACGGTAGCAAGGGCCTCGTTCGCACGCTCAGCCAGGGGCCGCAGCCAGGCCTCGACGCGCTCAGCGGTCTCCTCATCAGGCGGATCGGCATAGATCATCCCGTTGTCCTGATCTGTCCGCAAGCTCATTTCCTTGCGGCCCTCACTGCCCAGCGACATCCACACCCAGGGCCAGTCGATGTAGCGCTCGGGGTGCGCGGTGCGCAGCTGCTCCTCCACCAGCGTCAGCACTCGGATTGTGATCTGGTCGTTGATCTCCGTGTTGATCCGGACTACATCGCGTGCCTGTACCCCCTGCCGGTGCAGATGAATCAGGTGGGTATCTACTTCCGACCGGATGTCGGCCAGTTGCTCTATGGACGTGGCCCGCTCAATGCGCTTCATGGTGGCCGTAGGATCCTGCCCCCGGGCCTGCGCAATGTCGCTCGCGGAAATAACCCCGATAACCTCGCCCTCCTCATCCGACACGGCCAGGTGGTGCAACCGGTGGCGCGCCATCGTCAGTAGGGCCTCAAACAGGGGCGCACTGCCCGGCAGCATAATCACGGGGCTGCTCATCACATCGCGCACTGGGGCATCGACGGACGTCCCACCAGCCACGACCTCATCACGCAAGTCGCTATTTGTGAGCATACCGAGGGCGGTGCCGTTGTCGGTAACCACCAAAGATCCGACGCGCTCCTTGCGCATCCGCTGGGCAGCCATCCGAAGGGTGGCGTCGGGTGCGCAGCGGACGAGCGACCGCTGCACCAGATCGCCCACCGTGGTGCCCAGCAGGAGCTGGGACGTCCCTGCATCCACTGGCGGGCGCACTACGTCGTCCTGTTGCCGCAGGCTGTCCTTGAAAAACGCCGCAAACGCCGGGTGTGTGTCGTACACCTCGCGGAACGCTTCTGCTGGAATGAGCGCACACGTCGTCTCCTCCGTGGCACGCGCCTCGTACGGCACGGCATCCTCCCGAACCAGCCCCCAGTGGCCGAATACGTCCGCTGTAGCGCACATGTCCACCAGTTGCCCGGTGGTGGCATGTTCCAGCCGCACCGATCCCGACTCAACCACGTACAGGTAGCGCTGATCCTCGGCCCCGTGGGCGATAATAGTGGTGCCTGTTGGAAAGAACTCCACGAGGGCGTCCTGGAGCAGCGTCGCCCGCACCTCTGGCGGAAGGGCATCGAATGGCGCCGTATGCTCCAGTAGATAGACCAGCCGATCGGCAATGTTATCAGGTGAAGGCATCGGCACACCAGGGGCATTCAGGAGGGCACGGGTTCGTCCTGCAGGGTGACGGCCTGCCATCCACGCACGGCATTGCAGACGTACACGGCGTCGGCCGCTGCGATATCGGACGGATAGAGAACGGCTTCGCGGGCCGTCGGGTTTGTGGCCAGCACGTGAGCGCGGTACACGCCAGGCAGCAGACCGCAGTGGGTAGGAGGCGTCAGCAGGGCGCCGTCCCGCCGGATGAACACGTTGGTGCGCGCGCCCTCACAAACCTGCCCGCGCGTGTTCAGGAGCAGGGGCTCGTCCCAGCCCGCAGCCCGCGCCTCCTCAAGCGCACGATCGTACACGGCGCGGCGGTTGGTCTTGTGGTACCGATACGGGTTCTCCGGGTCGATGCGGTTAGACGCGATCCCGACGGTGCGCAGCGGCGGCGCTGTGTGCGGCGTTGCCGTAGCCGTGAGGTGCGCGTGCTGCCCAGCGCGGGCTTCACAGACGACGCGCAGCCGATGCGGCGGGGCATCCGCTGGTGGCGCGGCTTCCGCTACCGCTGCTTGGAAGGCGTCTGCGTCAAATGTCAGCCCCCAGTAGGCCGCGCTCTGAGCCATCCGCTGCAGGTGACGCTCCAACAGCGCTACCTCGCCATCAGCCCACCGCATGGTTTCAATCAGGATCAGAGGAGCCTCGTCGGCGCCGTCGACCGCATCCTCAAGGAAGCGCGCTTTGAGCAGGCACTCGTCGTACTCATCATCCGCATCGGAATCCCACACGATGCCGCTGCCTGTGCCCATGCGGGCCTGCCCTTCGCTGATGGATAGCGTGCGGATGGCCACGCTAAACACCGCCCGGTCGTCCGGTGCGATGTACCCGATGGCCCCGCAGTAGGCCCCGCGGGGCTCCCGCTCCAGCCGCCGGATGTGCTGCATCGCCCGCAGCTTGGGCGCCCCGGTGATGGAGCCACACGGGAAGAGCGCGCGGAACAGCGCCTCATAGGAAGTCCCATTGCGCAGGCGCCCCTTCACCGTCGAGGTCATCTGTATCACCGATGGGTGCTGCTCGGTCGCAAACAGCGCGGGCACCTGCACCGAGCCTGGCGTACAGCACATCGACAAGTCGTTGCGCAGCAGATCCACAATCATCAGGTTTTCTGCGCGA
>CAYFRR010000041.1:0-19452 GCA_964345505.1 uncultured Rhodothermales bacterium
CCGCTCGTCTACGTTCACTACCCGCCACGGCGCATCGGCCAAACGCTCGGCCAAGCTGGTAGCCTGCGTCTCTTTCATAAGCAGCAGGTCCTTGCCGTCTTCGAGGTCTTCCTTGAGGCGTCCCGTGTTCTCGTCGAAGTCGCGGCCCGAAGCCAGGCGCAGGTCGTTGTAGTGCGTCATCTTGGCGTCGAAGGCCTGCCCCTGCTGCGCCAGCCTGGCTTTGAGATCCCAGTACGAGGCCGGCACGAAGTGAATTCGCTCGATCTCTCGCTGCACAAGCAGTCGCACGGCCACGCTCTGTACGCGTCCGGCCGAGAGCTTCGGCTTGATCTTCTTCCAGAGCAGCGGCGAGATTTCGTAGCCCACAAGGCGGTCCAGGATGCGGCGGGTCTCCTGCGCGTCCACCAAGTCACGGTCGATGTCGCGTGTGGTCTCCAGCGCTTGCTCAATGGCCTCTTGCGTTATCTCGTGGAAGACCATGCGGCGCACCGGCACTGACGGGTTCAACACCTGCAGCAGATGCCATCCAATGGACTCGCCCTCGCGGTCTTCATCTGTAGCGATAAACAGCTCGTCGGCATTTTTGAGTGCCGCTTTCAACTCCCGCACCACCTTCTTCTTTTTTGAGGGAATCACGTAGAGCGGCTCAAAGCCGTTATCTACACGAACGCCCAGCGTGGCCCAGTCTTCGCCCTTAACGTCTGCTGGCACTTCCTTGGCCGACGACGGCAGGTCCCGAATGTGCCCCATGCTGGCCTCCACCTGATAGTCTCCGCCCGACAAGAACTGCCGGATGGTGCGGGCTTTCGTAGGAGATTCGACAACGACCAAGCGATTCATAGCATGCGGGACTGTTCGTGTAAAAAAGCAGCGTGTGGCACACGGCTGATGCAACGGCTGATGCAGGGATGGCCGCGCACGGGTGTGACGATACAGCAGCAGCGAGGCCCTCGGAAAGCGGAGTTAGGACGAAGCGGCGTTTGCAGCGTTCCACGTGAGCCTACCGCAAACCATGCAAAACGGGGCGGCTGGGGCAATTTTAATGCTACGAGACGGTTAGAAATCGTGCGTGAACAACCAGCCGGCACCTCCTGCGGACAGGCTCCGGCCTTACGGCCGTCCCCAAAACCACACGATGGCCGCCCTCCCGGTCAGGAGAACGGCCATCGGAATGGAGTGAAGACTTAGCCAAGCGTGTGTTATGCTGCCGGCTCGTCAGCCGTGAGGCCATATTCGAGCGTGTCTTCGCCGAGGTAGTGGTCCACGTGGTGGGCCCGCTCCTCGCAGCTGGTGAGCGCTTTCTCAAAGAGGCGCTTGGTGCCGTAGTCGCCCAACTCCATTGCCTTCTCGATGCCGGCACGTAGCTTCCTGGCCAGCGTGCCTTCCGCGGCGCGGTCGTGCTCAAGCATCTCCCGCACCCGGTACGTGCCTTCCGGCTCGTGACTCACAGCGGAGAGCTTGGCGTGGTTGACGGGGTCACTGGTCGGAATGCCCCCCAGCGCAGTCATGCGCTCCGCGATGGTGTCGAGGTACTTGTGCACGTCGTCATAATTCTCTTCAAGGAAGAGGTGCAGGTCGTGGAACTGCGGCCCTTCTACCAGCCAGTGATGCTTTTGGTACTGATGGTACATGACCCACATGGTGGACTGCACTTCGTCCAAGATCGGAATGAGCGCCTCGGCAACTTCGGCATCCAATCCTACCGGATTGTCTTCGACGAACGACTGCGGTCGCCACGGCTTGCCGAACGTATCACGCCGTTCTTCTTCCGACGGCAACGCTTCGCCGTTGGTGTGCATGTGTACGTTGTCGTAGCTCGGGGTGTCCACAGCAACTTCTGTCTGTGGCTCTGTTTTCGTTTGCGTGCTCATGTGTAACTCCATTCTATGATGTACAGGTTGTAATCATGATTCACCCATATCCATGAGCAAGAGCGGTGCCTGATCTACCTCATTCCAACGCGATGAGATGCTTTGCCAGCCTCGTAACAGTAGAGGTTCTGTCTCTGTCAGCACGTCAGTGCACCGGATGACATGTTGCCGCTGCATCGGCTGCGCCTGACATAACCGCGATGACGTGGGAGGCGGCAGATGCCATTCGCCTCTTTGCTCGTGCGTGCGTAGCTTGAGCGTGCCATTGCTTTCTTTTCTCTTGACCAACCTCAACCGATATGGCATCCCTCAAACAAACGGCCATAAGCACGACAGCGCTCACGGCAGCACTTGCAGCCGGGGCCGGCACCGCCACAACTATCATCACGGTGGCGCAGGGCGAAACCACTGGGGCCCCGGGCTTCTCCAAAGCCCTCTCGCGCGTCGGAAAGGCGGTGGGCGGTACGATGCAGACGGGCGTGGGTGTGATCGGCGCGAGCGCAGCGCTTAGTGGGATTCTGGTTTACCAGACGATCAAGCTGTTGGAAGGCTGAGCGTGGGGCTGATCACAAGGCTGATCGTAGCGTGGAGCGCCGCGAGATTACACGCCAGAAGAGGCCCGGTCGCGGCTCAGCGGTTCTCCCTCCACGGCAGCCGCCAGAAACTCGTCCTCATCAAGCAACGGCTGCCGTCTCGGCGGCAAGGCGCGGTGCTGCTCGACGGTCCGCTCCAACTGCTCGATCCGTTGAATCAGAGGCTTGTTCGCCTGCTCGACGGCCAGCTCCACGATGGCCTGTAGTTCTGACAACTTAACATCGCTCTTGGCTGAACTACGGCCATAAATATTCGATAGGAGGTACCAGGAAAGGAAGGTGCCACACAGTACCAGGGCCATCAAAAGGATAAACTCTGGAGGTTGCATTTCTCAGGTGGGATCAGTTCGAGGCTCTGGGCAACGTCTATGCGCGGTCCGTATCCGACGGCAGCTGCTCCTGCTCAGCCGTCGGGGCTTTGAGGCGCCGGAGCTCGCGCTCCAAGCGGTTCACGCGCTCCCGGAGCGGGCGGTTGGCTTCTTCAACGCTCTCTTGCACCAAATCTTTCAGCTCACTCACGCGCAAGGCTGTGCCACCGTCAGCAGATGAGACGCTGTTCGTTTCCCGGGAGTAGTCGATGCCCATCTTCACGAACAGCGCCACAAAGGAGAAGACAATAAAGACAACGGCAACAGCGGTGACGTCCATAGCCTCAGTCGAGCAATGGTGGCGAAAGGTGTGTGGATCGGTACGGGTAGCGGCGGCTCAGGGTTACGGTGCCCCCCGTGAGCCCAGGGGCGATCAGGTGAACGCGTTCAGCCCGGTCACGTCGTGGCCTACCACCAGGGTATGCACTTCGTGCGTGCCTTCGTAGGTCACCACCGACTCCAGGTTGGCCATGTGGCGCATCACGGGATACATGCCCAGCACGCCGTTGCCGCCCAGCACCTGCCGGGCCGAGCGGCAGATGTCGAGCGCTACCTTGCAGTTGTTGCGCTTGGCCAGTGATACCTGCTGCGGGCGCATCGTACCGGCGCCCTTGAGCTTACCGAGGCGCCAGTTCAGCAGCTGGGCCTTGGTGATTTCCTGGACCATGTCGGCCAGGCGTTCTTGGATGAGCTGAAAGCCGCCAATGGGCCGGTCGAACTGCGTCCGGTTTTTCGCGTGCTGGAGCGCCGCGTCGTAGCAGTCCATCGCCGCGCCAATCGCCCCCCAGCAGATGCCGTACCGTGCCTGAGTGAGGCACGACAGGGGGCCGCGCAAGCCCTTCACGTTTGGCAGCATATTGCTGGCCGGGATGCGCACCTCGTCAAAGATCACCTCCGAGGTGATGGCTGCGCGGAGGGACCACTTATCCATGATGCGCGGGGCGGACACGCCGGGGCGGTCCAGTTCCACCAGGAAGCCGCGCACGTCGCCCTCGTCGTCGCGGGCCCACACCACGCACACGTCGCCCTCTGAGGCGTTGGTGCTCCACCGCTTGTGTCCGTTGATGATGTAGTGCTCGCCATCCCGTGTGGCCGTGGTTTCCATGCCGGCCGGGTTGGAGCCATGCTTGGGCTCGGTCAGCGCGAAGCACCCGAGGGCCTCCCCGGCCGCCAGTTGCGGGAGCCACCGCTGCTTCTGCTCCTCAGAGCCGTAGCGCCAGATAGGATACATCACCAAGGAGCTCTGCACGGAGCAAAAGGAGCGAAGGCCAGAGTCGCCCCGCTCAATCTCTTGCATCATCAGGCCGTAGGTGATGTCACTGTGGCCTCCGCCACCGTACGCCGTTGGCAGGTTGGGCCCCAGCACGCCCAGCTCCGCAAACCGCGGGACGAGCTGCCGGGGAAAGGTCATCTCCTGCGCATGCTGCTCGATGATCGGCTTCACCTCTTCGGTAACGAAGGCCCGCACGCGGTCCCGGTGCGCCCGCTCCTCATCCGTCAGGAGCTCATCAATGGCGTAATAATCAAGCCCATCGTAGGCCGCCGGATCGTAGGTATCCGACGTGGGTGGGGCGACATCAGGGGGCGCTTCGAGGGAAGCGTCAGGAGCAGCGACGTTGGACATGGCAGGGAGGCTGTCGATGAGATTGAGAGCGGCGGCTTGGGGCTATCGGCCGCCTCAAGTAGCGAGCGCGTCTGAAACGAATGCCGCTTGCCTGGGTTCGGTCCGCTCCCTGCATCATTTCCCTTCTTACTGCCACGCCCCTCTATGTTGTGCTCCCGTCAGCGGGCGGCGCTTCTCGCCGCTTTCGTCTGTAGTTTTTTTCTTTTGGCACCCCCACAGCAAAGCCACGCGCAGGACATGGATACCCGCTTTGGGCTGGGCTTCAACAGCCTGATCAGCACCGGCGATGGGCTGGGCATCGGGCTGCGGGGCCGTGTCTCCACGCCAGTCAACCGGGATGTCTCGGTAGCTTTCGACCTTGGATTCAGCGGCTTTGTGCTGGGCGGCCGGGAAGATGCCAGTTATGTGTTTGATCCGCAGCTATCGGCCATCGTCACGCTGCCGGAATCAGACAATACAGCCCCATATGTACTGGCCGGAGTGGGGGCGTACGTGCCATTTGGCACGAACCTCTCGGATGATCCCCTGCGTGGGCCGACGGTGCACCTGGGCCTGGGCTGGGTACGCGCCCTATCCGAGACATCCCTTTATTACGAGGTCAATCCGGCGCTTGTGATTGCGCAGGACCGGGTGGGGCTCTCCGTGCCCGTCCGCATCGGCCTAATCTTTTAGCGCTCTGCTCGTCGCCCCTCGTCGTCCACCGCCACTGTTTGCCGCCTCGTGGCCAGCCTCTACCTACATATTCCCTTCCGCCCGGCGGCCCACCCGCCATCGGATGCGTACACCGAAGTAGATCCGGGCCTGCACACCCCCTACGTGCAGGCGCTTGTTCGGGAAATCACCCACTGCGGCGACCGGTACGGAGCAACCGAGCCCATCGACACGCTGCATATCGGCGGAGGCATACCCTCTCTGTTACACGTGGACGATCTGCGACGGGTGCTCCAGGCCGTGCTCGACGCGTTCGATGCTCCCCTTCAGGAAGCTACGATTGAGGTGGCGCCGGGCCATGCCTCGTCAGATTATCTCGACAGTGTGCAGGCGCTTGGCTTCACCCGGGTGAGCCTGGGTGTGCAGTCGTTCTATCCAGACGATCGCCGCGCCCTCGGTTTGCCATCAGTGGCAGACGACATGGAAACGATCGTGGCGCGCTGCCAGGCAGCAGGCTTCGATAGCTTTTCCATTGACCTGGCGTTTGGCTGGGAGGCACAGGAAGACGCCTACTGGGCTGCCAGCCTGGCGCGAGCGGCCCGCCTGGAGGTGCCGCACCTCACCCTGTCGGAGGTGACGGATGACGAACGTGCCGCATCGAAGGATCAGATCTCTGCACGGTACCGACGCGCGCTCGACGTGCTGACAGACCGTGGGTACGAACCGTACGAGATCGCCAACTTTGCGCGTCCCGGCCATCGCTCGCGCCAGAACGAGGCCTACTGGTCACACGCCAACTACCTTGGCCTTGGGACCAGCGCCCACTCTTTCTGGTGGCGTGGGCTGCCGGCCTATCGCTGGGCTAACGTCACGCCGTCCAGCCGCTACGCCGCGCTCATCCGCCAGGGGCACGCCCCCACCGAGGGGCGCGAGGCGCGCTCCCTCGACGACCTGGCCGACGAGTATGTGGTGCTCCGCCTCCGCACCCGCGACGGCCTCGACCTTGACCATCTCTCCCGTCGGTATGGGCTGGACCTCACAGACATGGCTGCAGATGCGCTGGACGATCTGATGGAAGAAGGCTACCTTACCCATGATGCCGCTACGAACCGGTTGCGGCTTACGGTAGACGGTATGCTCGTTTGCGATGCCGTAACCCAACATCTTCTCCAAGCCCTCGCCATCACCTGACGTTATGCGTTTCCTGCTGGGTAGCCTGCCCGTTCTGCTCGTGTCGCTACTCCTGCTTACTGGCTGTGGCGAAGCAGAGGATCCCCCGATGCCCCGCGACATTCCCTTTCGGGCTGATGGCGTACTGGAGTTTATTGATGCCGACGGGGAGCGCCTCGAGGCCATCGCCATTGAAATCGCCGCCACCGATTCTGCCCGACAGCGCGGCCTCATGGACCGCCGCTCCCTGCCGGAGCGCGGGGGCATGCTGTTTATCTTCGACGATGCCGATGAGCGCTCCTTTTGGATGCGCAACACCCCTCTTGCGCTCGACATTATCTTTGTAGGGGCCGACTCGCAAGTAGTCAACATCCACCGGCGCACCCGTCCCCTTGCCGACGAGCGGTACGAATCGGACGGCCCCGCGCAGTACGTTGTGGAGGTGCGGGCCGGCTTCACCGCCCGCCACAACATCGATGAGGAGACCCGCATCCGGTGGCGCCGCCGCGACGACTAACCCTGCTTTCTTTTCACGGTCTACCCTCATGCGCTACGTCCTGCTTGCTCTTGCTCCGCTCCTCCTGCTCTCGGCCTGCGACCCCGGCGCCCCGCCCAACGAGGCGTCGGGCGATGAGGATACCGCCGACGCGCCAGCGTTTCAGGAGGAGGGCACGCTCACATTCTATCGGGATGGTATGGAGCCGATGGAGATTGCCATCGAAATCGCCGACACCGACGAAGCCCGAGCGCGCGGGTTAATGGGCCGTGAGGCATTGCCAGAAATGAGCGGCATGCTCTTCACCTTTGAGGAAGAAACCGAACGGTCGTTTTGGATGGCCGACACCCCCCTCTCCCTCGATCTGCTCTTCATTGACGCCGACGGCGTCATCGGGCACATCCACAAGTACGCCCGCCCGTTTTCCTCCGAGCAGATCCCCTCGGAAGGGCCTGCGCAATATGTGCTGGAAGTGCCCGCTGGCTTCTGCGACCAGCATAACATCGCGGCTACCGACAGCCTGCGCTACGAGCGGTTGTAGGTGTACGTGCCGACACCCTCAACCGTAAACGTCAGTTTACATGCCGAAGGATTCGCCGCAGGCACATGTCCGGGAGGCCTGCGGATTGGTGAAGTGAAAGCCGTCCCCATCGAGCCCATCGGTGAAGTCAAGCTCGGCGTCCTGCACGTAAAGAAAGGTCCGTCTGTCGAGTAAGACCCGCACGCCTTCGGCTTTCACCACGTGGTCGGAATCCCGGCATGTGGTGTCCCACCCAAGGTCATAGGTGAGCCCCGAGCATCCACCGGGCACGACGGCCACGCGCAGGTAGGTGGAGTCTAAAGATACGCCTTCCTGGTCGGCGACCGTGCGAATTCGGTTGTGGGCGCGGTTGGTAATCTGAATTGGCATGGCGAGAAGGGCATTTGTCAGCAAAGAGAGGCCACGCGGCAGCGCGCGGGGGTGAAGCACCGCTGCCATCCGTTGGGTACGCTACCGCCCGTCCGGCGTAGGTGTTTCCACGCGCCTGCTTCACGCCCGCACGGCCAGATGAAGCAATCATGTAACCCGGTGCCGGGGTGGGAACGATGCGTTTGATAAAAAGGTACGACGTCGCAAGTTTACATGGAAGCACGCATGTAAACTCATGTTTACAACAGCCGAACCCGGCGGACGTTTTCTCCCGCGTCTCTCATTGCTTCCCGACCATATCCGACCCGTCTCTTCTATGAGCACGACACAGACCGAATACCTGCAGGACGTAGCCGATGCCGACTACGAGCACGGATGGACGACTGACATCGACGCCGATACCGCCGATCCCGGGCTCACGGAAGATACCGTGCGCATGATCTCGGCGAAGAAGGAAGAGCCCGAATGGCTGCTGGAATGGCGCCTCAAGGCATTTCGGTACTTCAAAAAGATCATGACGGACTCCAGCAAATATCCGGAGTGGGCCCACCTGAAGTATGTCCAGCCCAACCTTCAGGAGATGAGTTACTACTCTGCCCCCAAGCGGAAAGCGCGCTACGAAAGCCTGGACGAGGTGGATGACGAACTGCTCGATACATTTGAGCGTCTCGGCATCCCGCTTCAAGAGCAGAAGCAACTGGCAGGCGTGGCCGTGGACGCCGTGATGGACAGCGTCTCCGTGGCGACCACCTTCAAGAAAGAACTGGAGGAAGCAGGCGTCATCTTTTGCTCCATCTCGGAGGCAGCCCGAGAGCATCCTGAGCTCGTGCGCAAGTACATGGGTTCAGTGATCCCCTACACGGACAACTACTTTGCCTCGCTCAATTCCTGCGTGTTCAGCGATGGGTCGTTTGTGTACATCCCCAAGGGCGTTCGCTGCCCGATGGAGCTGTCGACCTACTTCCGCATCAATGAGCAGAACACCGGGCAGTTTGAGCGCACGCTCATCATCGCCGAGGACGACGCCTACGTGAGCTACCTTGAAGGCTGCACCGCGCCGCAGCGCGACGAGAGCCAGTTGCACGCGGCTGTGGTAGAGCTTGTGGCGCACGACAATGCCGAGATCAAGTACTCCACGATCCAGAACTGGTACCCGGGCTCAAAGGAAGGCGAAGGCGGCATCTACAACTTCGTGACCAAGCGCGGCCTCTGCAAGGGCGACGACTCCAAGATCTCTTGGACGCAGCTGGAGACGGGTTCGTCCATCACCTGGAAGTACCCGAGCGTCATCCTGAAGGGCGACCGCTCCGTCGGGGAGTTTTACTCGGTGGCCTTCACCAAGGGGCATCAGCAGGCCGACACGGGCACCAAGATGACCCACATCGGCAACGACACCAAGAGCACGATTATCTCGAAGGGCATCTCGGGCGGCCGGAGCGACAACAGCTACCGTGGCCTGGTACGGGTCAATAAGGACGCCAAGAACGCCCGCAACTTCTCCCAGTGCGACTCTATGCTGCTGGGCGACCGCTGCGGCGCGCACACGTTTCCTTACATTGAGATCGACAACCCGACGGCACAGGTCGAGCACGAAGCCACTACCTCCAAGGTGGGCGACGATCAGCTCTTCTACTGTCATCAGCGCGGGCTGAACGAGGAGGAAGCCATCAAGATGATTGTGAACGGCTTCTGCAAAGAGATCCTTGCGAAGTTGCCGATGGAGTTTGCCGTCGAAGCCCGCGAGCTGCTCGCCATTGAGCTGGAAGGCTCGGTCGGATAAGCAGGTCGGTGGGGGCGATGGCGCGCAGGGCCGCGCAACGGCCGGCCTCGCGCACATGCCTTTGCCTCCTCCGATCCAACGTTTTCAATAGACATCACACGCATACATCCCTACCCCCATGGCACTTCTTGAAGTAAAAAATCTCCACGCCAGCGTGGAAGACACGAAGATTCTCAAAGGCGTTGACCTGACCATCGACGGTGGGCAGGTGCACGCCATTATGGGCCCCAACGGCTCCGGTAAGAGCACGCTCGCGTCGGTGCTGGCCGGGCGCGAAGAGTACGAGGTGTCGGAAGGCACCGTGCACTACCAGGGCGAAGACCTGCTGGAACTGGAGCCCGACGAGCGGGCCCTTGAAGGCATCTTCCTGGCGTTTCAGTACCCGGTAGAGCTACCCGGGGTGAGCATGATGAACTTTCTGAAGCAGGCCATTAACTCCAAGCGCGAGCACCAGGGCGAGGAGGAGATCAAGGCTGCTGACTTTATGAAGTTGATGCGCGAGCGGGCCGGGCTGGTCAACCTCGATCCGAAGCTCATGCGTCGTTCGGTGAATGAAGGCTTCTCCGGTGGTGAAAAGAAGCGCAACGAGATCTTCCAGCTGGCCATGCTGGAGCCCAAGTTGGCAATCCTGGACGAGACAGATTCCGGGCTCGACATCGACGCGCTGCGCGTCGTGGCCGACGGGGTCAACAAGCTCCGCTCTGAGGACCGCGGCTTCCTTATCATCACGCACTATCAGCGCTTGCTTGACTACATTGTGCCCGACGTGGTGCACGTGATGGTGGACGGCAAGATTGTGAAGACGGGGGATAAGGACCTGGCCCTCGAGTTGGAGGAGAAGGGCTACGACTGGATCCGCAACGAAGCGGTGCCAGCCTAACCCCCTCCTCTTCCACTCCCGCTCACACATTATCCCTTGTGGCTATGCCCCAAACACTCGAACGAATCGACACCACGCCCGAAGAGCGTTTCCTTACGGCCTTTCGCACGGCCGATGGTACGACGCTCAACGGCGGTAACAGCCGCCTGCATGCCCTCCGGAAGGAAGCCATCGAGCGCTTTGAGGCGCTGGGCTTCCCGAAGCGTAAGGCCGAGGCGTACAAGTACACCAACATCCAGCAAGTGCTGAAGCGCAACTACACGCTGCAGCTGGCGCCCCGCGAGCCGCACGTCACGGCCGAGGACATCACGCCCTTCCTGGTATCCGATCTGGACGCCCACGTGCTCGTCCTCGTCAACGGCCGCTTCAGCGAAGCGCTCTCCTCTATCGGCGAGCTGCCCGAGGGCGCTATTGTCACCGGCTTCGCCGACGCCGCCCGCAACCACCCCGACCTGGTGGACGCGCACTTCGGCCAGTACGCCGACCACGCGAACGACGCCTTCATCGCGCTAAACACAGCCTTTACGCAGGATGGCGCTTTCGTGTACGTACCGAAAAGCACGGTCCTCGAGAAGCCCGTCCATATTGTCAGCGTCGTATCAGCAGAGGACGACCTGATGCTGCAGCCGCGCTATCTCTTCATCGCTGAAGAGAACGCGCAGGCGACGATCATCCAGACGGGCCGCGCCATCACGGACACGCACACCTTTACGAATGCGGTGGTGGAAAGCTACGCTGGCCGCAATGCCCATCTCGACCACTACGAGATCCAGGACGAGGGGCCTAAGTCGGCCATTCACCTGTCCTCGCAGGGGTATCAGCACGGGCAGAGCGTGGTGCGCACCAACGCGTTTACCTTTAGCGGCGAGCTGGTGCGCAACAACTTGCGTATGCTGCCGGACGGCCCGCACTGCGAGTCGCACCTGTACGGCCTTGTGCTGGGCCGCGGTGACATGCACGTCGACAACCACACAGTCGTCGACCACGCCGCCCCCGACTGCTACAGCTCAGAGCTATACAAGCATCTGGTGGACGAAGACGCCACGGCTGTCTTCAACGGGCGGGTCCTCGTGCGTCAGGATTCGCAGCGCATCAACGCGTACCAGTCGAACGATAGCCTGCTGCTCTCGGAAGATGCCGACATTTACTCCAAGCCTGAGCTTGAGATTTATGCCGACGACGTGGAGTGCAGCCACGGGGCTACCACTGGCACGCTGGACAACGAGGCGATCTTCTACCTGCAGAGCCGCGGCCTGAGTTATTCCGAGGCCCGCGCGCTGCTGCTCGTAGCCTTCGCCCGCGACGTGCTGGACAACGTGAAGGTCGAGCCGCTGGAGGCACTGCTCGACACCTACGTAACCGCACGCTTCGGTCCACAGGCGTAACGCACTCTTACCACGTACCTGCACCGGCTATGCCTACTTCCGTTGATCCCGCAGACACCCTGACGCGCCCGTTTGATGTTGCGGCGGTCCGGGCCCAGTTTCCCACGCTGCAACGGACCGTGCATGGCGATAAGCCGCTGGTGTATCTGGATAACGCCGCGACCTCGCAAAAGCCGGATATGGTCATCGACCGCATCCGGGCGTACTATGCGGAGGAAAACAGCAACGTGCACCGCGGCGTGCACCGGCTGAGTCAGGTGGCAACAGATGCGTACGAAGGCGCGCGGGAGAAAATTGCGCGCTTCATCAATGCGGCGCACACGCACGAGGTCATCTTTACGCGCGGCACCACAGAGGGGATCAACCTCGTGGCGTACAGCCTCGGGGCGTCTCACCTCTCCGCAGGCGATGAAATCATCGTCTCGGAGATGGAGCACCACTCCAACATCGTCCCGTGGCAGATGCTCTGCGAGCGCATAGGGGCCAAGCTGCGGGTGATTCCCGTGAGCGACGCCGGCGAGCTGGACTACGACGCCTACACCGACATGCTCGGCGAGCACACGGGCCTCGTGGCCATCGGGCACATCTCGAATGCGCTCGGCACCATCAATCCGGTACAGCAGATGATTGCGGACGCCCACGCGGTCGGGGCTCTTGCCCTGATCGACGGCGCGCAATCCACCCAGCACACCCGCGTGGACGTGCAGGCGCTGGACTGCGACTTCCTCTGCTTCTCGGGCCATAAGATGTTTGGCCCCACCGGCATTGGCGTGCTCTACGGCAAGGAAGATCTCCTCAACGACATGCCGCCCTTTCAGGGCGGGGGCGACATGATCGACCGCGTGAGCTTTGACGGCACCACCTACGACGCCCTGCCGCACAAATTCGAAGCGGGCACGCCGCACATCGAGGGCGCGATTGGGCTGGGCGCTGCGGTTGACTTTCTGGAAGGGCTCGACATGGACGCCGTGCAGGCCCACGAAGCAGACCTACTCGCCTATGCCACCGAGCAGTTGCAGACGATCGACGGCCTGCGCATCATTGGAACCGCGCAGGAGAAGGCCAGCGTGATTTCATTCCTCCTGGGCGACGCTCACCCGTATGATGTAGGCACGCTCCTTGACCAGATGGGCATTGCCGTCCGTACGGGCCATCACTGCACCGAGCCGCTGATGGATCGGTATGGTATTCCTGGTACGGTGCGCGCCTCGTTCGCCCTGTACAACACACGCGACGATGTAGATCGCCTCGTACAGGCGCTCCAGCGTATTCAGCCGCTTCTCTCGTAAGCCCACCACACAATCCTCCACCATGGAAACCACGTCGATCCCCGAACGCGAAGAGGCCATCATCAACGAGTTCATGCTCTTTGATGACTGGATGGGGAAGTACGAATACCTGATCGAGCTCGGAAAAGACCTTCCCCTCATTGAGGAGGAGTACAAGACCGACAACTTCCGCATCCGCGGATGTCAGTCGCAGGTATGGCTGCGGCCCGACCGATCCAATAGCCACGTGGTCTACCGCGCCGACAGCGACGCCATGATAACAAAAGGTCTGATTGCGCTCCTTATCCGCGTGCTCTCCGATCAACCGCCCGACGCGGTCGCCAAGGCCGACGTCAAGTTTCTTGAGGAGATCGGGCTGAAGGAGCACCTCTCCTCGACTCGTAAGAACGGGCTGCAGTCGATGGTGCAGCAGATGAAAGCCTACGCCAACGCTCTCGCGCAGAACGAGCAGACGGCCTGACGTGTCCCCCTTTCCCTCACAACCTGACGAGCCGCCTTATGGGTGCCGAAATTACCAACCTCTCCGATGATATCGTCTTGGAAGATCGCATCATCGAGAACATCAAAGAGATTTATGATCCGGAAATCCCGGTCAACGTTTACGACCTGGGGCTGATCTACCGGGTGGACATCGCCGAGGACAAGACCGTGCACGTCACGATGACGCTGACGGCCCCGAACTGCCCGGCGGCGGGCATCTTGCCGGGCCAGGTAGAGCAGGCCGTGGGCAACACCGACGGCGTAGCCGATGTGGACCTCGAGCTCACCTTCGACCCGCCCTTCACGCCCGAGATGATGTCGGATGAAGCGCGCTTAGAGCTTGGCTTTATGTAGTCCGTCCGTGTATTTTCGCTGCTCAGCCCCTCTCACCCCTTGCGTGTCTTGCACGCTCCCCCAACCCTTGCGGCTTGACCGCTCCCTGTTTTGCACTACGCTCAGACCATAGCCATGGCGCACGAGCTGCTGGCCGATGGCCGGCAGGCCGATGTGGCGCACATGCTGGAGCCGCTGGTGGAGGAAGCGCAGGCTGGTGGGCCCACAGCGCAGGCAGAGCAGGCCATGGTGCGTGCTCTGCTGGCCCGTATTCGGGTGTTGCGGGAGGGACGGGCACAGGAGGCGCTGACCCTGCTGGCCCCCTATGAAGACCAGGCCTCCCGCACCGCTCTCCGGTCGGATGCCCGCGCCGCGGTGGCGTGCGCGATGGGATGGGCCCGGGCCTGGCGGGATGCCCGCACGTACAACGGCCCCCGGGCGCTGGCACTCTTGCACGAAGCCGAAACCACGGCCCGCGAGGAGTCCGATAGCACCGGGACCTGCTGGGCGCTGCTGGGGCAGGCCGTAGCCTACACCACCATCGATGAGTTTGCGCTGGTGCACGAGGCCCTACGCCAGGCAGAAACCGTAGCGGCACGCATCGAGGACGCGTTGGCCACCGCCTGGACGCATCACCTGCGTATTCTCGATTGCGCCTTTCAGGGCACGTACGATGACGGCCTGACGCATGCGGCAGCACTTCAAGCGGCGGGGGAGCGATTGAACGATGCCCTGCTGCTCGGGCATGGCCTTTCGTACGAGGCCGCACTACGCCATGAGCTGGGGCATCCGCCCACGCAGGTGGTGTCCACAGCAGAGGCCGCCCGGCATGCGCTGGACGGTGCGGTACAGGTCGCCGGCTACCCCTACGTGGCCGCGCTGCGGGCGGAGGCCAGCGCGCACATCCGTGCCGGGGACTGGACCGCGGCCGAACGTGCGATCACGCGCGGAGCTGACCGCGTCACGCATTACGCGACCGGTGCGCTGATTATGGGGCTGGAGCAGGCCCGCCTCCACATGGCCCGCACAGACTGGGATACGGCGGCGGACGTGCTACGCGACCTCACCGCACGGTTGCCCTATCGCGAGAGCCGCCTGCTGGCCTGTCGCTTGCAACTGGCCGAGGCGCTCCTCCATCGTCAGACGTTTGCGTACGACCAGGCACGTGACGCAGCGACGCAGGCCCTTCAACAGGCCCGACGCACGGGGCATCGGGTGTTTGAGCTACGGGCCCTGCTGTCGCTGCTCCACACAGCGGTCCTGCAGTCCGACCTCACGGGTGCCGAGAAGGTGCTGGATGCCCTTGCCCCACACCGCGCGCTGCTCCGGCTGGTGCCGCTGGCGGCCGACTGGTTTCGTATTCGTGGTCGCCTGGCCGATGTGCAAGGCGATGTGGCGGAGGCCACGGTGTGGCACCGGCAGGCACTCGTGGCGGCCGACACCATGGGCGACGCCCCGGCGGCCGCGCGGCAGCGGCTCGCCCTCGCCTGCCATGCGCCGGCAGAGGCTCACAGGCTACTGGACGATGCTGCCGCACAGTTTGATGCCCTGGCGATTCCCGACCTCCCGGAGGCCATCGCGCAACTGCGTTCTGAGGGGGGCGCCAAAGTCGAGGCAGTAGCATGGGATGCAACGCTGGCGGACGATCTGTACCGGGCAGCGCTCTCGCCGGTGCTCATCGCGCAGCACGTGCAGCAAGCGTTGCAAGGTATCGACGACACGTTGGAAGCTACGCTCCTCCAGCGCACGGGCGGTGGCTGGCAGGCGGTGCGGCCAGGCACCGATGCTCCACCCCTTCCGCCGCGCTTCACGTCGGTAGCTACGGATGAAGGAACGGCCTTTTTTCTGACAGCGGATGGCGCGCGTAGCTTCGCGTTGTACCTCACAGGCCCGGCGTCCGTCGTGACCGACGCGTGGGAAGCGTTTGCCCCCTGGCGGCCGCTCGTGTCACTGGCCGTGCAGCAGGCGCGTCTCTACCGCGACACCACGGCTGCCACCGGTCGCACCGACGCCCCGGAGCCCACCGCTGCGTTTCATACGCTGGTGGCGGGCTCACCTGCCATGACCGCCGTGCTGGACCGCGCCGCGCGACTGGCTCACACCCACAGCCCGATCCTCCTCACCGGCGAGGCCGGCACGGGCAAGCGCACCCTGGCGGCCAGCATTCACCAGAACGATGCCGGCCCGGAGGCCCCATGCATCACAGTCGACTGTACCAACATTGAGCAGGACCGCCTGGATGGGCGCCTTTTCGGACATGGCTTGCCTGCAGCGCCGGGATCATCGTCGGCCACCCCCTGCGCGTTTGCCCGGGCAGACGGGGGGACGCTCGTCCTCCACCAAGTGCACTTGTTGCCGCACGACGTACAGAAGCGTCTCGTGTACATACTCCGGGAGGGCACCGTCCCGACGCCAGGGGCCGAGGCGCCACTGTCGGTTGATGTGCGCATCATTGCCACGTCTACCGAGGCGCTGGGTGAGTTACACCAGCCAATGGACGACGCGCTTCTTGATCGGCTGCGCGTGCTGCATCTGCACCTGCCGCCGCTGCGCGAACGGCGCGACGACATCCCGCTGCTCGTGCGCCACCTCATGCGCGACCTCTTGCCCACCGGCAGCCCCCTGCCCACGCTCAGCAGTGCCGTCCGCACCATCCTGCAGGAGGCCCCGTGGCCGGGCAACATCCGGCAGCTACGCAACGAGATCGAGCGCGCGGTGGCCCCCCTGCGCAACGAGCCGGCCCCCATGCTGGATGTGGGCGACCTCTCCCCTGGCCTCGTCCGCGCGTCGCAAAACCGCGACGCAGCGCCCGCCGCCGACACCCTCAGCTACCGCCTGCAACACGCCTCCCTGACCCTCAGCGACGCCCTGGCCGATGTCGAGCGCACCCTCATCCGCGACACCCTCGCCCGTTTTGACGGCCAGGTGGCCCCTACAGCCGATGCCCTGGGCCTCACGCGCCAGGGCCTCTACAAGAAGATTGACCGCCTCAAGATTGACCTCGACCAGCTCCGGCACCCGACAGCTGTTGCGTGACTCCTGACGTATCCACTCAATGACGCCTACCCATGCCAGACCCCACTTCCGACGTTTCACTTCAGCTCAACCACGCGTCCGTAATGACGGCCGCGCTGGACGACGCGGTCGCCTTCTACGTAGACCTCTTAGGGCTGACGTTGCGCGTCATTGAGGACGATCCCATCCGAGAGGGGCGGCAGCGCGCCATGCTCACCGATGAAGCCGGGCGCGACATCCTGGAAATCATCGAGATGCGCGAGCTCGCCCACCCGTCGGTGCCCGGCCGCGGGAGTATTCACCACCTCGGCTTTGAACTCACCCCCGACGCCTACACGGCCCTCCGCTCCCGCCTCGACGCTGCCGGGCACGCATATCAGGAGACCAAAGAGCGTCTTTTTGTCCGCGACGTGGATGGCCTCGTGCTTGAAATTGAGCACGACGGATAGCTCGCACGGGACCGCGCCAGGTAGCGG
The DNA here is from genome assembly GCA_964345505.1 of uncultured Rhodothermales bacterium. Taxonomy (GTDB): domain Bacteria; phylum Bacteroidota; class Rhodothermia; order Rhodothermales; family Salinibacteraceae; genus Tc-Br11-B2g6-7. The sequence goes on from CAYFRR010000041.1 coordinate 17,322, forward strand.
GTTTGAGGTAGTAGCGGGTCTGAAGTAGCATCGGCTCTCCCGCACGCCCTCCGGTCAGTCTCCCGGGTACACACGCAGGTGATTAGCCAGCTCGTTCGGGTCCGTTCCCTGCGGGTCCACTCCTCGGCTACGCAGCATGGTCCCACACATCCCGATAGCCTCCACCAGCCCGTCAGCCACGCGGTCCTGCTGAATCCCCTCCCGGATCCGCTCGATCACCGCGATCCAGTCATCGGGCTCGACCAGCTCGTTGATGCCCACATCGCCCAGCACTTCAATGCGGTGCTCCCAGACGGATATAAAGATGAGGGTCCCGATGCGGTCGTTCGTGTTGAACACCTCCTCCTCCACGAATGCCTGCATGGCGCGGCGGTGCACCTTCCGCGCCATGAGGTTCGTGGGGGTCAGCAAGCGCTTCACCGCGGGCACGTACGCCGTGATGACGGCCCCGAGCGTCCCGGCTACGGTAGCCACCACCGCCACGCCCCAGCCGGCATACAGCCACGTCAGGCCCCAGCCGTCGTAGAGCTGAAACACCAGCATCACGCCCACGAGCGAGAGCACGCCGCACAGGCTGGCGGCTCGCCACACGGCCTCACCGTATTGCCCGCTGTTGCGCGCGATGACGGGGACGATCTCCCCTGCGGTCTTTACCTCGGCCGCATCAACGGCATCCTGGATCTGGCGAAGCTCGTCTTCAGAAAAATGGAGCGGCATAGTGGCGCACGGGGTACGTGACGGTCAGTGGCAACGATTACACGCCTGCCGAAGCAAACGCATCCTGCACGATGCCCTGCGCCTCGCGGAGCAGCGCCTCCAGGTGGTCTTCCCCTTGGAAGCTCTCGGCGTAGATCTTGTAGATGGCCTCCGTGCCCGAGGGCCGGGCGGCAAACCACCCGTTCTCCGTGACCACCTTCAGCCCGCCGATGGGGGCATCGTTACCGGGCGCTTTCGTGAGCTTGGCCTGAATGGTTTCACCGGCCAACGCGCTGGCGGTAATCGCATCGGGGGAGAGGCTCTTGAGCGCAGCTTTCTGCTCGGGCGAGGCCGGCGCATCGATCCGCTTGTACACCGGCTCCGCAAACGACGCGGTCAGTTCTGCATAATGCGTGCCGGGGTCCTTGCCCGTCACGGCCGTGATTTCGGCAGCCAGCAGGTTCAGGATGATGCCATCCTTGTCGGTCGTCCACACGGTGCCGTCTTTCCGCAGGAACGACGCCCCCGCGCTCTCTTCCCCACCAAACACGATGGCGCTGTTCAGCAGATCGTCCACAAACCACTTGAAGCCCACGGGTACCTCGCGTACGGTGCGGTCAAGGCTGCGGACGACGCGGTCGATCATGGAGCTGGAGACGAGCGTCTTGCCCACCTGCGCATCTGCGGGCCAGTTGGGGCGGTGGGTGAGCAGGTAGCGGATGGCCACCGCCAGGTAGTGGTTCGGATTCATAAGGCCTACGCTGGGCGTCACGATGCCGTGGCGGTCGTAGTCGGGATCGTTGCCGAAGGCGATGTCAAATCGATCTTTCAGGTCTACCAGCCCGGCCATCGCGTAGGGCGAGGAGCAATCCATGCGGATCTTGCCGTCCTTGTCCACGCGCATGAACCGGAAGGTGGGATCTACGTGAGGGTTGACCACCTCGATGTCCAGCCCATAGGTCTCCGCGATGGGCTTCCAGTAGGCAATGCCCGAGCCGCCCATGGGGTCAACCCCGATGGATAGCCCGGCCTCGGCGATAGCCTCCATGTTGACGACCGACGACAAATCGTCGACATAGGGCTGCACGTAGTCATGCGCTGTTGCCGCCTGCTCAGCCTCCGCCAGCGACACGTGCTGCAGGCCGTCGAGGTTGTGCTCCAACAGTTCGTTCGCCCGGTCCTCGATGCGCTGCGTGAGGGCTCCTCCGGCCGGCCCCCCGGTCGGCGGATTGTACTTGAAGCCCCCATCTCCTGGCGGGTTGTGCGACGGCGTGATGACCACCCCATCCGCCTGCACGCCTTCGTGCTCGCGGTTGTGCGTCAAGATGGCGTGGGAGATGACGGGCGTGGGCGTGTAGCCGCCGTCCTGCTGAATCACCACGTCCACACCGTTGGCCACGAGCACCTGCAGCGCCGTAGCCTGCGCCGCCGTCGA
>CAYFRR010000042.1:0-19292 GCA_964345505.1 uncultured Rhodothermales bacterium
CGTGGCACACGGGTTGCTGTACCGGATGAAGCCTGGCCCACCGCTTGCCAAGCTGCGGCAAAGCCTATGGTAAGAAGCGTGAACAGGCCTCGGGTGCCATCATGTGGACCTCACGCGCGGTGGTTCGTACAAGAAAACAGACATCACACGCCTACTGAGATAAAAGACATGCGCAAACTGTTTGTGTTGTTGGTACTACTGGGCGTGCTCGGGTGGCTGGGGTACAGCTACATATTTCAGCCCTATGCCGCGCCGTTCGTAGAGGTAACCTCTACATGGAGCGCGTTGAATGAGGAGGTAGAAGACCAGTCGCCGTATGAGCCGCCGCCTGACCGTGTGCTCACGGACGAGCAGATTGCCCGCTACCGACAGGTGCAGGAGCAGCTGCGCGCCGACGTGCGCGGCGTATGGGGAGAGACGTGGAGCGCCCTGCAGTCGGCTGCGCGGCAGGTGCAGTCGGGCGAAGCGCGTCTCGGAAGTGCAGAGCTGGCCGCCGTCGCCCGCCAGGTGCGCGACGGCCTCGTGCAGGTGAAACAGGCCCAGGTGGCCGCCTTAAACCAGCAGGGGTTCTCGGTGGAGGAATACGCCTGGGTGCAGCGGGAGATGTACCGCTCGGTAGGCCTGTCGCTTCCTGAGGGGGGCATCGCCGACGTGCTGCGCCGCGTCACCGGTGGCCGCACGCAGGACCTGACGGAGGAGATGGCCGAGGGCGTAGACCCTAACGACGTGCCTTCCGCCAACCGCGAGCGCGTCCGCCGCCATGCCGAATGGCTGAAGGAGCACGCCGATCTGGCCTTCCTTGGGTTGTGAGCGCCACCCGCTCGCTTGTGCTGTCGACGCACCGGAAAAAAATTAGTGATCATTTGACACTGTCCTGAACAATCCGTACACTGCGAACTCATGGCGCAGATTTCTATCCATACCGCCCCGTCCAGCCGACGTCTCCGACGCCGACGTACGTTCGCACGTACCGAATGGACCGGCCCCCTGGAGATCTGCCGCCACTGTTCACCGCCCCCGAGGTAAGCTAACCTCCGAACAGTAGACATTGCAGTTTTTGCCGACAGGCACTGGTTCATTCGAGCCGGTGCCTTTTTTCGTTTCTGCCCTTTTCGCTCATCCCTGTAACCCGTCATGCCGATTGTTCTTGCCTTCAGCGGAGGCCTTGATACCTCGTATTGCGTCGTCTATTTGCGCGAGCACTACGGGGCCGACGTGCACACGGTCACCGTCAACACCGGGGGCTTCTCGCCCGAGGCCCTTGACGCCCTGGAGGCCCGCGCCTATGCCCTGGGTGCCACCTCCCATACCACGGTGCAGGCCGAGCACGACCTCTACAACGACCATCTTAGCTACCTCATCAAGGGCAACGTGCTGCGCGGCCACAGCTACCCGCTGTGTGTTGGTCCGGAGCGGTTCGTGCAGGCAGCGGCGGTCGTGCGTGTGGCCGACACGGTAGGCGCCACGGCGATCGCGCACGGATCCACTGGCGCGGGCAATGACCAGGTACGGTTTGATGGCGCACTTCGGGCGCTGGCGCCGTCGCTGGATATTCTCACGCCCATTCGTGCGCAGGGCCTCTCCCGGCAGGCCAGCACCCACTATCTGCAGGAGCGCGGCTACGAGGTGCCAGCCGCTACCACCGCGTACTCCATCAACCGGGGGCTCTGGGGCAATACGATCGGTGGTGCGGAAACGCTGACCACCCACGAGCCACTGCCTGAGGCAGCCTACGAGGACACCACCGCCCCGGCCGACGCCCCTACCACGCCGGCCCACCTCACGATTACGTTCGATAAAGGCCTGCCCACGGCTGTGGACGGTAGTGCGATGGACGGCGTGGCGCTGGTCAAACACCTGCACACACTGGGCGCTCAACACGGCATCGGGCGCGGGATGCACGTCGGCGACACCATCCTCGGCATCAAAGGGCGGGTCGGGTTTGAAGCGCCGGCGGCCACGATCCTGATTGCCGCTCACCGCGAGCTCGAGAAAGTGGTGCTCACCCAGGCGCAGCAGCGGCACAAGGACTACCTGGCCGGGCAGTACGGCATGCTGGTGCACGAGGGGCACTACCTCGACCCGGTGCTGCGGGACATTGAGGCCTACCTGGACAGCTCCCAGCGCACCGTCACCGGGAAGGTCACGGTGGAGCTGCACCAGGGCCGGCTGCAGGTGCTGGGCTGCACGAGCCCGTTTTCGCTCTTCGACCAGACCCGCGCGGCCTATGGCGAGGCCAACCAGGCGTGGGATGGCCGCGATGCCCGCGGCTTCTCCCGGATTCATGGGCTGCAAGCCGAAATCGCCCATCATGTTCACCAGAAACAGGCCGCGCACGCCTGACCCCCTATGGCTATGCAAACGATTTCTATAGATCATGTGGCCTCGTGCCTTACCCCCTGTGGGCTGGGCTCCTCGGTGCACCTGACGCCGGCCATCACGGCCGCGGAAGGATACGCCGTCGCCGTACAGGTCCTGGAAGAAAAAGAGACCTACAATCAGCTTGAAACCGTAGGCGGCGCGATGCAGCGCCTGTCCGTGGGAGACGTGCTGGTGGGGCCGCTTGGCGAGCGCCAGGCGCTGAAAGGCTACAGTGGCGCTATCCCGGCGGAGGTGGCCGTAGGTGATGTGCTGCACGTGCTCAACATGGGCGGCATCATTGGCACCTGCACCGCAGGCCATCCCGATCTTGGCCCGCCGCTGCGGGTGAAGGTCCTCGGGGCGGTGTGCACCGGATCCGGCGCATCTGCGCGACCTGTGGCGTTAGCTGATCATGCCGTTGCGCCGGTGGACCACCTGCCGTCCTGCGCGCCGCTGGTGATGGTCAGTGGCACCGCAATGAACACGGGCAAGACCTACGCCGCCTGCACGCTGGTCCAAGGGCTAACGGAGGCGGGTCTACGGGTAGCGGCCGTCAAGCTTACGGGCGCGACACTGCAGCGCGACGTGGCTGCCATGCAGGCGCATGGCGCGGTAGCCACGGCCAGCTTCACCGACGCCGGGGCGGTCTCCACCACCAGCAAAGACATGCGGGGGCTGGCCAAAGGGCTACTCCGTAAGCTGCAGGCGGCAGCCCCCGACGTAATCGTGGCTGAGCTGGGCGACGGCGTCATTGGGCCGTACGGGGTAGATCAACTGCTTCGGGACCCTGAGTTGCAGCAGCACACCGCTGCGCATGTGGTAGCCGCCAGCGATCTGGCGGGGGCGTGGGCGGTGCATCAGCTCTTCAACACGCGCTACGCACAGCCCATCGCCGCCTTCACCGGGCCGGTGACCGACAATGCGGTGGGCTGCGCCTACCTCCAGCAGACGCTTGGAACGCCCGGCTGCAATGCGCTCCACGCGGCGGCAGACCTGACCCGCACCGTGCAGGCAGCGATCCGCGCCTTCTCACCGGCCGACGCGCGGGCCTGCACCCTCGACGCCTCTCCCTCAAACGCATTTATGCCATGCACACCGTAGCCCTTCTCCATGGCGCCGGGTATGTCGGCGGTACGCTTGCGCGCCTACTGGATGCCCACCCCGCGCTGCACGTGCAGACCGTCACGAGCCGTACGTTTGCCGGACAGCCGCTGCATGCGGCCCATCCTGCGTTGCGAGGCGTCACCGACCTGCGGTTCACGGCGCCTGATGCCTTCCATCCAGAAAGCGCCGATGCCGTTGTGGTGGCCGCGGAGCACGGCCGGGGGATGGCCGTCGTGGCCGCGCTGTTGCAGCAGGGCTACGCTGGCGTCATCGTGGACATGAGCGCTGACTTTCGCCTCTGCGACGCCGCCACCTATGCGAAGTGGTACGATGCCCCGCACACCGCCCCCGCGCTGCTTGAGCAGTTTGCCTACGGCTTGCCAGAGCTTCAGGCGCCGTATGCGACTCCGTATGCGGCCAACCCTGGGTGCTTTGCAACCGGGCTGCGGCTGGCCCTGGCGCCCCTGGCAGCACACGTGCCAGCGCTTCAGGCGTCGGCCACCGCGCTCACGGGGGCGTCGGGTTCAGGCGCTACGCCTTCAGCCACAACGCACTTCCCCACGCGGAGCGGCAACGTCCGGGCGTATCGCACCTTCCGCCATCGCCACCTGCCGGAGGTGCTGCAGGGGCTGGGCGGATCGGTGAACCTATCGTTCGCGCCTGCTTCCGGGCCCTGGACGCACGGCATCTGGGGGACGCTCCACGTGCACGCGCCCGGTGGCCTCTCGGAGGAGACCCTTACAGCGTGGTTCGAAGCGGCCTATGCCGAGGCGCCGCTCATCCGGCGGTATCCCGGCCAGCTTCCGGAGCTGCAGCCGGTGGTCGGTAGCCCGTTCTGCGACCTCGGCTGGGTGGTGGAGGGCGGTCACGTAGCGATCGGCTTTGCCCTCGACAACCTGATGAAAGGCGCGGCGAGCCAGGCCGTCCAGAACGTGAACCTCCTGCTGGGCCTGCCCGAGACCGCCGGCCTGCTGCCTAACACTTCGTCCACACCCGCTCTATCTCACACACCAGCTGCTGCCTTATGACTACCGATGCGATCATGGCTCAGGAAGCGCACTACCTGCTTCCAACCTACAACAAGATGCCCGTGGCGCTCGAACGCGGATCGGGCGTCCATCTCTGGGATACCGAGGGTACCTGCTACCTCGATTTTTACGGCGGGCACTGCGTCGCGCTGCTGGGCCACTGCCATCCGCGCGTGACGGCCGCGATCCAGCGGCAGGCGGCGCAGCTGCAGTTCTACTCGAACGTGAGCTACAGCCCGGTCCGGGCGCGTGCGGCCCAAAAACTGGCGTCCCTGGCGCCCGAAGGGCTCGGCCACGTCTTCTTTGCCAACTCGGGCAGCGAGGCCAACGAGACCGCCCTCAAGATGGGCCGGCAGTGGACGGGCAAGCCGGGCGTCATTGCGATGGAGGGCGGCTTTCATGGGCGCACGCTCGGTAGTCTTGCCGTCACCGCTTCGGCGAAGTACCGCGCCCCCCACACGGCGGTGCTCCCGCCCACCCACTTCGCGCCGTTTGGCGATGTGGACGCTGTTGAGCAGCTGCTGACGCAGCACGACGACATCGGCACGCTCATTCTGGAACCGATCCAGAGCATCGCGGGCATGCGGATGGCACCGCCGGCGTACTACCGTGCGCTGCGTGTGCTGTGCAATACCCACGACGTGGTGCTGGTCTTTGATGAGGTCCAGACCGGCGTCGGGCGCACCGGCACGTTTTCCATCAGCCAGCAGCTTGGCATGGTGCCGGACATCATTACGCTGGCGAAGAGCCTGGGCGCGGGGATGCCGGTCAGTGCCGTGCTTGTCAGTGATGCCCTGGCGGCAATGGTGGAGCCGGGCGACCAGGGGTCGACCTTCGGCGGGGGCATGCTGGCGATGGCGGCGGTGGAGGCGACCATGGACGTCCTCGTGGAGGACGCCCTCATGGCGCGCGCCGCCCACGTGCACGAGCGGCTGGCCGCCGGATTAGCGCCGTACGTGTCGTCCATCCGCGGCCTCGGGTGCCTGATCGGGGTGGAGATGCCCATGCCTGTGAAGCCGCTGTTGTCCGCGCTCCGGGCCGAAGGTGTGCTGGCCGGAGGCAGTGGGGATCCGCAGGTGCTTCGCCTGATGCCGCCCCTCATCACGCCAGATGATGCCATTGACGCATGTGTGGCGGCCTTTGCCGCCGCCCTCGATGCCCTCCACGAACCTGTGCTCTCTTCCCCATGACACCATCCTCCGCACTTGCTACCGCCCCATCCGCTATTGCCTCATCTGCTACGAGACCGGGACACGTGCTGACGTGGTCCGACGTAACTTCCGCGCGATGGCAGCGCCTGATTGAACAGGCGCGCGCCCTGTATCATCATCCCGAGCGGCAGCAAACCGTGGGGCAAGGCAAGAGCCTGGGCCTGCTGTTTTTCAACTCATCGCTGCGCACGCGCACCTCTATGGAAGTCGCGGCCGCCCGACTGGGCGCGCAGGTCTCCACCCTGCAGCCGGGCCGCGGCACGTGGGCCATGAGCTGGGCGAAAGGGGCCGTGATGGACGGTGCGGCGGCTGAGCACGTGGAAGATGCCATCGCCGTCCTCGGGCAGTACTACGACGCCCTCGGCGTGCGGCTCTTTGCCTCGGGCACCGACCTGGAGGCCGACCGCACCGACGCCCGGATGCAGCAGATCGCGCAGGCCTCGCCGGTGCCCATCATAAACCTGGAGTCGGCCTGGCACCATCCCTGCCAGGCGTTGGCCGATGCCGCGACCATCACCGATCACTTCGATGGGGCGCCGGCGGGCCGGCGCGTGGTCGTATCCTGGGCGTACCACCCGAAGGCGCTGCCGATGGCTGTGCCCAACTCGGCGCTGCTGGCGGCCGCGCGGCTTGGCTGCGAGGTGACCGTGGCCCGACCCGAGTCGCATGCCCTGGATGCGTCGGTGATGGAAGACGCGCGCCAGACAGCCGCACATCATGGGGGAACCATACAGGAGACGTCCGACCTCGATGCGGCCATGGAGGGCGCTGAGATCGTCTACGCAAAGTCGTGGGGCGGATTGGAGCGCTACGCCGATCCAGAGGCTGAGGCTGCCCAGCGGGAGGCGCACCGCGACTGGATACTCTCCGCCGAGCGGATGGCGCGCACCGACAACGGACACTTCATGCACTGCCTGCCGGTGCGCCGCAACGTGGTCGTCGAAGATGCCGTGCTGGACGGCCCGGCGAGCCTGCACCTCCGCCAGGCCGGGTATCGCCTCTCGGCCCAGCAAGCCCTTCTTCACGAGCTCTGGAGCGCCTGATCCCATGGCTACCAACGCATCCGCAGCACCTGTCGTCGTGAAGCTTGGCGGCAGCCTCCTCCAACACGAACAAACGCTGGCCGCTTTTTGGCCGCAGCTCGTGCGCCTGCAGCGCGCGCAGCCCGTCGTGCTGGTGCACGGCGGCGGGCCGCAGACGTCGGCGCTTGCGCGCCGGCTGGGCCGCGAGCCGGAGAAGGTAGAAGGCCGCCGCATTACAGGGGATGACGACCTGCAGGCGCTGCTCTGGGCGGTGCGTGGCGAGCTTAGCACGCGGCTCGTCGCCGCCGCGCGGTGCCAGGGGCTGCAGGCGGTAGGACTCTCGGGCGTCGATGGGGGACTGATCGAGGTCGATCGGCGCCCGCCGTGGACGGTCAACGGGCGCGTGGTCGACTTCGGGCATGTAGGCGACATCCGCCACGTCGATCCCACGCTCGTGCAGCATTTGCTTGCGCGCGGGATGCTTCCGGTCATCGCGCCGCTGGGCGTAGACGCCGAGGGGCAGGTCTACAACGTGAACGCCGACACGGTGGCGCGGGCGCTGGCCGAGGCGCTGCAGGCCGAGGCGCTGCTTTTTGTGACGGAGACGGGCGGCGTGCAGCGCTCACCCGGCCCCGAGGCGGCGGCGCTCTCCACCTGTTCGGCCGAAACCGCCGCTACCGGCGCCTCCGAAGGATGGATCTGCGGCGGGATGAAGGTGAAAGTCGACATGGCGCTGGAGGCGCTGAGCGCCGGCGTCGGTGAAGTCTGCATCGTGCATGTGGCCGACCTCGTCAACCGGCGCCGGGCCACCCAGGTGACGCTTTAACCGAGGGCCTGGCAATCCTGACGCGCTTGTCCCATCCAACATGTTCTCCTCACGCTTCCTCCCATCCCAACGGGCCGCCTCATGCCTCCTGTTGCTCGTTCCCTCCCCGCACCTCCCGATACAGCGCTCGACCCCGTTGCCCTGCTGCACGCGATGGTGGCCGTTCCGTCGCTCAGCCACGACGAAGGGCCGCTGTGTGACGTTCTCGAACGCCTGGTGCAAGCGAACGGTGTGCCTGCCCGGCGCACAGGCGACAACCTCTATTTTTGGATCGGGGAGGGGCCGCGCACGCTGCTGCTGAACTCGCACCTCGATGTGGTGCCGCCCAGCGAGGGCCACCCGTTCGATCCGTTCGCCCCGACCGTGCGCGATGGCCATCTCTACGGCCGCGGTGCGGTTGATGCGAAAGCCAGTGGCGCCAGCATGACGGCGGCCCTGCTGCAGCTGGCGCGCGAGGGCTACGTGCCCGAGGGGGGGCGCGTGATGGTAGCGCTGACGGCGTGCGAGGAGTCCAGCGGCTACAACGGGCTGGAGCATCTCCGCCCGGAGCTGCCCGATCTCTCGGCCGCCCTCGTCGGCGAGCCCACTGGCTTGCAGCCCTGCACTGCGCAAAAAGGGCTGCTCATTCTGAAGCTGATCGCCCACGGCCGCGCCGCCCATGCTGGCCGGGCCCATCTCGGCGAAAACGCCATCCACCTGCTGATGGAGGATCTGCAGCGGCTGCGGATGCTCCACCTGCCGGGCGAAGACCCCTTGCTCGGGCCATGCACGCTGACACCCACCGTCATCAGCGGCGGCGACGCCAACAACGCCGTTCCGGACCGCTGCACCGCTACGCTCGACATCCGGTCGACGCCCTCCACCACGCACGCAGCGCTCATCGCTACGGTCAGGGAGGCCGTGCAGTCGGAGGTGGTTGTGCACAGCGAGCGGCTGGTGCCGGTGGCCACCGCGACAGACGACCCCATCGTGCAGGCGTGCCGGGCGGCCCTGCCCGAAGCCGCTCCGTTCGGCTCGCCTACGGCGTCGGACTGGATCTTCCTATCGGATGTCCCCACCGTAAAAATTGGCCCGGGCCAGAGCGAGCGCTCGCACACGGCCAACGAGCACATCGCACTCTCGGAGGTACGGCGCGCCGTGCAGGTGTACCGCGCCCTCATCACCACGTATTTCGATCCTGCTGATTCTTTCTCCGCCTGAGCGCCTATGCCTCCCATCTGGCAAAAAACTGACGAATCGCCCGATGCCTGGGTCACCCGCTTCACGGTGGGATCCGACGCGGCCTGGGACACCCTCCTGTTTCCGTACGACGTGGAAGGCACCCGGGCGCATGCCTGGGGGCTGTCGACCATCGAGGTCCTTACGCCTGACGAATACCACGCCATCAGTCAGGCGCTGGATGATCTGCTGTGTGCCTACGAGCAGGGCGCGGTGGTCGTCGAGAGGGCCGATGAGGACAGCCACACGGTCATCGAGCGGTTTCTCACCGAACACCTGGGCGTGACCGGGCGCAAGGTGCACACCGGACGCTCGCGCAACGATCAGGTGCTGGTGGCTGTCCGGCTCTATCTGCGGGCCGAGATCGACCGCCTGCAGCAGCAGGTAGCCGCGCTCATCGAGCAGTGCTGCGTGTGGGGAGAAGCGTGGGATGGGCAGCTGATGCCGGGCTACACGCACGATCAGCCCGCCATGCCTACCACCGTTGGGGCGTGGGCGCTTGGCTACGGGGAGGTGCTGCTGGATGATCTGGAGCTGCTGCAGACGGCGCGGCGCCTGGTGAACCGCTCGCCGCTGGGCAGCGCGGCAGGCTACGGCGTGCCGCACCTGAATCTGCCGCGCGCGGCGGTGGCGGAGCGCCTCGGGTTCGACGGGGTGCAGACCCACGTGGCCTCTGTGCAACTGAGCCGCGGCAAGCTGGAAGCCGCCATTGCGCATGCGTATGTGCAGGTGGGGGCCACGCTCAACCGCCTGACCAGCGACCTGATGCGCTTCAACAGCAAAAGCTACGGTTTCGTGGAGCTCCCCGAGGCCTATTGCACGGGCAGTAGCATCATGCCCCAAAAGAAGAACCCCGACGTGCTGGAGCTGGCCCGGGCAACGTTTCCGCGCCTGCAGGCCGAGGCACAGGTCCTGCTGGCGCTGCCTGCGAACCTGCCGTCCGGCTACCACCGCGACCTGCAGTTCACCAAAGATGCCATCATGCGCGCTACGCAGACGGTCGGCGATCTGGTGGAAGCCGTGACCCGGGTAGCGGGGGGCGTCACGTTCTGCCCCCAGCAGATGGCGGCCCATCTGACGCCCGAGCTGTTTGCCACGGCCCAGGCGCTCTCTGCTGTAGCCAACGGGGTGCCCTTCCGCGACGCCTACCAACAGGCCGCTGCCAACGATGCAGCGTGGACGGTCCCGGAGGCCGCCGACGTGCTTGCCAGCTATACCTACGATGGCGCCCCAGGGCAGGGGCGCCCCGATCTGCTGCGGCAGCGTCTACGCGACATGGGCTCCTGACCTGAGAAACAAAAAACGCCCGCCTCCGCGAAGGAGACGGGCGCCCCGGGTGGGTGTCGTCTGCGTGCTACGGCACCTGCGGATTGGCGATCAGCAGGCCACGCTCTGTAGCCAGCACGCGGTTCATGTCGTGCAGCATGGTGATCTCGGGTTCGACGGTGTTGCCGTCTTCGTCGTAGATCTCCACGGGCGTGTAGAGGTCCAGCTCATTGCTGGGCGGGATGTAGGCGGGAATGACCATCTCCGTACCCGAATCCCCTTCCGTGGTGTTCGGATTCTGCTCGATCTCGCGGAGCATCATCGGGAAGCGGAGGCCCAGATCGTGCAGGCGCCGTCCTTCCAGCAGCAGGATCTCCTGCCGCATGAGGTACAGCAGCCGCGTCAGCTCGTCCGCGTCGGCGGCGTTTAGCTGGGCCTCTGTTACCGATGTACCCGACACGTTAGGCGTGGTAATGCATGCGTCATCCTCGCACGGCCGATCCAGCACGAGGCCTTCCACAAAGTCGCCGCCCGGCTCAAAGGCAATCGCGATGTCCGACGTCCGGGGGCGCGGGTTGAGGTCGTTATCAAACCGCGGGTCGTCATCCGCGAAAGCCGTCGTCGGACGTTCTGCGACCAGCGCGAGCGCATCCAGCAGGTGGCCACGGGCTGTCCCGGGTTGCCCTGCATCCAGGGCTACCTCAGCCAGAATCAGATGCATCTCTTCTGCCTTCGCTACGGCAATGCCGGCGTCGCGTGCCGTGTACTTGGGATCGAGAAAATCGAGCCGGGGCAGCGGCTGGAGCTCCTTCAGGGCTCGCGTCACGATGTAGAGGTGCGGGGCGTTGACCAGGTTCTGCTCATCGAACGCTTGCTGAAAGAGGAAGCTGGGGTCTGATGTCAGCACGGCGGAGGCGAGCGTGGCGGCTGTTCCCGTATCGCCCGTACCGCGCGCCAGGCGGGCCAGGGCGGCTTCGGCAGGGAGCGCAAACGGGCCCCCCTCATCCAGCGTCAGGGCCGTCTGCAGGTCGTCCTGGGCCCGTGCGAACAGGGTGGAGGCTGGCACAGGCGTCTCGTTGGTCTCCGTCGGCACGGCGGTGAAGTTCTCAGCCTGCATGAGGAAGGCCATGCCCCGGTAGTAGTGCGCTTCCGCGAGGAGGGCATCGGGGGCATTTTCGTCGTTCGGGGCGATGTCGTTCAGCACAAAGTCGCTGAGGGCGCGGAGCTCCTGCAGATTCCAGTAGATGCCGAGCGTGGCGCCGGTGGAGTTGATCACGGCCGTATTGGGCGTCACCAGCTCCGGGAAGTCCATGTCGTTGCCCCCCAGGCCGGTGCCGTTGATGGAGTAGTCGTCGGTGGCTACAGCGGTAGCGACGACGGTCGAGCCGATCGCGCGGCTAAACTGCGCCCGGAGACCCGGTAGCAACGAGCGCACGGGCTGGTTAGCTGCAGCGAGGTCATCGTCCGTCGTGCGGGGGTTCTCGACCTCCGTCGGGTCGAGGAAATCACAGCCGGTGGCGAAGACCCCAGCCAGCACGAGGGCAAGCAGGGCAGCGGCGAGGCGATGGGGGAGATACGGATACAGGGTCATGGCAATAGAGTAGTCAGGAGGGCAGGGACTGGGGAGGAGGTGAAGCCAGAGCAGATGCTACAGCGTCACTTCGAGGCTCAGGCGCAGCTGGCGGGGAGGCGAGAGCGTGATGCTCTGCGCGCCGCCCAGTTGCAAGCCGCCGCCGCTGGTAAGCCCTGCCAGCTCGGGGTCCACGAAGTCCTGCCGGGCAAACGTCAGCAGGTTGCGGCCGGTGAGCGAGATCTGAGCCGATCGCAGGTTGGCGTTCTCGATCAGGCGCTCGGGGAGCCGGTAGCTGATGGAGAGCTCCCGCAGCTTCAGATAGTCGCCGCTCTGCAGCAGCGCCGTGCCGGCCGCCGCCGTGCTGAACTTCCCTACCTCATTCCCATCGGTATCAAACCGCGTGGGACGCGGCGCGCGCTCCAGGCCGTTGAACTGCGCCCAGTGGCTGCCCCAGTCAAACACTTCCGACCCGGTGGCCCAGTCGGCCAGCGCAAACAGGTTGAGCCGGTTGTAGAGCGTCAGGCGGGTGGAAATGGAGCCCGTGTGGTCGGGGAAGGGTGTGGTGTCGGTGAAGCGGAATTCGGAGGCATCCAGCAAGCCGTCCCCGTTGCTGTCGAACGGGGTGGTGGCCCGCCAGGCCCCCACAGGGCGCCCCTCGCTCACGCGCTGCTGCGCACTGACGGTTGTGCTTACGTTGAAGTCCGCCGCGCCACCCATATCGGTGATCGCGTTCTCCACGTAGCCGTAGGCTGCGCCCAACGACCAGCGCACGTTGCGCCGGTTGAAGATCCGCAGATCGGCGTCCAGCTCGATGCCCCGATTCCGAATTTCGCCCACGTTCCGCAGCTGTGAGCCCCGCCCGGTGACCGGTTGCTCGGGCACAGAGAAGATAGCGTCGGAGGTGATGGAGCGGTAGCCGGTGATGTTCAGGCCGACCAGATCCCGCAGCAGGGAAGTCTCAAACCCGGCCTCAAGCGTAGCGGTGCGTTCGGGACGGAGGTCCGTATTACCGGGGTTGTCAAACCGTGGGGCAGCCTCGCCACGAAAGGCATTCGCCTGAAACGTGACGTCCCGCGCAAACGGCGTAGGAAACTTGCCCGTCTCGCCATAGGCAGCCCGCAGCTTCAGTTCGCTGAAGATGCTTTGCACCCGCCCACGCCAGAAGTCCTCGTCCGATATATTATAGGCTGCGCCCACGCTCGGGTAGGCCTGCAGGCCCACATCATCCCCGAATGCACTGTTCCCATCGAAGCGAATGCCGGCATTCAGGAAGATCCGGTCGTCGATCCCGAGCTGCTCACGGAAGAAAAAGCCGCCGTTGAAGATTTGGCTACGCCCCTCATCCGCAATGATGGAACCGGCTTCTCCAAAGTCTTCGGTGCCGGGGAGGGCGAACGTCTCACCTTCACCGAAGATGGTGCTGGTTTCCTCTCGGAAGCCCTGCGCGCCAAACGTGAAGTCGGACGTGACGCGTCCCTCTCGTGGGTAGCTGATCGTGCCCTGATAGTCGAGCGTGACCGCGTTGAAGTTGCGGTCGAACCGCGTCAGCAGCCCACCATCGTTGCCGGTAAGGGCATCAGCTTCGGCCGGGTTACGCCGGCGCTGCTCGTTCGAGCGGCTATCGATGCCGCCGGTCAGACGCGAGCTAAAGAGCTCTGAGGGGGTGTACGATGCGGTAGTTGACAACGTAAAGCGGTCAACGCCCTCCTTGATGGTGGGTAGGAGGAAGAGGTCCAGGGCCTCATCCAGTGTGGAAGCACCCGAAAAGAACTTGGCGTCACCTACCTCAAAGGCCGTGAGGGGGTCCGCAATCGCGGTCCCGTTGTTGATGCGAGAGAAGTTGGAGCGGGTGTAGGCCCCAGAGAAGCTGACATTGAGCGTGTTGGCGAGCTCCGTTGCCACGTTTCCGCGCAGGGCGTACAGGGTGCTGGCGTTATTGGGCTGCACGCCCCCGCTTTGCTGCACGCGGCCGCTTACATTGTACGTGATGTCGCTCGTGCCGCCCGAGACGCCCGTGTAGTAGTTCTGGGTATATCCAGTCCGGAGGATTTCATCTCGGATGAAGTTGGTCCGGCCAAAGTCCGGGTCGTCTGGGTCTTCCACATTGCCGGCAAACGAGAAGCCCGTGTCCAGCAAGAACTGCGTGTTGGGGATGTCGATGCCTTGCTCAGTGCGGACGGTAATGACAGGCTTCCCTTCCTGGCCGCGCCGCGTGAAGATCTGAATCACGCCGTTGGCGGCATCGGAGCCGTAGAGCGTGCTGGCCGCGCCGCCCTTCGTGATCTCAATGCGTTCGATGTCATTCGTGAGCAGCTCCGAGAGCGCCGAGGTGGACTCCCCGCCGAAACTGAAACTGGTGCCCGAGTTGTTGTCCACGCGCACGCCATCCACATAAATGACGGGCGTCTGATCGGCAAAGGCACTGGTGATGCCCCGGAAGTTGATGAGCGCGCCCTGCCCCGGCTGCGCCGACTGCATGCGCACCGAGGATCCCGAGACGCGCCCCTGCAGAAGCTGATCCACGGAGGCGACGGGCGACTCTTCAATGTCACGCGTGGAGATTACGCTCACATCGGCCGACAGCTTGCGCCGCTCGGTGCTGAGGCCCGTTCCGGTAACGACCGTCTGGTCCATCTGCATGAAGTCTTCCTGCAGCTCAAAGTCGAGCGTGGCCTCCTCGCCGGCGGCGATGGTGACTTCTTGCGTGGACGTTCGAAAGCCCACGAAGCGTGCGCTCACCTCGTATGTGCCGGCCGGCAGCCCAGTGAGCGTGTAGACGCCATCGATATTGGTGGCGGCGCCGCGGTTCAGCGTCGGGATAACGACGTTAACGCCGGGCAGACCCTGGCTGGAACCGGCTTCGATCACCGTGCCCGTTAGCGTGCCTTGCTCCTGCGCGGTGACCGTCGCCACGGGCAGAAGGAGTAGTAAAAGTGTTATGTACCAGTGCTTCATGACAAATGGTGGATTGGGTAGAAAAATGCGAAGCTTTGTGGAGCGCGCGCGACATGGTGCGTTACCTGCCATAGGTACTGCTGAGGCGACGTGAATGGGATGGGGACCGGCGCAGGCAGGCGCACATGCGATCGAGAGCCGCCTTCAGGCAGGAGTTGGGGTGGTATACCATTATCCTGAACGGTCTTGGACGCTACTCGGGGCGTCGAGCGTGGACGGTACCTATCGTCGTTGGAACGTTCGTCGTCGAATAATCAGGCTGCGCCGATGCGTGATTACAGGGATCTGCTATGAACGCCAAGTACATGTTTGAACATCAACACAGTACGGCCTGACTTTACAATAGTCAAGCTGATTCCCATTAGGAATTATATTTACTTATGGAAGGGCTACCAAACTTTATTATATAACGTGTACGTATAATTTTGCCGAATAACCTTATTTTTTACCAAACAATAAAGTACCCTTGAATAGGGGATAAACTGGCGGAATGGACTGCGTGCCATGCAGTCTACTCGCGCTCAGCCGATGGCCCGAGAACCGGAATTTGGATAACAAAGGCCCGGCCGCGAGCGTCCTGCGAGGATTCTCCCACGATGGCCGTCTGGCCTTTCAGGTCGATGGCAGCGCCAAAGCTCGGCGAGCCGATGTCCATGACGTGCTCAACGCGCCACTCTGCGGCATCCTGGTGGTAGCGAAAAGCGAACACCGCCCGGTCGATGTTTGTGTTGAGTTGAAACTGTTCGTCAAAGCCCGTGGCCAGGAGCCAGTCGCCGCGCAGCGCGACCTCCGTGCCAAAGGCGCCCCCGCGGTACGGGCGTGGCGACTCGATGCGGGCTTGCTCGCTCCATGCGCCGCGCGCGTCAGGCCCGATGATACGCACTACCCCCGACCCCCGGCGGCCAGCGCGGCTCTCG
Organism: uncultured Rhodothermales bacterium; assembly: GCA_964345505.1. Taxonomy (GTDB): domain Bacteria; phylum Bacteroidota; class Rhodothermia; order Rhodothermales; family Salinibacteraceae; genus Tc-Br11-B2g6-7. The sequence goes on from CAYFRR010000042.1 coordinate 15,482, forward strand.
CCTACGGCCAGGCGTAGCCCATCCAGGGCCAGCGAGATAAAGAAGTCCTCAACGTCGGGTACGCGGGCGACGAGGTCCCAGGTTTGGGCGGTGGGGGCCTGCTCGAACACGAACACGCTGCCCCGTCCATCGTCGCCGTGCCGGGCTGAGCTAACGGCCAGGCGGTTCCCGTCCAGCGTCGCGGAGCCTCCAAACACGTCCCCGTCGCGGATGCCCTCTGCGGTGAGGCGTGCGGTGCGTTCCCAGCGACTTCCGGTGAACTCGAAGACGTAGGCCGCCCCCCCTTCCACCCCAGCATTGGTGTCCGCCCACGTGGTCACGAGGGCCCGGTCGCCATCGAGTGCGACATCGGCGCCGAAGCTGCCCTCCCGGCGTTGGCCGGGGTCGGCGCGGAGCTGAGTCTGCTCCTCCCACTGGCCGTCCGCGGTGCGCTCAAACACGTACACACTGTTGGGGCGTTGCTCCGCAAAAAACTCGCGAGAGGCGGTGACGAGCACCCGGTCGCCACTGAGGGCTACTGCGCGCCCGAAGAAGAGCCCTTCCTCACAGTTGGACGGCAGCAGGGTAGCGACCTGCTCCCAGCGCTGTCGCTCGCCGCTGCGTTCGAACACGTAGGCGGCGCCTGCCTCGGCTGCGCAGCTACTTTCGTTAGGTGCGGCTACCACGGCGCGGCCCGGCTCAATGGCCACGGCCGACCCGAAAAACGTACCCGGCGTATCGTCGTCGTGCGGAAGCTCCACCACCTGCGCTGCGGCGGGTCCCACGCCGGGCATCCACACAAAGAGTACCAGCATCAGACAAGCGCCGAGATGCACCGAAGGCAGTAGGCGCTGTAGAAAAGAGAGCAAGGGCATATGCAGAGGCGCCATGGAAGAAACACGAGGAAGCTGAGCTACAACAGGCAACAGTGACACAACTTTTATTCCCTGCAATCGCTGCGTGTCCTGCCAGCCGTATCGGTTACGAGACCGGTACGGGCGTCGGCTGAGCCATACGCAGGCGTAGTCTCCTCCTCCCACTCAATGGGGCGCTGCCGTCAGGGCAGCAGGTCGCGCACCGGTAGCGTCGCGTCTGTGCCCGGCACCGCAACAGCATCGCCGGCTTCCAGCGTGCGCACCGTGCGGTACCGTCCGCCGGCCGGGTCGGTGTAGACCTCCAGTACGCCCTCCATTAGGTTTGCAATCCAATACGTAGGGATTTCCGCTCGGGCGTACACGCCCTGCTTCTCGCTTCGGTCGAAGGCCAGGGAGCGGCTGGATACCTCCACCACCAGCAGCGCGGTATCCGGATGCGCCTCCACAAAATCTGCAGGCGTGCCCTCCACGACCGCAATGTCGGGCTCGGGGGCGGAGTCTGCGCCAAGAGCAAGGGGGAGCTGGACTCTTGCAAAGGATGACGACGGCATTGCCGTGCGGAGCGCGTAGTCGATCAATGTGACAGTGGTTGCATGGGCAGCGTTCTGGGGACTCATTTCTACGACGTGTCCGGTGATGAGCTCTACGCGGTCGTCTTCGCCGAACACACCGGCGTCGATCGCCTGCTCGTACTGCGCCCGCGTCCACCGGAGCAGGCGCGGGGGGGCATCGGTGGACGATGCGGGGGCCGGGTCAGGGACCGGAGGCGGTGCCGTGGGCGTGGGGGGCGGTGCCATGGGAAGCGGCAGGATGGACTGTAAGAACAATGCGGCCTCTAAAACGCCAGTTGAGGGCCCACGGTCCGAAGCTGGCCGGTCCTATCGTATTTGGCGCGCGTGTGTGTATCTTTACAGACCCACTGTATTCCTCTCTGGACGCCTGCCTGCGCATGAAGACGATCATCGAACCCTTTCGGATCAAGTCGGTGGAGCCCATCCGGCTCACCACCCGCGAGGAGCGGGCCGAGCTTATTGCGGCGGCGCACTACAACCTCTTCAACCTGAACGCCTCGGACGTTATTATTGACGTGCTGACGGACTCGGGCACCTCGGCCATGAGCGCGGCGCAGTGGGGCGGGCTGATGGAAGGGGACGAGAGCTACGCGGGGTCGTCGTCGTATTATCGCTTCGAAGCGGCTGTCCGCGAGCTGATGCCCTTTGATCACATCATCCCCACGCATCAGGGCCGCGCCGCCGAGCGCATCCTGATGGGCATCGTGGCGGATGCTGACGCCCATATTCCGAATAACACCCACTTCGATACCACGCGCGCCAACATTGAAGCCACGGGCGCTACGGCGGTGGACCTCGTGATTGCCGAAGGAAAAGATCCGTCCAGCCCGCATCCCTTCAAGGGCAATATGGATGTGGCCGCGCTGCGGGATTTTCTGGACGTCCATCACGCGCATGTGCCTATCGTGATGCTCACCATCACCAACAACTCCGGCGGTGGCCAGCCCGTGTCGCTGGCCAACATCAAAGCGGTGAAGGCGGTTTGCGAGGACTTCGGCATCCCACTGATTATAGACGCCTGCCGCTTTGCAGAGAACGCCTACTTCATCAAGCTGCGGGAAGAGGGCTATGCCGACTGGGACGTGGCGGACATCGTGCGGGAGATGTTTGGGCACGCCGATGGGATGACCATGAGCGCGAAAAAAGATGCCCTCGTTAACATCGGCGGGTGGTTGGCGCTGAACGACGATCGGTGGGCCGAGGAGGCGCGCAATCAGCTCATCCTGACGGAGGGCTTCCCGACGTACGGTGGGCTGGCCGGGCGCGACCTCGAAGCTATCGCCCAGGGGCTCAGGGAGATTGTCCGCGAAGAGTACCTGGCGTACCGGCTGGCCTCCACGCGGTATCTGGGCGATGCGCTGGTGGAGATGGGCGTGCCGGTGGTGGAGCCGATCGGGGGGCATGCGGTCTACATCGACGCCAAGGGCCTGCTGCCGCACATCCCGCCGCTGCAGTACCCGGGGCAGGCGCTGGCGGTGGAGCTGTACCTGACGGGCGGCATTCGCGGCTGCGAGATCGGCTCGGTGATGTTCGGCAAGCAGCCCGATGGGAGCGAGGAGCCGGCTGCGATGGAGCTGGTGCGGCTGGCCATCCCGCGGCGCGTCTACACGCAGTCTCACGTCGACTACGTGATCGAGTGCTTCGAGGACATCGTCACGCGCACCGACGAGCTCCCCGGCTACACCATCACGCACGAGCCGCGCCAGCTGCGGCACTTTACCGCCCACTTTGCGCCGGTTGATCAACAAGGAAGCTCAAGCCAAGGGTAAAAGCCATTCCGCACGTTGGATCAATGACAGCATTTGGCGAGACGCCTGTCCTCGCGTATGCTTCGTAGGTAGATTCATCTGGCTGTCACGGACCTGACGGCCTCTACGAGTTTTTCGGGTTCATCCGTACCGATACGTAGGGTGGTGCCGTCGGTCGTTTCGATTTCGACGGCATCCAGCCCCGATACGTTGTAGAGCCAGCCGTGCGGCGTCAGGCGGATGCCCCAGCCGTACCATGGGCTGTTGCGGACCGTGCGGGCGGCGACGATTTCGTCGAGGGGAATCTGTTTCTTCCAGAAGCCGGGGCCGAAGTAGAAGTGCAGCTCGCGGTCGGTGACGCGGACGGTGAGGGAGGCGAAGAGCGCAGCACCGATGCCGAGGCTTCCGGCCACTGCTGCCTTGGCCCATCCTATCGGGCTAAGGAGGGCGAGGCCGGCGCCAGCGAGCAGGGCGCCTCCGGTGATGTGCCCTACCTGGGTATGTTCGTAGCGGGTCATGAGACGCAGGGGTAGGTTCGGAAGGTATGTACCCCTACGGAACGGGAAAAACCAAGGTTACGGATGCACCACATCGAAGACAGACCGATGAAGGAGGTGCGTTGTATTTTCGACGCAGC
>CAYFRR010000043.1:0-9691 GCA_964345505.1 uncultured Rhodothermales bacterium
CTGAACGATCTGGTCGATGACCTTGAAGCCGATGGTAAGGGGCTCGTCATGGTGATGGGCAAAGGTGGCGTGGGCAAAACCACGATGGCGGCCGCTGTTGCCACAGAATTAGCGGCCCGCGGACACGACGTGCACCTGACCACCACGGATCCCGCCGCGCACATCAGCGATGCCATCGATGGCGAACTGGAGCACTTGACGGTCGACCGCATCGACCCGAAGGCCGAGAATGAGCGGTACCAGGAGCGCGTGCTACGCACTAAGGGCAAGGACCTCTCGGATGAAGAACGCCAATTGCTGGAAGAGGATCTGCGCTCGCCCTGCACACAGGAGGTGGCTGTCTTTCAGGCGTTCTCCCGTGTGGTGAGCAAGGCCAGCCGCCAGTTTGTAGTGGTGGATACCGCACCCACCGGGCATACCTTGCTGCTACTGGACACCACCGGCTCCTACCACCGCGAAGTGCTGCGTACCTCAAGCGTAGACGAGAGCCGGGTCACGACGCCGCTGATGCGGCTGCAAGATCCCGACTACACGAAGATGCTGCTGGTGACGCTGCCGGAGACGACGCCGGTGCTGGAAGCGGCGCATCTGCAGGAGGACCTGGAGCGCGCGGGCATCACGCCGTACGCGTGGATCATCAACCAGAGCCTGGCGGCTGCCGGACCATCGGATCCGCTGCTGGTAGCGCGTGCCCACGCGGAGGTCCCGCAGATCGAGGCCGTCCGCGATGAGCATGCGACCCGCACCCTGCTGGCCCCCTGGATGGCCGAGGAGCCGGTAGGCCCGGAGCGCCTGCGGGCGCTGGCCGCTGGCGAATCGCCGCCTGCCTTGGCTAACGCCTAAACGTAACAACGCACACAGGCAAAAAGACCGAGACGCCTGTGCCTCACCGGGCGCAGGCGTCTTGTTTTTCTGTGCACCTCGCTGGATTACTCTTAGAAACCCTTCTCCCCCATGCCTACCTACGAATACCGCTGCACCGACTGTTCGCATCCCTTTGACGTGAGGGCCTCCATGACGGCTTATGCCGACGGCCTCGACGCCCCGTGCCCCGTCTGTGGTTCGTCGGATACAAAGCGCCGATTGGGTGGCGCGATGATTTCCGTCGGATCGCCTACATTGCAGCGCCCCCCGCAAGGCGGATGCGCCCCGGGCGGCGGCTGTTGCTGATGCGCCACGTATCCTTCCTTCAACCAAACCGAGATCATCCATGCCCCAATCCCTTACTGATCGCTACCTGGCCCTCTATACCCAGGGCCGGACGCGCCTCACCAGCTGGCTCGATGACATCCAAGACGAAGACCTCCCGCGCCGCCTCCATCCCGAGGCAAACACGCTCGCCTGGCTCCTTCAGCACACCGGCGAAGTGGAACTGCTCTTCGCCAAGAACATCTTCGGACGCGATATCGACGTAAAGGCTCACACCATCGGCCCGAATGCTGGGAAGCGGCAGCAGTTTGGGCCGGCGGACGACGTGCGCGCACTGCTCAGCCGCAGCGGCACGGCGCTTCACGAGGCTATTGCCGCCCAGGACGAGGCGGTCTGGACCCGCGAGGTCACAGCCGACTTTGGTACGCTGCCGCTGCAGGAGGCACTCGCACGCATCATCACGCACACCGCGTACCACGGCGGGCAGGCGCACCTGACGCTCAAGTATGGCGCGGCTTGATCCGCTGAAAGCATGGCGTGCCCATCGTGGCACCGGCAGGGGGTGAGAGGTTGGAGAAGAAACGATGGCTCCGAAAGGGAAGACACGTGGTAGGCTGCAAGGTCCGCACACACGCAGCACGCGATGCCCCCGCGTGAGGCGAGAAACATCCCACGGACTGCTTGTTTTGGACCTGCTGACGCACATTAAACACGGTCGAAGCCCTATGAGGTCTGCCCTGTTACGCTCTACCCCTGAAGCGGCCTGGAACGTCCTGCCGATCGTTCGCTTCATCGTCGGGCCCGTGTTTCTGTTCGAAGGCCTCCAGAAGTTTCTCTATCCGGCGATGCGCGGTCCGGGGCGGTTCGAGGCGATGGGATTCCCGGCCCCTGAGCTCCTTGGCTACTTCGTCGGCGGAGTAGAAACCGTCTGCGGAGCATTGATCCTTTTGGGGCTGTTCACGCGCTTGGCAGCTGGGCCGCTGTTTATCATCATGGGGGTGGCCATCGTTACCACGAAGATTCCCATCTGGATGGGTGCTGGCTTCGGCCCCTTTGAGGTGCGCGAGCTGAGCCAGTACGGCTTCTTGTCGATGGCGCACGAGATGCGCACGGACTGGGCGATGCTGCTGGGCTCGCTGATGCTGCTCTGGGCCGGCGGCGGCCGCTGGGCACTGGACCGACGCCTGGCCCCGGCCGACCACGCCTCGGGGTCCCCGCCTTCGGCATGAGGGAAACAGTCCTGGAAACAGTCCTGAAATCAGTGCCTTCCGTAAGCGCTGACCTGTGAGCTCTGACTCGCAAGGGTCACGGACCCGGTGCTGCCGCCGCAGGTAGGATGCTGCGCAGACAAGCGCATGGGAAGCGGATAATGGGTTTGGTCAGGTCTAATCACGTTCACTCCCACAAAAAACAAAGAAACGCCATGATCACTCGACGCCTCGCGCTGGCCTGTACCCTCGCCCTTCTCTTACTTTCTGCCTGTGGAGGCGGTGAAGAGGAGGAGTCCGCCAACCTCCCCGGTGACGGCACCTACAGCGGCACTATTACCGCCGTCAATGCCGCAGAGCGCGAGATTTACGTGGAGTTTCCGGATGCTCGCGTCTTCGGGCTGTACTTCACGGATTCCACGGAGGTCACCGGCCTTGGCGGCGAAACGGTCCCCTTCGATTCGCTCGCCCGTGAGCAATCCGTAGAGGTCACCATCGAGCGAGAAGGCGAGGACCTCAACCCGCTCGCGGTGACGATCAATCAGCAGGCACAGCAGACCAACGAGTAGGTGCTCAGCAAGGGCTGTACAACACCAAGCCGGGCCTTTGGGCCACCCCCATTCCTTCGAGGGTTCCACCCCGCATGCCACTATGCCTGAGCCTCCGCTTCTTTCGACGCGCCACCTCACCCGCGTCGTAGCGGATGAAACGCTGGTCGAGGATGTATCCATTGAGGTACAGGCTCAGGAAGTATTCGTTGTGTTCGGGCCGTCCGGCTCGGGCAAGACCTCGCTCCTGCGTCTGCTCAACCGCCTCGACGAGCCGACGCAAGGCACCGTCTTTCTGGAGGGCACAGACTACCGCGAGCTGGCTCCTCGCACCCTGCGGCGGCGCGTCGGCTGGGTGCCGCAGGCGCCAACGCTCATCGAGGGCACGGTAGCGGAAAACGTCGCGTGGGGGCCCACGCTGCGCGGCGAGCCGGTAGACGAGGATCGCCTGCACGCACTCCTCGACCGCCTGGGCCTCGCGGGCTTTGCTGATCACAAGGCCGACCGGTTGTCGGGTGGAGAAGCCCAGCGGATAGCCATCGCCCGGACGCTCTTCAACGAGCCCGACATCATCCTGCTCGACGAACCGGCCTCCAGCCTCGATGCCGAGGCGGCGGGCCGGGTCGAATCGCTTCTGCAAGAAGCGATAGCCGCCTTCTCGCTCACCGGCGTACTCGTGACCCACGACCCCAACCGCGCCCGGCGGCTGGGGCATCGCGGCGTACGGCTGGCGGAGGGCCGCGTCCGTGCCACCGGCAGCCTCGACGCCATACTCGCCGATGTGGGGCCGTAACGAAACGCCCGTCCACGCAAAGTTCTGCACGTAGCCCTCAACGTCGCAACGCCGAACGTCCACCGCTCCCGACGCTATGCTCCAGGACCTCCTCCAGGACCTCCAAGACCCGATTGTGCGCCAGGGCCTCGCCCAAGTCGGTGCTGCTACGGCGCTTGCCGCGCTGGTCGTGCTGCTTTCCCGTAGACGAGGCCTTGAGCTCGAAACGGAGCTAAGCGTCGCCTTCGTGCGCGGCTTTATGCAGATCGTAGCTGTAGGACTCGTGATTGGGCTGTTGCTGACGGTTCCGCTGGCCTGGAGCGCCGTCATTCTGTTGGGCATGGTAGGGGGCGCCACCTGGATCTCACGGCAACGCGGCGAAGGGCTGCCCGGCGTCACGCAGGTATCCTTCATGGCCATCATCGTTGGGGCAGGCCTCGTGATCGTGACAATGACGTGGGCAGGCGCCATTGAGTCGACGGTTCGCAGCCTCGTCCCTGTCGGCAGCCTGGTGATTGCCAACGCGATGAAAATCAACAGCCTGGCGCTTGACCGGCTCAAGAGCGAGCTCCGCGAGAAGCGACAAGAGATTGAGGTAGGGCTTGCCCTGGGCGGCCCACCTCAGGCTGTGCTGGCCCGTCACCTCCGCACCAGCGTGCAAGCCTCACTCATCCCGGTCGTCGATTCGCTGAAAAGCCTGGGCTGGGTATGGATCCCCGGCGTCATGGCCGGCATGATCCTGGGCGGTGAAAACCCGATCTACGCCGCGCTCTACCAGTTCGTCATTATGGCGATGGTCTTCGCTGCGGGAGGATTGACGAGCATGCTCACCAGTCTGCTGATGGGGCGGCGCGTGATTACCGAGGCCGAGCAACTCCGGCGTATCGCGCCCGACGGCGAAAGATAGCCGAACTACGCCGTTCCGCTGAGGCCTGCTTTATGCCCGGCGGCATGCGTTGCGGCCTCCACAGGAGACCGTTCCCAGGGAGTCTTTGGCTACTGAAAACGGCCATGCACAACCTGGCCACTTTTTGCATATATCTCGCGGGAAACAATCGAGGGTTGAGCGCTTTTTGATATTGTGTGAAGAAAGCGGTTCCATTGCGCCATTGCCTGATTTCCCTCTTGTTGCGCATCAGCCGCTGAAAGCGCTTACGTGCTTTCTTTGGCACAGTCAACCTTACTCATTGTCAACCAACGGTGTCGCACCATGGCTACAGCAACTCAGAAGCAGCGCGTGTATGAGCGCCCTACGTTCAAGGACACGTACAACAACTTTATCGGCGGCAAATTCGTGCCGCCCGAAGGCGGTGAGTACTTTGAGAACGCCTCCCCCATCGATGGGCAACCCTTCTGCCGGGTCGCCCGCTCCAAAAAGGCGGACATTGAGAAGGCCCTCGATGCCGCGCACGAAGCGGCGAAGACGTGGAACCACTCGTCGGCCGTGGAGCGCAGCAATATCATGCTGAAGATTGCCGACGTGATGGAGGAAAACCTGGAGCTACTCGCCCGGGTAGAGACCGTCGACAACGGCAAGCCGATCCGCGAGACGATGGCGGCCGACCTGCCGCTGGCGGTCGATCACTTCCGCTACTTCGCTGGCGTCATCCGTGCGGAGGAAGGGACCGTCTCCGAGCACGATCCCAACACGGTTAGCATGCAGATCAAGGAGCCGCTTGGCGTCGTGGGGCAGATCATCCCGTGGAACTTCCCGCTGCTCATGGCCGCCTGGAAGCTATGCCCGGCGCTCGCCGCAGGCAACACAGTGGTTCTCAAGCCGGCGGAGCAGACACCCGTAGGCATTATGTTCTGGGCGGAGCTCGTGCAGGACATCCTGCCGGCTGGCGTCGTCAACATCGTGCAGGGCTTTGGGCCGGAGGCCGGCAAGCCGCTGGCACAGTCGCCCCGCATCAACAAGATCGCCTTCACCGGTGAAACGACTACCGGGCGCCTCATCCTGCAGTACGCCTCCGAAAACATCACACGCTCCACGATGGAGCTGGGCGGTAAGAGCCCAAACGTGTTCTTCGAGAGCGTAATGGATGCCGACGACGACTTCTTCGACAAGTGCCTTGAAGGCGCCGCCATGTTTGCGCTCAACCAGGGCGAAGTCTGCACCTGTCCGAGCCGCATCCTCGTGCAGGAGTCGATTGCCGATGACTTCCTCGCTCGCGTCGTGGAGCGCACGAAGAAAATCAAAGTAGGCCACCCGCTTGATCCAGAGACAATGATCGGGGCGCAGGCCTCCAACGACCAGTACGAGAAGATCCTCAACTACCTACAGATTGGGAAGGACGAAGGCGCTGAAGTCCTCACTGGTGGCAATGCCTTCAACATGGGCGGCGACGGTGAGGCCTCCGGCTACTACATCGAGCCGACGATCTTCAAGGGCCACAACAAGATGCGGGTCTTCCAGGAAGAGATCTTCGGTCCGGTAACGTCAGCGACGACGTTCAAGGACATGGACGAGGCCATCGAGATCTCCAACGACACGCTGTATGGTCTGGGCGCGGGCGTCTGGACGCGCGATGCGCACGAAATGTATCGCGTGCCGCGGGCCATCAAAGCCGGCCGCGTGTGGGTCAACTGCTACCATGCCTACCCGGCGCATGCCCCCTTCGGCGGCTACAAGAAGTCGGGCTTTGGGCGCGAGACGCACAAGATGGCGCTCGACCACTACCGCCAGACGAAGAACATGCTCATCTCCTACGACAAGAAAGCGATGGGCTTTTTCTAAGCGGTGACGCTTATGCGCAGCCTGTTGATAGGCTGCTGATGTGATCCTGCGGGGGTGGCCGCGGAGCACGACGGAGACAATCCGTCCTCGCGCTCTGCCTCCACCCCCGCTGGTGCGTGATACCCTTGCTGTTTTTTCCATCGACGAGCGCCGACCATGGCTATACCCCGCGTCACCGTAACCGACGAAGCGAAGAAGATTATTGCACAACTGCGGGAGGAGCACGGCCCGCTCATGTTTCACCAGAGCGGCGGCTGCTGCGACGGCTCCCAGCCCATGTGCTACCCGAATGGCGAATTTCGGGTGGGCAATAGCGACATCAAGCTGGGCGAGATCGATGGCTCTCCATTTTACATCGCTCGCGACCAGTACGAGTACTGGAAGCACATGCAGTTGACCATCGACGTGCGCGAGGGCCGCGGTGCCAGCTTCTCCATTGAGATCCCGCTCGGCGTCCGCTTCATGACGAAGTCGCGCATCTTCACCGACGAAGAGATTGAGGCGCTGGAGCCGCCTGAAGCCGTCGAGGCTTAATGACGCAGTAGCTTTCGTATCCCCTCATTGTTTACACCCCTTAGATTATGTGCACAACCATGCAAGCCGCCATTGCCCATAACTTTGGCGATCCGTTATCCCTTGAGGAAGTCGACAAGCCGGTCCCTGAACACGACGAGGTATCGATCCAGATCGAAACCGCAGGCCTCTGCCACACCGACATCCATGCGGTGCACGGCGACTGGCCGGCAAAGCCCAAGATGCCGCTCATTCCCGGCCACGAAGGCGTCGGTATTGTGGAGCGCGTGGGGAGCAGTGTCACCAATGTAAAGGAAGGCGACCGGGTGGCGCTCCCGTGGCTGGCTTATGCCTGCGGCTCCTGCGAACACTGCGTCTCCGGCCGTGAAACGCTTTGCCACCAACAGGAAAATGCCGGCTACAGCATCGATGGCTCGTATGCCGAATACGCGCGTGGGTTTGGGAAGTACGTGAGCCAAGTGCCTAAGGGCGTTGACCCCATCGACGCCGCCCCGCTGACGTGCGCGGGGGTCACCACGTACAAGGCAGTGAAGGAGTCAGAAGCGCGTCCCTCGGAGCTCGTGGTGGTGTTTGGCATTGGCGGACTGGGGCATTTGGCCATACAATACGCCAAGATCGCGGGGGCCACCGTCGTCGCTGTTGACTTGGTCGATAAGAAGCTGAAGCTGGCCAAGGAACTGGGCGCCTCCTACACGTTCAACCCGAAGAGCGACGACGTCGTGGAGGAACTGCAAAAGATGGGCGGAGCGCACGCGGCCATCAGCACGGCCGTATCGCCCAAAGCCTTTGAGCAGGCCTACAAGTCGCTGCGCCGCGGCGGACGCCTGGTGTTTGTGGGCTTGCCTGCAGAAAACCACATCCAGCTACCGATCTTCGAAACGGTACTGCAAGGGTTGACCATCAAAGGCTCCATCGTGGGCACCCGCCGCGACCTGGATGAGGTTTTTCAGTTGCACGCGGATGGATATACGAAGGTGTTGCGCGAGACACGTACCCTCGACACCGTCAACGAATCCTTCGACGACGTACTGCACAGCCGCATGGAGCAGCCGCGGATTGTGTTTGACTTCCGAACGAACGGCGCAGCAGCCTGAACCGACGCTCCCTCCTGCCGTAGAGCGCGGTGCCTTCTGGGTACCGCGCTTTTTCTTTTTCTGACCGAGACCTATGCCTAAATCTATAGACCAGATCCCCAACGCCGGCGTCGGCCGCCTGCTGGGGATTGAGATGCAGGAAGCCAGCGCCGATCGCGTAGTGGCCACCCTACAGGTAACCCCGGACCACCACCAGCCGTTCGGCTATCTGCACGGCGGCGTGAGCGTGGTACTGGCCGAGTCGGTGGCCTCCGTGGGCGGCTACCTCCGGGCACCGGAGGGCAAAGCCGCGATGGGACTGGAGATTAATGCGAACCATGTGCGCTCGGTAAAGGAGGGACTACTGACGGCGACCGGTACGCCGCTCCATACGGGCCGCACGACGCAGATCTGGGAGATTAAGATCCGCGACGAACGCGAGCGCCTCGTCTGCATCAGCCGCTGCACACTGGCCGTCGTGAACCAGCGATGAGGACGACCGGTGGGTTGATCCGGACCGTGGTGACGTTTGCAGAGGGAAACCCTCTTGCATCCCTCTCTCATCCACGTAAGCACAGGGCCACCGCGAACGGAGACAAACCAGGCCCCTATCATAAACCCCCACGCAGAAGAAGGCGCGCCCTTGCCATAGGCAGAAGGCGTACCAAGCCCTTGGGACGGTGAAGGAAAGCGCCGAGCTACGAGGCCTGCACCGCGCGGTGGTGGGCGGCATCGCCGTTGCCGTGGTGCGGCGCGGCGGCCGCATCCTCGCCGGTGTGGAACTGCTGCATCAGCGTACTGAGGGTATCAGCCTGCCGGTTCAGATCGTCGGAGGCCCGGGCGATCTCGGTGACACCATCAGCCGACTCAGCGGAGACGGTGGAGATGCCCTCCACGCTGCGGGAGATCTGCTCGCTGGTGGTGGACTGCTCCTCGGTGGCTGCAGCGATCTGATGCACCATGTCGACGACTGCGTTGGCTTGCTCCACGATGGCGTCGAGCGAGCCCTGGGCCTTATCGGCATTGTCGATGCCCTGGGCTACCTCCTCCGTTCCCCGCTGCATCGCTGTCACGGCCTCACCGGTCTCGCCCTGTACCGCTTCAATCATGCCAGCGATTTCTTTGGTGGCATTGGTGGTCCGTTCGGCCAGCTTGCGCACCTCGTCGGCGACCACCGCGAAGCCGCGCCCGTGCTCGCCAGCGCGGGCGGCTTCGATAGCCGCATTCAGGGCCAGCAGATTCGTCTGGTCGGCAATCTCATAGATCACCGAGATGATCTCTCCAATCTTTTCGCTGGAGGCTCCGAGGCGCTCCACCGTCTCCGCCGAGTCATTCACGACGTGAGCAATTTTCTGAATGGAGTTGACCGTTTGCTGCACGACTTCGCCGCCTTCCTCCGCTACGGTGCCGCTGCTCTGTGCCAGCTCTACGGTTTGCGTGGCGGTGCTGGCGTTGTCCATGATGGTCCGTGCCATCTCCTCTACAGCGGCGGCCACTTCCTGGGCCTGAGCCGACTGTTCCTGCGCGCCAGCCGCCAGTTGCTCGGCAGAGCTGGAAATTTGCCCCGCTGCTTCATTGACCATGCGGGCGGTGGCCTTCACCTGCGTGATGACTTCGCGGAGGCTATGTACGGTGCGCCGCACTGCCCGCCGGAGGCGCGCAATGTCGTC
>CAYFRR010000043.1:9791-19242 GCA_964345505.1 uncultured Rhodothermales bacterium
ATGTCGTCCATCCGCATCATCTTCTGATGCTTCTGGATGTGGCCCAGCAGGCCCTTGCCCTCCGGAAGCCGGCCGATGCGGCGCTTATCCTCTTCCGTCATCCCCAGGGTGATGAAGCGATCGATGTTACCCGCGTCATCAAACACACTAATGGCCGCATATTTGGCCTCAATTTTTCGCTGAATCCCGCCGAGGAATTGCTCCAGCGCCGCGTTAGTCTCTTCCTCCCGCGCCGTCTCGGCCATCACCTCGCCGATGGCATCCATATCGCCCACGCTGCGCCGAATGGCATGCGCCATTTCCTGTACCGCCTCCACCATCTCCTCGAGCTCGCCATGGGTTTGGATATCGGCGAGCGCTTCAGACTTTCCGTAGTTCTTGGCTGCCGTGACCGCAGCCGCGGACAGGTGGTGCACCGGGGTGCCAAGGCGGTGGATGACAGCAGCGGCCATTCCAATAGCGAGGGCCACGCCCACGCCTACGGCAAGGCCCTGCACCAGCATGGAGTTGGAGACTCCGATGAGGAGCCCAGCGCCCCAAGAGAAGATACAGAGCACGAAGAACGAAAGCGCCAGTTCCGTGCGGAGAGCAAAGGACGTGCGGATGGTAGCCATGGCAAGGGGGGCTTGCGTGGGTGGAAGTATGCGCGTCTCCACGCCAGCCCATCGGGGCAAACCTTGCAGTGACGCACGGGGGTATCGACCACACGTACAGGACTTTAACGATCGCGTCTGCCCTCTCTGGAACACGAATGCGGACCGCACAGGGACGGGCTATCGCCGCCGCTCAGAGATTTATCTCCTCCCCTCTTCGATTTGCGCAAGCTCTGACCACGGCCCCATGCCCGTACCGGCATTCCATCCCTACTGCCGCAAGTATGCCAGGGCTTTGCGGCACCGCGTGGCAAAGTCCTCGACGGCCTGCGTGAGGGTGGGAAGCTCAGCCTCTACGGCTCTCAAGTTCTCATCCTTAGCCAGGTCTTCAACGGTCTGGCATTGTGCGGCGAGAGCGTCTCCACACAGCAGCTGACTGCTGGACTTGAGCGTATGCGCGGTGCGTTCCACGAGGCGGGCGTCAGGCTGGTCCAGGCCCTCGTGCAGGTCGTCCAGCCGCTGGGGGATGTCGTCGATGAACTCTTCCACGAGCTCTTCTACCAGCGCCTGATCCCCCTCGCCCATGTAGCGTTGCAGTTGCTCTTGTATTTGCCGCGCAAAGGCAGCCACTGCAGGAGCCTCGTCTTCAGATACGGGAGAGGCTTCGATCGTGCCATCCGATGCCGAGGGTGCTCCATCAGCGGGCACGGCGCTTCGCTGCTGCGCGGCTTCAGTGGCATAGGTTTCCAGGAGATCATCCAGCGCGTCTATCTCCACCGGCTTGCTGAGGTATGCGTCCATGCCTTCCTTCAGGTAACGCTCGCGGTCGCCCAGCATAGCGTTGGCCGTCATCGCGGCAATGCGGGGTTGATGCGCCTCGGGCAGCGCCTCGCGGATCGCTTGGGTTGCCTCCAGGCCGTCCATTTCCGGCATCTGAATGTCCATCAGCACCACATCGTACGGCGTACCGTCCGCGGCAGCGGCTTGCACAGCCTCCAGCGCCTCGCGCCCGTTCTGGGCCAGATCTGCCGTGTAGCCCAGCTTTTGGAGCATCCGCTCGGCCACCTTCTGGTTGATTTTGTTGTCCTCCGCCAGCAACAGATGCAAGGTCCGATCTGCGTCGGCGGGCGCGGGGGGCGGCCCATCAGCTGACGCATCGGCATCAGCTGCAGGACCTGTTTCGCGCTCAAAGAGCTGGAGCAGGGTGCGGTGTAGGGGAGCAGGCTTCAGGGGTTTGTGCAGCGTGGCATCCAGCAGGCGCCGGTCTTCCTTCGATCCGCCGACCTCCTGCCCCAGGGATGTGATCATGACGAGGGGCGGCACCAGATCCAGTAGGTCGTGCAGTCGCTGCGCCAGCATCAGGCCGTCCAGTTGCGGCATCTGCATATCGAGCAGGACGATATCGAACGAGGCGTGTTCACGGACCAAGCGCAGCGCCTCCGGGCCATCCGTGGCCTCCGTAGGCTGCATGCCCCACTTTGTCGTCATATGCCGCAGGATACGGCGGTTGGTGGCATTGTCGTCTACGATGAGCACCCGGCGGTCGGTGAGCACCGACGGCCCACCCCGCAGGTAGGCGCGCTTCTCCGTCTCGAGCGCCTCTGCCTGGATGGAGAACGTAAAGGTAGAGCCGACGCCCTCCTCGCTCTCCAGCCATACGCTGCCGCCCATTATTTCCGCCAGGCGTTTGGAGATCGTAAGTCCCAACCCGGTACCGCCGTATTTGCGGGTAGTGGAGGCATCCACCTGACGGAACGATTCAAACAGGCGCTCCTGCTGCGCCTCAGGGATCCCGATGCCCGTATCCTTAACCGCAAAGAAGACCTCGTGGAGCGGTTTCTCGGAGCGTGGCGCGGCGTCTTCCACAGCGGTGCTCGTCACCGAGACCACCACCTCGCCCTCCTCTGTAAACTTAACCGCATTGGAGAGCAGGTTGATGAGGACCTGCCGCACCCGGGTAATGTCGCCTTGGAGAGCGGCGGGCACGGTGTCGTCCATGAGGTAGGCCAGCTCCAGCCCTTTCTCTGCCGCCTGGGGCGCCACCATGTCGAGCGCGTCTTCCACGCAGCCTCGCACGTCAAAGCGTTCCTGCTCCAAGTCGAGCTGCCCGGCTTCGATCTTGGAGAAGTCCAGGATGTCGTTCAGGATGGTCATGAGCGCGTCCCCGCTGGTGCGGACCGTCTCCACAAACTCGGCCTGCTCCTGCCCCAAGTCGGTGTCTTGCAGGAGGCTCGTCATTCCCACGATGCCATTGAGCGGCGTGCGGATCTCGTGGCTCATGTTCGCCAAAAACTCCGACTTGGCACGAGTGGCGGCTTCAGCCTCGGTCTTGGCAGCCTCCAGTTCCTGGGCGTAGTCGCGCAGCGCCTGCTCGGCCTTTAACCGCTCCGTCACATCGACGCACGTGCCCGCGATGCCGCTGAGGAAGCCCTCTGCGTCGGTCTGGATCTGCGTGAAGACCTCCACCCACCGCACATCGCCATCCCGCGACAGGTACCGCACGGTGTAGCGCACGTCTTCTTCGATGCCATCGAGCAGCGGCTGGATACACGTCTGGCTCTTTTCCCGGTCGTCCGGGTGCATATACTTGTAAAAAGGGGTCCCGAGCGATTCCTCGACGGTGTAGCCCGTGATCTCTTCCCACGCGCTATTCAGGAAGACCCACTGCCCCTGCAGGTTGGTCTGGAAGATGACTTCCTTCACGCTGTTGACCACTGAGCGGTACCGTTCTTCGCTGGCGCGCAGTTCCTCCGCCATGCGTTGCTGCTCGGTGATATCACGCGCCAGCGTGGCTACGCCCATGACGTGGCCACGGTCATCAATGAGCGGCGTGTTGTGCCACTCGCACGTGATCGTTTTGCCACTTTTGGTCCTGTTGTCATTGATATTGTACGTCCCGCCGTCCTTCTGCAGCAACGCCGTCCAGATATCGGCTAACTCGTCAACGATGTCATGCGGCAGAATGAGCTCGTTCATGCTACGCCCCTGGGCTTCCTCGGCGGTGTAGCCGAACATGTCTTCGGCCGCCGGATTCCAGGCGTTGACGCGCCCATCGGCCGTCCACTCGATGAATGCGAGGGGCGAGCGGCGCACGTGTAGGGAAAGCTTTTGCTCGGACGTGCGTAGCTGTTTCTGCGCGGCGCGCTGCTCAGTTACGTCGCGGATGATACCCAGGAACCCCAGCAGCTCGTCGTCGGCATCTGTGACGGGCAACATCACGGCCCGCCCCCAGAAGCGCTTGCCGCTCTTGCGCAGGAAGGGAAGCTCTTCGGATGCCGGCCCGTCCGGGGCCTCCTCGGCGATAGCTGCGCAGTGGTTGGCCATCGTTTGATCGCTCGGAGGCTGCAGCCGCTCCAGCGGCTCGCCTTGCACGGCATCAGCCGCGTAACCGAAAACCGACGAGAAGGCAGGATTGACCATCTCAATCGCACCATCCCTATTCGCAAACACAACCGCATCCGGAATAGAACGAAAGATGGCCTCAAACTCGGCCTTCTTTTCCTGCAGCTTCCGCGCCGTCCGCTTCTGGTCGGTAATGTCGCGGTGGATGCTGAGAATACACGGCCGCCCCTCCACCTCAATGACGGAGGCATTCACCAGAATGCGGATGAGCTCTCCATCAGCTCGGCGGTGGGTGCTCTCAAAGTTTTTGTTGCTGCGATGCCGCAGGATGTGGTCCACTTCGTCCTGTCCACGCGAGACATCAACGGTGAAGTCTCGCAGGGATTTGCCAATCAGCTCGGAGGCCGGGAGGCCGTACAGATCGCAGGCGCGCTGGTTGGCCTCCAGGATGGCTTCGTTTTCCGGCTCGAAAACCAGGATGGCATCGTTGGCCACCTCAAAGAACGTCCAGTCTGGGCGATGGGCACGCCGCAGTTCGAGTTCACTAATCACCAGCCCGGCCAGGTCAGCCAGGCGCCCACGGTCGGTGCTGCTGAACGGCCGCGGCGCATCGTCCAGCAGGTGCAACGTGCCGATGCATACGCCCATGGGCGTCAGCAGCGGCGTGCCGGCATACCACTGAGCCGGCACCGCGCCAAACACCTGCGCCGTATCATAGGCGGTAGGCGATAGAGGAGTAACCGCGGTTTGCTCCGTTGTAGCCACGTCGCGGCATGGGGTCTCCGGTGTGGGCATGGTCTCCGGGTACTCCGCTGCGGCCGGTCCTGCGGCCGAGAGGATCCACTGGCGGTCTGGTAGCACAACACTGATCGCTGCCAGCGGCACATCGAACAGGGCACAGGCCATGTCCGTGATGCGATCAAAGGACGCATCGTGTCCGGGATTCAGCAGGTCGTACTGCCGGAGGGCCTCTCGCTGGTCCGCTATGCTAACGGCCGGGGTGTTCACCTGGGCCGCACGGCCACGCGTGGGAGACGCCTTGGGCATATGGGGAGGGTTGGAGATTGGCATTGCAAAAGACAAACAACGGGCGGCAACATCGCAGGTCCTACTTCGCAGGTCCTATTACACAGATGCTATTACACAGGTGCTCCGACAGTAGCGCAAGGTAGTGAATGCAGCCAGCAGGCGCGCTGGCGTCATCCGTTTCGTACGCTTTTTATCTTACGGGAGTATCGACGCTCCCACAGCGATATTTAATGCATCTATGCACAGGTGACGCGGGACGCCCCCCAACGTTAAGGAGTACGCCGAGGAGGACATGTACTATAGATTCACAAATTATGCGCTCTGGGGAAGGATGTCGAGCGTTTGGCGTGCAAGAGCGTGATTTTCATAGATCGCTTGACCTGTATGCGCGACTCATGTTCTTTCGCTCCGTTGCTCTTCGTTCTGAGCCTGCTGCTCGCCCCCGTCGCTGCATGCACCGCAGAGCAGCCGTCCCCGTCTGGTATCCCTACCGTATCGATAGCGGCCATTCCCGGCTCCACCGTTTCAGCAGACTCGGCCCGCTACTGGAGCATGACGTTTGACGCCCGGCGCGCACCGGAGCCTGGCGATCTGGACCGGCTGCAGGCCCTTGGGACGACCCATCTCACCCTCATCCCCTTTGGCTTTCAGGAGCGTATCGACACGCCCGCCATCCGGATGAACACGGACGCCCGCTGGTATAGCGAAAGCGACGATGGCATCCGCACACTGGCCACGCAGGCGCGCGACCGTGGCATGGGCCTGATCCTCAAACCCCATCTGTGGGTGGGCCGGTACAGTGCCGAAGGGCAGACGCGAGATCAGATCGGCTTCTCAACCGAGGCCGACTGGGCTGCCTGGGAAGCCGATTATCGGCGGTTTATGCTCCACTATGCCGCCCTGGCTGCGGAAGTGCAGGCCGACGTGCTGGTCATTGGCACCGAGCTGGCCCGCGCCGCCCACGAGCGGCCCACCTTCTGGCGGGAGCTCATTGCGGAGGTGCGTACGGTGTACGACGGCTCCCTTACCTACGCTGCCAACTGGTACGACGAGTACGAGACGCTGCCATTCTGGGATGCCCTCGACTACATCGGCGTGCAGGCCTATTTTCCATTAGCGGACCGCCCAGAGCCCGCCCCTGTCGACGCGCTTGCTGAAGCCTGGGACGAGCCTGTGGAGACGCTCGTCTCCCTGGCGGCCACGGCTGACCGGCCGGTGCTCTTCACCGAGATCGGCTACCGCAGCGTGGCGTACGCAGCCGAGCGCCCGTGGGCTTGGCCCGAGCGTGAGGAAGCCCGCCGCGAGCCAGTAGATGAGGCGCTGCAGGCGGCGCTGTATCAGGCGTTTTTTGAACGATTTGCAGAAGCACCCTGGTTTGCCGGCGCCGTACTGTGGAAGTGGCATCCCTCGGCCGACCGGGCTCGGCCCCTGGGGTTTAGCCCTCAGGGCAAAGCTGCCGAAGCTGTCATTCGTAGCGGCTTCCGTCGTGCCCGGTAAGGCGGACCCCTGCAGATCGGACGCCCCTCCAGGCGCGCTATGATGCAAGTCTCGTGTGCAACGTGTATTCTGTACAACACCGGAGCCTCCGGTCTCACACGCCTGTCCCTTCCCACCACCACCGTCTGTACGCCATGCATGCTCCCTTCGCCCCACCACACGCCTTTCCTGTCAGCCTGCTGAGCAGCCTGATCGTTGCTTTGCTGCTTCTCGCGCCAGCAGAAGCCACCGCCCAAGCCGATGCTCTGAAGGCCCAGATCGATCAGCGCGCGGCTGAAATTGAGGAGGACGTCATCGCCTGGCGGCGGCACTTTTATCAGAACCCAGAGCTGTCCAACCGCGAGGTGGAGACCGGGGCCTACATCGCTGACTTCCTGGAGGAGCTCGGGCTGGAGGTCACCACCGAGGTGGCGCACACGGGCGTAGTTGGTGTGCTGGATACCGGACGGCCCGGGCCGGTGATTGGGCTGCGCGCCGACATGGACGCGCTGCCCGTGGAGGACCGCGCCGATGTGCCGTTCGCCTCCACCGCTACCGGGGAGTACCGCGGGCGCACCGTGCCGGTCAAACACGCCTGTGGCCATGATACCCACGTCGCCATGCTCATGGGCGCCGCGCAGATCCTGACCGAGATGCAGGAGGAGCTCCACGGGCAGGTCAAGTTTATCTTTCAACCCGCCGAAGAAGGCACACCTCCGGGCGAAGAGGGCGGCGCCGAGATGATGGTGGCTGAAGGGGTGCTGCAAAACCCAGACGTAGATGTGGTCTTTGGGATGCACATCTCCTCGCAGCTGCCCGTCGGCCACATCGAGTACCGGGAGCGCGGCATCATGGCGGCGTCCGATGTCTTCGAAATCACCGTCCATGGAAAGCAAACGCATGGCTCTACGCCGTGGACGGGGGTAGATCCCATCGTGACAGCTGCGCAGATCATCAACGGGCTGCAGACGGTCGTCAGCCGGAAGACGGAGCTCACGAAGGCCGCTGCCGTGGTGTCGGTGGGCATCATCGAGGGCGGCGTGCGCAACAACATCATCCCGGAAGAGGTGACGATGATCGGCACCATCCGGACGCTCGATGAGGACATGCAGGACGCGATTCACGAGGACATCCGGCATACGGCCACGACGATTGCCGAGAGCATGGGCGCCACAGCCGATGTGGAGATCCGCCGTGGCTACCCCGTCACCTACAACGATGTCGACCTCACGCAGCGCCTGCTGCCCACATTGGAGGGCGCGGCAGGTGCGGACCGTGTGCACCATGTCAATGCCATCACCGGGGCAGAGGACTTCTCCTTCTTCCAGCAGCAGGTGCCGGGGCTGTACGTGTTTGTCGGGGGGATGGCCGAGGGCTTCACGCGTGAGACTGCCCCGCCGCACCACACGCCCGCGTTTGTCCTCGACGAGGCCGGCATGCAGCTCGGCGTGCGGACGCACGGCCACGTGGTGGTGGATTACCTTTTTGGCGAACAGTAACCGCGTTCGCCCCCCAATGCCTACTCGATTGCCTCCAGAACAGCCGCGATGATGTCGTCCAGCTGACTATTGTCGATCCATCGCAGGACCACCACGAGGTCGTGCGCGGGGTCCACGTACACGATGTTGGCACCAGCGCCGGCGTGGTAGAAGGCGGAGGCGGGGGCGCTGGGCAGCAGCTGCTGATCGGTGTTCACGAACCAGTTCATGTAGCCGTACGTGGGGCGCTGTTCGGTGGGCGTGAGCGACTGCGCGACCCATGCGTCAGAGAGCACCTGCGCATCGCCCCACTGCCCGCGCCGGAGCGTCAGCAGTCCGAAGCGGGCGAGGTCGCGGGCGCTGATGAACATGCCGCCGCCCCAGTGGCCGCCGCCGCTTACCGATTGCACGTGCTGCCCCTCGACCCGCACCCACGCGTTCTCGTAGCCGTGCCACTGCCAGGTGCGGGAGGCCCCGATGGGGTCCATCACCTCGCGGCGTAGCACCGACGGCAGCGGCTCCCGAAACACCCGCAGCAAGGAAAGCGCCAGCTGGTTCACGCGCACGTCATTGTATTTCCATTGCGTGCCCGGCGCCGGCAGCTCGCGCTCGTGATAGCGTCCCCGCTCGCCCGTCGGGCGGTCGGCCCAATCCGGTTTGCCAAAGAGGGTCCCCTCCCATGCGCTCGTCTGGTTGAGGAGCTGGTGCCAGGTGATGGAGCGGTTCTGCGCTGAGGTGTAGCCCTCATCCGGCACGTAGTGGCGCACCGGATCGTGCACGTCGCGGATAAGGCCGCGGTCAACGGCCACCCCCGCTGTGGCTGAAAGGAAGCTCTTCGTCACGCTAAACGTCATGTCCACCCGATGCGGCTCGCCCCACTCCGCCACCAGGTAGCCGTCGCGCAGGATGATACCGGCGGTTGGGCCCCGCTCCTTCGTCGGCCCGATGATTTCGTTATGGGGCTCGCCGGCGAAGGCCTGGGCGATGTACAGGTCAAGATCAACCGGAATGTCAGAGGCTGCGGCCTGGGCCCGCTCCACCGCTGCGGCCAGGCGCTCCGCATCAAACCCGGCCTCTGCCGCAGACCGGGCCTCCCACTCGGGCCCATACGGCGGTACATAGGCCTCCTGCGCCTGCGCCAGGCCGGCCCAGGAGATGAGTAGACCGACGAGCAGGAGCGAGCGCAGGCGAAGAAGCGACACCATGGTGTAGAAGTGGGTTGAGGAGACGGGCAGAACCCTCAGTATACGATGCCCAATCGACAGCCACCAGCTCGCAGGTCGTCGGAGGCTACAGCTCCCCTGTACCCCACCTCCAAGCATCCTCGTCCGCGTCATCCTGACGAACGCATGTGAGGAAGAGGCTGCCCTCGACTCCGATCGAGGGATCTCCCACCTGTCGTCTGGCCCCGGTATCTATCGTGGAACAGCCGTACACTCCCTGGCCCCAGACGTGGAACATGGCGTGTCACAGAACAGGTGTAGCCATCTTCAGCCCTCCTGTTTTTTCACGCTGCCGTTCGTACCTTCAGGA
>CAYFRR010000044.1:0-6571 GCA_964345505.1 uncultured Rhodothermales bacterium
CTGCCGTTGCCCCCACCATCCACCACCGTGAGACGGTCGATCTTGAGATTGTCGACGGTCTTGATAACCTCCTTCAGGATGTCGGGCAGCATCTGGATGAGGAAGAGGCGCTCGGCATCCGGGCCGGCCGCGTTCCACAGCTCCAGCTTCTGCTTCAGGATCTCCACCTCGGCGCGACCATCTTCGAAGATCCGCGCGGCATCGCCTCGGGCGCGCTGCTCCTTGGCTTCGCGTTCGGCTTCGGCCTTCACGACCACCTCGGCGCGCTGCCGCTTCTCGGACAGCACGATCTCCTCATCGGCCAGCTCCTGCTGGGCGCGGGCTTCGGACAGCTTGGCCGCCACCCCCACCTTGGCCTCCTCAGCTTCGGCCTCCGCATCCAATTTGGCCTGCACGAGGCGCACTTCGTTCTCGGCCTCGGCAATGCTCTTGTTGGCGCGGGCCTGGGCCACGCGGGCTTCTTCTTCTTTCTCAGCCTCGCGCACCTCAGCCGCCGAAATAATATACGCCGTTTGCTGCCGCCCGATGGCGTCGAGGTACCCCCGGTCGTCATCTACACTCTGAATCTTGAACGTGTCCAGCTGGATGCCCAGCGAGCTCAGGTCAGATTCCGCTTCGGATACCAGCTCGCGCGCAAACTTGAGGCGGTCTTCGTTCACCTCCTCCGGCGTCAGCAGCGCCACCACGCCACGCAGGTTGCCTTCCAGCGTCTCCTGCGCAATGGTGCGGATCTCCTGGCGCGGCTTGCCCATCAGGCGCTCCACGGCATTGCCCAGGGACGTTCCTGACGAGGACACCTTCACGTTAGCAATCGCGCGGACCGCCAGCGGGATACCACCTTTGGAATAGGCATTTGTGATGTTGAGATCGATGGGGATCGTCGTGAGGTCCAGCCGGTCAACCGTCTCCAGGATGGGAATGCGAAACCCACGCCCGCCCTTGATGACGCGGTAACCGATGTCCGTGCCGTCTTCGAGGCCGTGGCGACGGCCGCTGAATACCAGCACCTCATTGGGCTGGCAGATCTTAAGGTTGGCGCGAATGATCCCAATCACCGTCAGGATACCGACGATGAGGACCGTTGAGATAATCAGGATTTCCATGGGATGGGGTCAGCGTGGGAAGTCAGGAGGGGAGCAGCAGGTCTGCATTAGGCATAACAGCGCGCATCATTCAGGTTTGACGACGTCAGCAACGGTGCCATCGACGCGTACGACCACTACGGTGTCGCCTTCTTCAAAAGCTTCGGGGGCTTCGTCGCGGCCCAGCCCACGCGCCATCATGTGGACGTCCTTGCCGCGCAGTTCCAGCCGGATCTTACCTTTTTGGGCTCCCTCAAACGGGAGCGTGACGCGCGCGGTGCGGCCTTCGAGGTCGCGGTCAGTAACATTGCTGGAAACCGTCTGGTACCCGATGCGCTGGATCAGGTAGTTGCCGCCCAGCCCCACGACCGTACCCGTGAGTGCCGACAGGATGGCCGCAAACGGCTCGCCGGTGCCAGTCCAGTCGAGGAGCACGCCCGTGAGCCCGAAGAAGGCCATAAACAGGAAGAGGGCGCGGATGGTGAACAGGTCGATGAGGCCCTGCCCGGCGCCAACACCCGCGTCGCCGGGATCGTAGCTCCCCCCGGCATCAACATCGGCATCAGCGTCCAAGTCCAGATCTGCCTCTGCGTCGCCTCCAAAGACGGAGAGCGCGACGAAGAAGCCGCCCACGATGAGACAGACAAGATATAGCGTGCTCATGGGTGGTAGGTGATGATAGATCAGGAACGGATGTCTGTACGGCGGCGCCTGCAAAAAGGTACAGCCCGCGGGGCGCGGGGAGGCCCAAACGCGCCACGCTCAATATACGCGCCGCTGGATGGCATACCAACCGTGTCTCGCAGCGGCCGGGACGGCCCGTCGTTGGGAGGGCTGCGCACGCCAGCTTTACACGGCAGGGACCGGCTCCGGCTCCCGGCTCACCCGCTGCATGACGGTTTGCAACGTATCGTTCATCTCGTCGGCCGATACCACCTGCCGCCCCTCGAGCACCTCGGGCGCGGCGTCCTCCAGCCCATGCAGGAGTTGCTGGCGCGCCACGACCACGGTGTCCTGCCGCGCGACCTCGGCGTCTGCCAGCGCCTGCAGCGTGGCCTGCCCGTGGGCCTGCTGCCCCGGGCGCAGGACCACGACCACCTTATCGATGGTGTGCGGCACCGCGGGCAGGCCCGCATCGGGGGCCGGAAGCGCAGCGCCGTGGACGTCCACAAAAGCCGCGTAGCGCGGGCTGTTTTCGAGCTGTTTAGCCATGGCGGGCTCACCGGGTCCTGGCGCCTCCAGCACCAGCACGCCCAGCCGCTCGCCGCCTCGCGCCTGCTTCCGCAGCCGCAGCACGTGCTCCGGGTAGACGGCACCGGCCACGTTGTAGACGTGGTCGCTAAAGGCATCCGCAAACGCCGGAGTCTGTTCGTTCCAGTCTTTCAAGAAGGGGTTCATCACAAAAATGCGCAGCAGCAGGAGCGAGGCGCGCACCTCCACCGCCTCATCCACCACCGCAGCCGAGGCGACGTCCTGCAGCAGGTGGGCATACGCGGGCACGTCCACCGCCGTCTTCGACAGCAGGTAGTCGTACTGGTTCACGTTGTCCGCCTCGCTGGCGGTCGATACGCGCTGCCAGATCTGCCGGTTGAAGGCGTTCAGCTCGTCGATAGAGCGCACGCCCCCCTCGGGCAGGATGACGAAGCAGAAGCCGACGGTGTCTGGCTCAGCGAAGGGATGAAGCGTGAGCCCATCATCCTGGGCAAAGCGCGCCTTGAGGGCTTCGACGATACGCTTGTTGGCGTCGATGCAGTTCTGCATCAGCTGCCCGTGGCCCTCGGGGGTAAGGGGGAGCGCAGCCTGAGAGAGGTAGCTACTGACGGCCGCGGCGCCGGGACGCGAGCCTTCAAGCGTCCACTGCCCCAAGAACCCACTGAAGCCGGCCCGGTCATCGGTGGCCAGGTACGGCGCTGCGTACGAGATAGCATCGCGCAGGTGATAGTCGCGCACGAGGATGGCCCCGGCTGGATACGGGATGTAGCCAAACTTGTGCGGGTCGATGGTGACGGAATCGGCCTGATTGACCGCGCCAAGGGCACGGTAAATCTCTTCATCGATGAGCTTGTCTTTGCCCGCGAGCTCCCAGACGGCTTCGCGGGCGGTATCGAAGGGGAGCACATGGCCATCGGCATCACGCGGTAGCATAGAGGTAAAGTATCCGCCGAGGGCAGCGTCGCAGTGGTGCCAGAGGGTGAGGCCGTCGGTGGTCAGCTTGGTGCGGAGCGCTTCGATGCGGTGCAGCGGGTCGATGGCGCCTTCCTCCGTCGTGCCGCAAATGCTCACGACCATCAGCACAGCACGCTCGTCGGCGGCATGCGCGCGGACCGTCTCCTCCAGCGCGTCAACGTTGAGGCGCACCCGGTCGTCTACCGGCACGTGTTCAAGCGCCTGCGCCCCCAGCCCGATGACATCCATGTTCTTATCCCAGCAGTAGTGCCCGGCCTGCGACACGAGCACGACCGGCGGGCGGAAGCGGTCGTTGGGGAAGGCGTCGTTGTAATGCATCAGAAAGGAGGCCAGCCCCGCCTTCCGCACGCTTGGCACGGCCTCATCGAAGGCGCGGGCGTGGGCCTCGTCCTCGCGGAGCGCATGGCGGATGCGCAGGTGCAGGTCGATCGTCTCCGCGATGGGCAGGTTCAGCGCCTCGAACGTGCGCAGGCTGCCCAGCGGCTGCGGCGTGCCGCCAGCCGGCGTCACTTCCCACTCGGCGAGGTAGCCAAAGCGGGGGTCGGTAGCGGCCAGCAAGCGCACCGCCAGCGGATAGAGACGCACGTTGCGGGCCACCCACAGCGCCTCCAGGTTCGCCACGGTACCCCCGCTGCAGAGGTGCCCCCAGGCGAAGGGCGTCCGGTCGTGCCGGGCCCCCGACGGCAAGCGCTCGGGCAGGATGGGCGGGTAGTCGATCATCCGGGCCAGCGCGTCCATGTAGCCGTGCTCTTTGCGCACCGTTTCGGGGGCTACCTCGGCTACCACGTTGTTCTGATTGTAGAGCAGGCCGGCAAAGTACCCGATGAGCGCGGGCAGCGTCGGGTCGCTCACCACGTGGGCGATCTGCCGCGGTGAGTACAGCGGCGCCCCGCGCTTCAGCTCGGCCAGGATCTCAAACAGCTCATCCCGCAGCCGTGCCACGCTCTGCGCGTACGCCTCCGACTGCTTGTCGCGCTCGCCAATCAGCCGGTCATCCCCCGGGTGAAAGTTGCGCCGCCAGAACACATGGTCGCGCAGGACCTCCAGTAGCAGCCGCTCCAACTCGTCGGCATTTTCTCCCTTCGGACCCAAAAAGTTCGCTTTATACATAAGAGCAGCTCGTCGATACGACAGTGGAGGCACGGCGTTAGCACCCGCGCCTGTGTAAATGAGCCGCGTGACGCGTCGGTTGCAGCGGATGCCCCCCGCACAGGCCCCGGCGCCTCTCGTTGGTACGATTTCCGCTACTTTTCGGATACCCGACGGCCCAGCATCCGCTCTGCATCCGCCCTTCACCCACCAACCGGTACGCCCATGCGCCACTGGTTACCACGACTCGCGTTATTCCTCGGCCTGCTGGTCCTTGCCGCCGGTCCTGCGGCTGCACAGGACGCCATGGTCCTGCCGGCCCCAAACCCGGAAGAGATCTGCACGCTGGGCAGCTCAGACATCGACACCCACCACCACGTGACGTCAGCGCTCCACGCAGGCGCGGACGCCTTCGCCACCGCATCTCCCTCATCCACGTTTGAGGTCACCTTTGTGGAAGGCGGCTGCGGCTCATGGCCGCAAGAAGCGATCGACGCCGTCACCTTCGCCACCGAGATCTGGAGCCACCATCTCGCCTCCGATATCCCTATTCGCGTGGAGGCCACCTGGGATGCCAGCTTACCCAGCGGTACCCTGGGCAGCGCCGGACCCCGCGCTATTATTTCGGATGCATCCCTGCCGGCGGGCGTCGGGCGCCCCAACACGTGGTACCCCATCGCGCAGGCCAGCGCCATGGCCGAGACGGATTTTGTAGCGCAGTTTGATCTGGATACGGACATCCGGATGCGCCTCAACTGCAACCGAGACAACTGGTACTTCGGAACGGACGCAGCGCCCCCTGCTGGCACGATCGACTTCGTCACCGTGGTCCTGCACGAGCTCGGCCATGGCATCGGTTTTCTCGGCACGATGAGCAAGGAAGACGATGTCCCGGAAGCCGGTTGGGGCCGGCCTACCAATGCAGGAGACGTGCTGCCGCTCGCTTACGATGTGTTTGCGGAAGACACTGCCGCCACGCGGCTCATCGATGAGGCCATTTACCCTAATCCTTCCGAGGCCCTGTTCGATGCCCTCCGGAGTGGCGCCGTCTTCGCCGGGGGGACGGAAGCCCGCACCGCGTATGGCGATGAGCGGCCGCCCCTGTTTGCGCCTTCCACCTGGCAGCCCGGGTCCAGCTTCTCACACCTTGATACCGACACTTTTACGGGCACCGAAAACGCGCTCATGCGCCACCAGATCGACCGAGCCTCCGCCGTACACGCCCCGGGACCGGTATTCTGCGGTATGCTGGCTGATATGGCATGGCCCCTGGGAGGCGGGTGCACCGATGAACTGGGGGCCCCACCAGCCCTCACCGTGACGCCCGACGTACTGGATTTTTCTGTCGTGACGGAAGGCAGCGCGGCCACCGCGTCACTCACCCTCGAAAACACCAGCAGCGACGATACTATCACAGGCGAAATCACCATAGAGGGCGACGACTTCAGCGGTGTCAGTGGCGCCGGCACCTTCAGCCTCGCACCTGGGGGGTCGCGCACCATCGAGGTGCAGTTTGCGCCCACCGTTGCCGAAGCGCGCAGTGGCACCGTGGTCGTCACGCACGATGCCGCTACGCCCGGCTCCCCGTTCACCGCCACGCTCACCGGCGAGGGCAAAGCAGCGCCCGTCGTCGCTGACGCGATTTCGGATGAGGTGCTGCAGCTGGGCGGTGGTGCCATCACGATCAACCTGGCGCCGGTCTTCGAAAACGTGGGCCCCGACCCTACCTACGCCGCCATCAGCGATAACCCGGGAGCCGTGAGCACAGGCATCAGCGAAACCGAACTGCGCCTCACGGCAGAAGGGCCGGGTGGTGCCGGTATTACCGTGACGGTCGACGATAATTCGGGCGGAACGGCTACAACCACCTTCCAGGTGGAGGTCAACCAGGCGCCGGTGGTATCCGCCCCGGTGGCTGACCAGGACGTGGTCCTGGATGGCGACCCGCTGACAGTAACGCTCGACACGGTGTTCACCGATCCCGACGGTGATGACACGCAGTACAGCACTGCCTCGGACGACGAGCTCATCGCCACTGCCGCTGTGGACAACGGCGTGCTTACCGTGGCGCCGCTGTTGCCTGGCCAGGCGACGATTTCTCTCGAAGCCAACGATGGCCGCGGCGGAACGGTCGGCGACGCCTTTGTCGTGACGGTTGTGGAGCGGCAGCCACCGGTGGTCGTCAATCCGGTCGATGACCAGGCGCTGACGCT
>CAYFRR010000044.1:6671-8277 GCA_964345505.1 uncultured Rhodothermales bacterium
GATACAGGCAGCGAGGGCTCGGATGATGATTCTACTGAAGACTATCTCGAAGAGTACCGCACCAACTCGGCCGACTTCCGTTTTCAGCCGGGCCGCGGCTTCTGGCTGCTGAGCACCGTGGACTGGACCTTCGATGCGGTCCTGGACGCTGCGCAGCCCGACCCAGACGGGGATGTGCATGTGCCGCTTCACGCCGGGTGGAATATCATCTCAAATCCCACCAGCCTGGACCTTGCCTGGGCGGATGTGCTCTCGCATAACGCCATCGACGAGCGGCTCTGGCGCTGGGACGACGGCGCATGGGCCGACCTGACCGCCGACACGCTCCGCTCGGCACGGGCGGCAGGCGAGGCGTTCTACTTTTTCAACGCCGGTGGCGCGAACGCACTGGAGACCCTGCGGCTGCCCACCGCACCATCGGAAGAGGCCACGCTGCAGGCCTTGGCTCTAACCGAAGTCCCCACCTTCACGCTCACCCTCACGCAGGCCGGGCAGCCTGTGAGCCACGTGCACCTCGGACAGGCAACGGAGGAGCGGACGTATGCGGCGCCCCCCGCGGCCTTCGGCTCCACGCGGCTTGCCCTCCACGGGGAACGGCCGCTCGCCGGCCGCCTCTACGAAGCCCTGCACGATCGGGCCGTGGACCTTACCGTGACGGCCGCGCCCGGCACCGACCTGACGCTGACGGCTGCGGATCTGCCGGCGGTGCTGGGTAGCCAGGAAGCGGTGCTGCTGGAGCCTTCCACGGGCCGGCGGCATGACCTCCGGCGCACCGCCGAGGTGCCGCTGCGCATCACCGCCAAGGAGACGCCCCTGCGCCTGCTCCTCGGCAGCCCAGCCTTCATTGATGACGCTGCACCACCACCCCCCGACCTCCGCCTGACGCGCCTCTACCCCAATCCCTCCGCCGGCGCCGTGACCATCGAGTTCAGCCTGCCTGAGGCGCTGCCCATTCAGCTTGAGGTGTTCGACGTGTTGGGCCGCCGGGTGGCGCGGCTTCACGAAGGCAAGCTGGGGCCAGGCGCGCACAGCATCACCTGGGATGGCCTCCTGACGCACGGCAGCCCCGCCGCCAGCGGCGTCTATCTGGTGCGCTTGCATGCCGGCGGCGAGACGCGCACGAAGCGCCTCACACGTGTGCCGTAGTGGCGCTCGCAGGCCCATTGCATCGATTCTTCGGCGGACGCGATGCAACACCGCAGCCGTGGCTCGATTTAGAAGCTACCTGTTATCTGGTATCCACTGATGCTTACGCCATGCGCGTTGCCAAACGATTCAAATGGGAAGCCGCCCACCGTCTGCCCTGGCACGACGGCCAGTGCTGTAACCTGCACGGCCACTCCTACCGGATGACGGTGGAGCTGGAGGGCAGGCCGGACGAGCGCGGGATGCTAATTGACTTCCAGCACATCAAGCGCGTCCTGAAGCCACTCATCGCCTCGTGGGACCACGCCGTCCTCATCGGGGCAGGCGACGATGCGCTGGCCGACGCCCTGGCCCCGTTGGGGACCCGCACGTTCACCTTCCCCACCGACACGACGACGGAAAACATCTGCGCGTACGTGGTGCACTACTTAGGCACCCGCGCGCTGCAGACCCTGCAAGC
>CAYFRR010000044.1:8377-16144 GCA_964345505.1 uncultured Rhodothermales bacterium
CGCCCGATGGGCAACCTGCACGCGGAGCGTTGAGGCCGGCCCGCCCTCGACGGTCACCACCTCCCCATCCAGCGTCCACTCTTCGTCCGGCGACGGGTATGTGACCGTCGCCGACGCCGGACGGGCCTGCTCCTGCACCACCGCGCGCGCCTCTGCGGAGGCAAGCCGCTCCAAGTTGAGCCGGCCCCGGGCGCTAAACACCCCGGGCAGCGCCCCTGCCATCAGGTACAGCGCATCGGTCATGTGCGTGAGGAGATCGTCGCCGTCAATCTGCAGCAGCACATCTACCCCCTCGGGCACGGTGGCCGTGCCCTGTGCACCGCGCCCCAGCTGGATGCCCACACGATGCCCCGGCGCCTCAATCAGGAAATCGAGCAGGATCGTGGCCGAGAGACGCACGTCTGCCTGCAATCCAGATACCGGCACAAGGTACTTCACCAAGTCCCACGCAAACGCGTCAGCCAGACGCGTGGCGTATGGGGGCGCGTAGAAAAGCGTCGGCTCGCTGAGGGTTGCCGGGCGCGTGGGGCCGCGGTCGGAAGACCCTGAGGGTACAGCGCGGAGGGCATGCGTTGAGCGTGACATAGCAGGCAAGGGTTGACTCCAAAGGGTACGCATCGTACGGGAGTCAATATAACCTGCAGGGGTGACACCCTCGTGTCATAGCCTAAAAGCGACAGAATCGGCGATAGCTCATGCGCAATAGAGGCGCGGAATCCGGTCGACGCCAGGCATCACGACGAAGCCAACCGGAGCGCGGGCAAGGGATCGGCGGCGGCATCCGGCACCAAGATCGCGGCAGCCGGTGCTGTGGCATGTTCTTGCGGAGCGCGGGACCCTGCCTCGGCATCCGCTGGTGGTGGACCCGGGCAGGCCCCCAGCAGCACGATGAGAAGCAGCCCCAACGCGCAGAGAAACATCGCCCAAGGAGCCAGCACAACAGCCCAGCGATAAAGAGCAGCACGCACGGCAGGATCAGGTAGATGAGAGGTTAGACATCGGCAGGCCAAATGCCTATATTTTGAGCGTATAACATGAGTTGAATGTACAGCATGTTTACACCGCACCGTCCACGTCCCTTCTGCCGGGCAGTTCCTGCCGCCCCGCTGCGCGGCATGCTGCGCAGCACTCCACGCGCCTACCACCTTTTCCTTTCTTCCGCATGACGTACGACGTAGCCATCATTGGCGGCGGTATTGTAGGCCTGGCCACGGCCTACCGCCTCACCCAGCGGTTTCCCGACCGCTCCCTCATCATTCTGGAGAAAGAAGACCGCGTGGCCGCGCACCAGACGGGCCGCAACTCGGGCGTTATTCACTCCGGTATCTACTACACGCCCGGCTCCCTGAAGGCCCGCAACTGCCGGGCGGGCAAGCAGCAGCTGGAGCAGTTTTGCGAAGCCCACGATGTGGCGTACGAGACGTGCGGTAAGGTTATTGTGGCGGCCACGGAGGAGGAGCGTCCCCGCCTGCACAAGATTTACGGGCGCGGGCAACAAAACGGCGTGCCGTGTGAGCTGATTGGGCCGGAGCGGCTGGGCGAGCTGGAGCCCTTTGTGCGCGGCGTAGAGGCCATCCATGTGCCGGGGACCGGCATCGTTGACTACGGGGGGATGGCCCGGGCGTTGGCCCGTCTTGTGGAGGCAGCCGGGCATCCGGTACAGCTGGGGGCGCCCGTGACGGATGTGGCGCCGCGCCCTGACGCCATCACCATAAAGACGCCCACCGGCCACGTCACCGCCCACCACGTCATCAACTGCGCGGGCCTCTACGCCGACCGCATCGCGCAGATGAGCGGGATGGACCCAGGGGCGCAGATCGTGCCCTTCCGCGGCGAGTACTTCAAGCTCAAACCGGAGGCGGAGCATCTCTGCCGCACGCTCATCTACCCCACCCCCGATCCCAACTTCCCGTTCCTGGGCGTGCACTTCACGAAGATGGTCGAAGGCGGCGTGGAGTGCGGGCCCAGCGCGGTGCTGGCCTTCGCCCGCGAGGGCTACACCTTTGGCGACGTAGACGCGCGCGATCTGTGGGAAGCGGTGACCTATCCAGGCTTCCTCGCCCTCAGCCTCCGGCACTGGCGCAAGGGCCTGAAAGAAATACGGCAGTCGCTGGACCGGTCCGTGTACCTGCAGTCGCTGCGCCACCTCGTACCCGGCGTGCAGGCCAGCGATCTGGTGCCCGCACCGGCCGGCGTCCGCGCGCAAGCCGTGAAGCCCAACGGGGATCTGGTGGATGACTTCTGGATCCGCCAGACCGACCGGATGCTGCACGTCATCAACGCGCCTTCCCCCGCCGCCACTGCATCGCTGGCCATCGGGCAGCACCTGGCCGAACAGATGGATGCGCGTTTTCACTAATCGTTTGCTATATTAACGGCGCCCTGTTCTTCACGACCGGTTCCCCCGTTGTCCTGCCTATGCCTGTTGTTTCGTGGATCCCTCGCTCGTTGGGCCTACTCCTCGTAGGCGTGCTGCTGGCCGCCTGTGGCTCCGATACACCCGATGCGGATGCTGACACCGGCCTTTCAGATGCCCAGGAAGCCTTCTGGGACCGGCTGGAGCGGCTCTGCGGCTACGCGTTTGAGGGCGAGGCGTTGGAGGCTCCCCCCGGCGATGACCCCTTCAGCGGCCGGACACTCATTGCGCACGTACGCCAATGCATGGATGACGAGATCCGCATCCCCTTTCATGTGGATGACAACCGCTCCCGCACCTGGATCATCACCGAGACCGCCTCCGGCCTCCGCCTGAAGCACGACCACCGAAATGAGGACGGCTCGGAGGAGGCCATCACCCAGTATGGCGGGGACACCGTCGATGCTGGCGCGCCGGGCCGGCAGGAGTTTCCCGCCGACCAGGAGACGGCCGATATGATTCCAGAAGCCTCTGCCAACGTGTGGACGCTGGAAGTTGACGACGAAGCGTATGTGTATGCCCTGCGCCGGGAAGGCACGGACCAGCGCTATCGCATCCGATTTGACCTGACGGAGGCGGTGGATCCCCCACCGGCACCGTGGGGCTACGAGGACACCGACGCGCTTTCGCCCGATGCGTCCTGGGACCCCGACGCCTAAACGCTCCTGCTTCCCACGGGCCACCGATCGTTCCCCTCCCCCGAGCCGCTCTTCCCACCAGAGCGGCTCGGTGTGGTTTAGGGCGGAGCTGAGGACGCATCGTGGGTGGTGCGCAGTCGAACGCCCACCAGCCCCTGGCCCTCCACGCGACAGGGGCTAAACGTCATCCCCGGGTCACCGATACTCATCACCACGTATTTCCCCACGCTGCCCTCACCCATGCCCACCCCGCTGACCATCGCGCAGGTAAGCGACCCGCACCTGTTTGCGGATCCTGAGGGCACGTTGCTCGACTGGCCCACGCGCGCCTCTTTCGCAGCCGTGCTGGATCACGTCCGCACGACCGCCCCCGACCTGGTCCTGCTCACCGGCGACCTCACCCACGATGCCAAGCCCGCGACCTACCAGGCCGTGAGCGACCTCATGGTACCGCTTGATGTCCCCTGCCTGGCCCTGCCCGGCAACCACGATGACCCGGCGCTCATGCAAACGCTGCTTCACGGGCCGGTGGACGCCACCACCGCCGTCACGTCGATGGGCGGCTGGCACCTCGTCCTGCTGGATTCGCACGTCTCAGACGCGACGCACGGCCGGCTCTCTGCAGAAGCGCTGGATACGCTCGACACCGCCCTCCGCCGGCTCGACGGCCCCACCCTACTTGCGGTGCATCATCCCCCGATGCCCGTGGGCGCCGCCTGGCTGGACGCCATCCTGCTGCACAACCCCGACCCGCTGGAGGATTGCCTGCGCGCCCATCCCCAGGTACGGCTGCTGCTGTGCGGTCATGTGCATCAGGCCCACGAGGCAGATTTTGCCCACGCCCGGCTCTACACCTGCCCCTCCACCTGCATCCAGTTTAAGGCCGGCTCCAAGGCCTTCGCTCTGGCCGACCGATCACCCGGCTACCGGACCTTTACGCTGCATCCCGACGGACGCCACGAGCAGTCCCTCCATCGCGTCCCCGTGCCGTTTCAAAGCGATCCCGCTGCTACCGGCTACACATGAGCATCTTTAGATGAAAAAGATTGTACGATGCAAACAGTTGCGATGGACATGATCACAGTAGACTCGACCAACGGTGGAGGCACCGCCCTTACCGTGACACTCCCCCGCTGAGCACCCGCTTCTGGGTGACCTCTCGGCACACCGACGGGCTCCCTTATCTCCTCCTGTTGATTTCCTTTCTCACCCATGCCCGATCATGGCGACCACTGTGGTCCCCCCACCCATCTGCTGGATGCTCCCGAGCGGCTGGCCGCGCTGCGCCGGTATGGCATCATGGATACCCCGGCGGAGGAAGCCTTCGACCGCCTGACCCGCCTGGCCGCCCGCATCCTGGATGTGCCCATCGCCCTGATTACACTGCTGGATGATGAGCGGCAGTGGTTCAAATCCTGCGTTGGACTGGCCGGCGAAGAGACCCCACGCAGCCAGGCTTTTTGCTCCTACAACGTGGCGCCCGACGATGTGATGGTGGTAGAGGACGCCACGCAAGATCCGCGCTTTGAGGACAACCCGGGAGTCACCGGCCCACCCTACATTCGCTTTTACGCCGGCGCGCCCCTCGTCACCCCGGATGGCTATGTGCTCGGCTCCCTCTGCGCTATTGCGCCGGAGCCGCGGACCCTTGCGCCCGAAGACGCAAAAACGCTCCAGGAACTGGCTGCGGTGGTGATGGATGAGATGGAGCTCCACCTGGTGCAACGGCAGCGTGTGGATATTCTGGAGAGCATCAGTGATGCCTTCTATGCGCTGGATACCAAGTGGCGCTTTACCTACGTAAACCAGGAAGCCGAGCGCCTGCTGGAGCGCTCCCGCGATGAGCTCCTGGGCCAGAACAAGTGGGACGCCTTTCCCGAAGCGGCCGAAGGCCCGATTTATGACACCTACCACACCGCACGGGCGACAAATCGGTGCCAGCGCCTGGAGTTTTTCTATCCGCCGCTCCACACATGGGTTGACGTTACCGCCTATCCGCACGAAGGAGGCCTGTCGGTGTATCTCCGCGACATCACCGACGAGCACGAGCGCGAACGGCGGCTCCGGGAGCAGCGCACATTGCTGGAGCAGACGCAGCGCCTCGCAGGTAGCTGGCAGCTAAACATACGAACGAAGAACGTCACCTGGTCGTCGGAGACCTACCGCATCCACGAAGTACCGGAAGGCACCCCAATTAAACTGGAGGAAGGCCTCAGCTTTTACACCGAGGAGGCCCAACCCATTATTGCGGCGGCTGTGGACCACTGTGTGGAAACCGGTACCCCCTGGGACTTAGAGCTGCCGCTCCGCACTGCCAAGAGCAACGCACGGTGGATACGCATTGTCGGGGCCGTCACGAAATGGGAGGACGGTGAAGCCGTAAAGCTGGCCGGCGCCTTTCAGGACATCACCGAGCGCTACGAGGCGCAGGTGGCGCTGCACGAGCGTGAGCAGCGACTCCGCGGGATTGCCGATAGCGTGCCGGGCGTTCTGTTTCAGTTCTTTGCTCAGCCCGATGGCGTCATGGGCACCCGCTTCGTCAGCGCCCGTGCCCAGGATGTGTTGGGCATTCCCACAGAGGACTTCTTTGCACGGGTGGTGGCTCGCATACCCAAGTCCTACCAGGCCCCATTCTGGACGTCAGTGAAGGCAGCCGTACAGAACAGCACTAAGTGGGAGCTGGAATTCCCCTTCGACCGTCCCGACGGTACGCGCATCTGGCTGCGCGGCGCTTCTATCCCGGTGCAGAAGGAGGACGAGCGGGTCTTTAATGGGGTGCTCTTGGACATCACCGAGCGAAAGCAACGAGAACGGGAGCAGCAGCGGGCTTATGACCGGATGCAGTTGGCACTCAAGGAGACCCATTCTGTCATTTTTGAAGTAGACCTCGACACAAAAGAAGTAGCACGCGAAGGGCACTTTGCCGACGTCTTTCACCAAACCCCAGAGGCCGTACCCACATGGGAGGCGTTTGCCGAAAATGCCGTGCACCCGGACGATTCCGCGCGCATGAAAGCCTTCCTTGAGGCCCTCACCGCAGGCACGCTGGAAGATCCCGTCATCGACTACCGCACCAACCCGGCCCTGGGCCCGGTGCGCTGGCTCCGCGGCGAGATTCACCGCGTCGACCCGGTCGACTCCAACACCCGCAAGGCTATCGGCATTGTGCGCGACGTAACGCAACAAAAAACGTACGAGCAGGGCCTAATCGAAGCCCGGCGCGAGGCTGAAGAGATGAACCGGCTCAAATCGGCCTTTCTCACCAACATGAGCCATGAGATCCGCACGCCGCTCACCGGCATTATTGGCTATGCCGAGCTGCTGGCCGAGATGAATCTGGAGGCGGATGCCTCCGAGTTTGCCGAAGCCATCAACCATTCGGGACAGCGCTTGATGGAGACGCTCACCTCCCTGCTCGACCTCTCGCAGCTGGAGGCGGGCTCGCTGCGTCTCTTCCCTCGAACGGTTCCGCTGGCCACCCGCGTGGCGGAGATCACCCGCAGCTTTCACGCGCGGGCCCGGCAGAAGGGCGTGGCGCTTCAAACGATTCTTCCCGACGATGGCCTAACCCTCCAGACCGACCCCGGGGCGGTCGAGCGCGTTCTCAATAACCTGGTGGGCAACGCCCTCAAGTTTACCCCCGCCGGAGGAACGGTAACGGTGGCTGTAACCCCGCTGCCGGAGGGCGCACGGATTGAAGTAGCCGACACCGGTGTCGGCATCGACCCTGCGTTCCTACCCGACGTGTTTACGCCCTTCAAGCAGGAGTCAGACGGGCTCGGGCGCGAGTTTGAAGGCAACGGCCTCGGTTTGGCCATCACCAAGCAGCTGGTAGACCTGCTGAGCGGCACCATCACGGTAGACTCAGCAAAAGCGCAGGGCACGACCTTTACCGTGACGCTTCCGCCATTACCAAGCGCGCCTCCTGCTGACGTGGCGGTGTAGCCTCCCTTGACGAAATTACCGTGGGCGGCAATCTCTGCCATGAGCGGTCCGTATAGGGCATAGTATTGCCTTTATGGCGCCCTCCGCTCCTTTCTGATGCCTCTCTCCGTCCATGTTTTCGAACAGCTGTGAATACGGTCTGCGGGCTACCATCTATCTGGCCACGGTAGCAGATAGCGGCCCGTTTGTATCGATTGGCACGATCAGCGAGGAATTGGACATCTCGTTTCACTTCCTCACGAAGACCTTCCAGAAGATGACCAAAGCGGGCCTGCTGGAGTCGCAGCGGGGCCCGAGCGGAGGCGTGCGGCTGGCGCAGGCGCCGGAGGCCATCGGCCTGAAGGACATCGTGCTGGCGATTGATGGCGAGGCGCTCTTTACAGAGTGCATTCTGGGCCTGTCCGGCTGCGGCGAGCGGGAACCCTGCCCCATCCATGAAACCTGGACCGCGGAACGGGGGCGCATTGCCACCATGCTCGCAGACGCTACCTTCCGGGACCTCGCCGATGACCCGGAAGCGGGCGGCTCGCGGCTGCGCGCGAGGTTGGAGAGCATATAGGAATACCTCCCGGCGATTGCTTCCGGGCGGGCTCGTTACAGCCGGATTGGTGGTAACGGGGGGAAGGCGTTGGTAGGTGGTGTCAATCTAACGCGTAGATGAGCCCGTCCTCAGCTCCACGGGGCAGGGCGGCGACTCCGCATCATCCGCTGCTCCCGGCAGCACTACCCGTGGAGACAACGCTGCAGACCGGACCACTGGCACGACTC
>CAYFRR010000044.1:16244-19238 GCA_964345505.1 uncultured Rhodothermales bacterium
CTGCAGACCGGACCACTGGCACGACTCCTCGCCTCATCGTTTCCTCGCCTCATCGACTCCTCATTTCCTGAGGCGCGCGCCCTACCGCCCCACCGCGTACAACACGTTGTCCGAGGCGCCCACATATAGCACCCCGCCCTCGCCGATGGCTGGAGAGGACACAACAGCCGCCTGCGCCGCAAACGTCCACTGTTCTGTACCACCGGCGGACAGGGCGTAGAGCGTGCGGTCGACGGAGCCAACATACACCGCGCCATTGGCATCAACGGCCGGAGAGGACTGCACCCGCGCACTGGTCTCGAATCGCCACCGCTCGGTGCCGTCGGAGCCGATGGCGTACACGTTGCTGTCGTTCGAGCCCACATACACGGTACCATCTGCGCCGAGAGCCGGAGACGCGGTCACCTGATCGCCTGTGCCAAACGCCCACTGCTCCGTACCCTCCGGGGTGATCGCGTACAGGGAGCCATCCCAGGACCCCACGTACACCGTACCATCGGCGCCCACAGCCGGCGAGGACGTCACCCGGTCGCCCGTAGAAAAGACCCACTCCAGCGCACCTTCAGGCGAGAGGGCATACACGTTACTGTCGAACGACCCCACGTACACCGTGCCATCATCAGCGATGGACGGGGACGACGTGATCTCGCCCTCCGCAGCAAAGACCCAGCGCTCGGTGCCGTCCGGGTTAAGGGCAACCACCTCGCCCTGCGGGCGGCCGACGGTGCTGACGTATACCGTGCCGTCGTCGGCGATGGCAGGCGAGGCGCGCACCAGATCCGGCACCTCCACGGCCCAGCGCTCGGTGCCGTCGGGCGCGATGGCGAAAAGGAGCCGGCCGGAGGCGAGGTACACGGTGCCATCGGCGGCCAGGGCTGGGGTGCTGGCGATGGGGGCGTCGGTAAGGAAGGTCCAGACCACCTCACCGGCGGGGGGGAGT
Source organism: uncultured Rhodothermales bacterium (assembly GCA_964345505.1). Lineage (GTDB taxonomy): Bacteria > Bacteroidota > Rhodothermia > Rhodothermales > Salinibacteraceae > Tc-Br11-B2g6-7. The sequence continues at coordinate 17,185 of CAYFRR010000044.1, forward strand.
TTGTAGAGCACGCGGTCGAAGGAGCCAATATACACGTGGCCCTCCTCGTCGATGACGGGCGAGGCCTCAATCCGGGCTTCCGTCTGAAAGGCCCAGCGCTCGTCAGGGGACTCCGGTCCGGCGTGAACGCTGCGGCCGGTATTTTGCGCATCGCCCCTGAACTTGGGCCACGGCGCATCCGCAAGGCTGCGGTCGGCAGGCGGCAGGTCCTCTACCGGCGGCCGGTCGTCTTCCACTACCCCATCGCAAGCGACGAGGCCCACGCCGAGAAGCCCAACGAGGAGACCGGCACGGACGTACATCCAGCCACGGGATGCACAGGAAAGAGCAACGGCGGGAAGGTACAACATGGCAGCAGAAGCCTGGGGAACGAGAGAACGGGGCGGCATGCGTCAGCCACACGCCACAGCTTGATACGAACGTATGGTATCGTCCAGCACTCCTGATTTCATTAGCGAGGCAGGGGAGGTGCCTGTAGGGGCTTCCCCACCGAACCCGGAAGAGCCTGCCGGCTACGAGCGTTCGTCTCAACACATGAAGGGTATAACAAGACTCCATGAAGGCTCCCCGGAGAAAGCGTTTTCAGCACGAGGGCGGCAGAAACCCCCGGTACCGTGCCGGGATACGGAGGCGCGAGTGGCTTACACACTACCGGCCGGCCTTCATCCCGCCGCCTCCCGTCCGATAACCCGCCGTGGGTGCGTTATTTGCCGTACCCGCTGCCTGACGGAGCATCCTTCGCGCAGACCCGCCCTGGACCCATGTACATTCCCCGCATCCCCTATCGGTTTTTGCCCGCCGGCTTTGACGTCGTCGTGGGACGCGACAAGACGGTGGTGGCCCTGATGGGGCCCGTTGCCCATGTCACCGCGCACTTCGACGAGACGCTGCAGCTGGCCCGCGAGACGCTGGGCACCGACGACGTAGCTATTGAGAACGTGACCATCGACGACGGCTCGCCTGGGCAGCAGGTGATCTTCAGCACACGGCGCTGGAGCGAAGCAGAGGGCGGCGCTCACGTCGTGCGCCAGGCCGAGCGCCGGCCCGCCTCGCCGCACCGCCACCCGACGGCAGCCCCCGACCCCTCCCGGCTCCCCAAGCGTAACCGGTTGTAACAAGGCATTAGCGCCAGGGCCGATGCGAGCGCCTGAGGCCCGTGCCCTACGTGTACGTCTTAAGCACCACCAGTTCGGTCTGAGGCGTCAGCGTCCATGGCTTGTCGGCGGGCGGGTTGAGATGCAGCACAGGACGCCCAGGCTGCTTCTCTCGGAACCCGATAAGCGTCTGGCGCCGCTGTGCTACCGCCTGGCGCAGGTCTCGCGTCGCGTGCGTTCCTGTGGCGGGCAGCCCGTACGCCATGGCCCGTTGGAAGTCTATCTCCGCGCCTCCCGGACCAAACAATTCGTTGAAGGCCGTCCCTAATCCACGCCGCAGTGCCACATGGGCCAGCAGGTGGCTCATCATGGCCGGAGGCACGATCACTTCAACCGGGCGATCTTCCAGCAGCGCGGCGTTATGGGGATCGGTGAGTTCTACAACCACGGTCGGGGCAGAAGCCGCCGCCGTCAGGTACTTTTGAAGCAGCATGTATCCCAGCAAGGTACGGGCATCCGTTTCCTCGCCCGACCGGAGCCGACCGCTTCCGATGAAAAGAATCGTGTCGAACGTCTCTGGGGCTACCGCCCGCAGGACGGCCTGCTGCGTGTAGTCGCCTTCCACCTGCGTGAGCTGGACGCGGTTGCGCCAGCCATCTGTTGCCAACTGGGCCTCCCGCTGGCGGGCTGAGAGGGTAGAGACCACGGTGATGGCGAACGCCTCCTGCGTGTACCCGCCGTACTCCCGGAGCAGGGGCTCCACCCGCGGGCTCCAGCCCAGGCACAGGATGCGCCGGGTCCTTGGCGCCGACGCTTCCGGCGGTCCGGGGGTCGGGGCATCCTCGGGCGCCAACAACGCGTCACGCGAGGCCGGAGGGATAGGCTGCACAGGACCGGTAGTCTCCAACGCCGGTGCGATGAACACCAAGCGGTCGTCGGCCTCGAAGATGAAATCAGGCG
>CAYFRR010000045.1:0-14861 GCA_964345505.1 uncultured Rhodothermales bacterium
TGGCGAAGAGCATACCAGCCCTCACGGGATGGGCCGTGCGGCTTCACCGGCCGAGGCCTCCGAGGAGAACGGTAGCACGAAGAAGGCGGATGAATCAAAGCGATAGGGCGCCCAACGGATGCGCGCGGGTGCTGGCAAGCAGAGGGCCCGCTGCCCCTGGCTAAATCGACGGGTCGGCGGGCACGTTGGGGTTGTTATCACGCTCCTGCTGCGGATAGGGGTAGAAGTTGCGGTTGCGCGCAAACGGGTCGGCGGGGTCGGGCGCACTGGGGCCGAGGCGGCGGCTGTCCTCAAGCCCCAGCCCCTGCAGAAACAGCTCAGCGCGTCGTTGGCGCCAGACCTCTTCAAGAAGCGCAGCCTCGGTGACGTCCCCAGCGTAGGCTCCCAGTCCGGCGCCCAATCCGAAGGGATCCTCCGCAGCGGTCTTGGTCCGCACCGCGTCGATCGCTGCCACAGCATCCCCCAGGTTGCCCCCGCTACGCACGATCGCCTCCGCCCGAATCAGGTTCATCTCGCCAGGAACGTACAGGGGGATCGAGGCGGTGGACGACGCGAAGAAGCCATCCACAGCGACCACCTCAACATCGTTATCCGTCGTGTCGACCGGCGGGCTGGTGTAAAAGTCAATGCGTTGGTCGCCTGCTTCTGTCAGCAGCGAGCCAAAGCGGTTCCGCGGTGCAAAGGCCTCAGACTGGACGATCTGCACGTACACCGGATTTTGACTCAGGTCATCGTATGGGAAGGTCGAGGTTGCTGCCGCATCCACCGCATCAGCAGCGCTCAGGGCGGGCCCGTAGTTGCCTGCAAAAAGATGATAGCGTGCGCGATAGGCCTGGAGCGTGTTTTCGAGATCTATACCTGGAGCGAGCACGCTGCTACGAAAGGCATCAGACGGGGGTGTCGCCTCCACCAGATCCACAGCGTCCTCCAGCAGACGAATAGCCTCTTCAAAAAGCTCGACCCGCGGCACGAAGGAAGCATCGCTGGTGCGGTCTACCGTCAGCACGCCCTGCTCAAAGGTCTGCGCAATGTTGCCGAGCGCCATCGCCTTAAAAAGATGCGCCGTGGCGATTATACCGCTAAGCCTCGCCTCCTCAAACGGAAGGTCGGGCGCATTGCGGATGATTTCCTCAGCCATGCCAACCACCCGGTAGTTGCGCGACCACGACTGCAGCACATTCGCATTGGTGTTCGGCAGGTCCTCCCCCCCAGCTTCCAGGTTGATCAGGTTCGCAAAGGTCGTCGTGACGGCTACCTCCCGGCTCGTGATGCCCGTGTTCAGGATGTTGGCCTGCAGGGCCGTCGTGGCATAATACTCCTGCATGCCAACCGTCAGGGCCTCAACGCCCTCGGTCGTGGTGAGCACCTGCTCTTCTGAGGGATTGTTCGGGTTGGTGATGTCAAACTCACATCCAGAAAGCACCAGCAGGAGCAGTGTGGTAATGCAAAGCAGAGGGCGTGCGGATAGGGCCAAGCGCATGATACGTATTCGATAAGTCGCGAAAGCGTCGTAGGGGCGTGCGATCCTGCCGGGCGGCGCTAAAAGTTAAGCGTGGCCCCAAGGGAGAAACTGCGCGGAATGGGCACCTCCACGAAGTCGAAGTTGCGTGTGGTGGTGCGCTGCCCGCCCACGTTGACCTCGGGGTCGTAGCCGCTGTAACTGTCAATCGAGAAGAGATTGCGCGCCGCGAGGTTCAGGCGGATGCTCTCGACGGGGAGCTGCGTCGGGAAGAGCGTGTAAGACAGGGAGAGTTCACGCAGCTTGATGAACGAGCCATCTTCAACCCAGTGCTCGAAGATGTTGAAGGTGGTGCCCGTGTACCCGGACGGCAGATCACCTTCGAGCTCGCGCTCGTAGTCCTCCAGGGTGCCGAACACGAACAAGGCGGCCAGGCGTCGCGTGAAGTTGAACACGTCTTGGCCGTACACCGCGTCAATTTGTGCACGTAGGCGTAGGTTCTTCGCAATCACAAACTCGTTGGTCCACGAGGCGGTGAAGTCTGGCGTCGGGTCCCCAATGATCTGATTCTCCGCAGCCCGCGCCGGGACGCCATCGCCCGCCTCCTGCGGGGCACCCGTCCGCAGGCGGTACAATCCATCGCTATCGCGGTCGAGAATGTTGCCATTCTGGTCGAGGACGTTGCCGCTTTCATCGCGTTCGAACGCCGATCCAAAGAAGACCCCAATCGACTCTCCATTGACCGCCCCCGTCAGCCCAAAGGAGTTGGGGAAGATGAGCACGTCCTCCTCAATCCCGCTCACTTCGTTGCTGTTGGTGTTGAAGATGAAGGAGGAGGTCCAGCGCAGACGCTCCTGGTTGAGCGGGACGGCCGTAACCATCAGCTCGAACCCATCATTTCGCAGGGTACCAATGTTTTGAAGCCGGTTCAGGAAACCCGTCGTCGGCGCCACCGATCGGTTGAGCAGGAGGTCGGTGGTATTCTGGGTGTAATACGTAGCTTCTATGGACAGCCGCCGGTCGAAGAGGCCAGCATCAACCCCGACCTCAATCTCGCGCTGCCGCTCGGGGCGGACATTGAGGGCGCCCAGCTGCGCCGAGGGCTGAAGCCCCGGCTGGCCAATGTAGGACTGCGGGCTAAAGTTGGTGAACCGGTCGAAGGGGCCAATCGCGGTGAGGCCTCCCGACCACCCGATGGACGAGCGGAGCTTAAAATGCCCGACCGTACGGCCGAGGCTGCTGTTCTGCCAGAAGGCCTCATCGGAAACGACGTAGGCGGCGCTGGCCTTGGGATAGAACTGCAGGCGCTCGTCGACGCCAAACACGGAGGACGCGTCCATCCGAAGGGCGCCGGTTAAGAAGAGCCGATCTACTACACCCAGCTTCTGCTGAATAAAGACCCCGGCAATGGCGCGCTCGGCTCGGGTCTCCCCGAACACGCGAGAGGTGGTCCCACTCTGCACCACCTGCGAAACCGGCGAGAGCGTTTGCGACTCCGCGCTGAAAACGTCGGTCTCATCGTATTGAAGCGTGCCCCCCAGCAGGGTTGTCGACGCGATGCGTGACGACAGCGCCGTTTCGTACTGAACGTTCAGGTTGTTATTGACCTGCAGCACACTGCGCTCAGCCCGGCGGGAGAAGCCTTCACCCAACCCGGGCGCGGAGGTCCCGCGCGGAATGAACGCCGTCGCTTCCTGGTCGCTCTGGTCCAGCCCCAGCACGTAATTGATGGAGAGGTTGTCCGTCGGGGTGAGGTCGAGCTGTGCGCTCCCGATGAAGCGGTTGGTGCTCTGGTCGAAGTCGTACCGGCGCTGCACCTCCAGCGGGTTGGCAAGGATCCCCTCATCAGGGAACTGCCCCAGCTCATTGGGACGCGGGTCGAAGGTGTTGGGCCCAAAGATGAAACCAGTCAGGGCGCCGTAGTTGGAGTTCAGGCCTCCGTTAGGGATGTCGGCGGTGGTGCTCTGGGCAAAACTGGCGCTGCTGGAGAGGACAGCCCAATCTGTCAGCTGCTGCTCCACCCGCACCCGCGCATTCAGCCGACGAAAGTCGTTGCCGTCCACGATTCCTTGGTTGACAAAGTGTGCGCCGGAAAGGGCATAGGTGGTGGTTTCGCTACCGCCCGAGACGGACAGGTTCTGCTCCGTCCCCCAGGCCCGCTGGAAGATGAAGTCTTGGAAGTCGAATCGGCCCTCGTCTGCCGGCAGCACGTTCCCGGCATTGTCGATAAATTGCCCGTCGTCATTGCGTGCCATGTTGACGTCCAGCGTGCGCCGCACCGCCTCTGTCTGCACCCGCGTAGCGAACGATACACGCGGCGCGCCCTGCTGACCGCGCTTGGTAAAAATCTCAATGACCCCATTGTTGGCGCGCGAGCCGTACAGGGCGGCGGCCGCTGCGCCCTTGACGACCTCGATCCGCTCGATATCCTGCGGATTGATGTCAACCAGCCGATTCTGTGCGCCTCCACCCAGCAAAAGCAGCTCCGGCGAGTCGTTGTTGATGATGACGCCATCGATGATATAGAGCGGCTGGGCGTCGCCGAGCACCGTGCTGGTACCCCGCAGCCGGACGGAGATCCCGCCAGCCGGGTTGCCCGAGTTCTGCTGAACTTGCGCTCCCGCAACGCGCCCCTGAAGCGCACGGTCAAGCGAGATGCTGGGGGAATCTTCGAGGTCCTGCGCGTCCACCGTGGCGATGGCATTGCCAAGCTCGCGGCGCTCGGTGGGTAGCCCCGTGCCGGTCACCACGACCTCATCAATGCCGAGAACATCCGGCCTCATTTCCACAGGCTCCAGCGTCACCCTCTCCTCGTCGCCGAGCGTCACCGTCTGCGTTTCCGTACGAAAGCCGACGAAGGTGTACCGGATCTCATACGTCCCCGGCACAAGGCGCGCCGTGAAAGAGAAGGTCCCCTCAGGGCTGCTAATGCTGCCAAACCGCGTGCCCCGGATGCTTACATTGGCGCCGGGAAGCGGGCCGCCGGTTTCTCCGTCTGTAACCTCCCCCGAGAGGGTGTAGTCTACTTGCTGGGCCGACGCAGAGGTCGCGCCCCAGAGCGACAGGCAGGCGATGAGTAGTCCGATGAACGAGTAGCGATAGCGCATGAGCATGGGCGTAGATGAACGGCGGTCAGGCAAGGGCTGGAGCACACGGTTAGCGCAACCCGTCCTTTGCACGAGGGCGCACCCTTGGAGAAGGCGGCTGGATCAATACGGGCGCTAAGTAAAGAAGACCAGAGTACATACGCAACGCGAATCGTGTAACAGCTCAGCGATACCTATTTCGCTTGCGCCCGCAGGGTATCGCATCGGTCGTTAAAGGGGATGCACCCGTTCAATCATTTACGTCGCACAAGGAGCCGTGCTATGCGGCCCTGGCGGGCGTGGGTGCCATAACGAACTGAGATCACGGCCTTGAAATGTTAAAAACGCCCTGCACAATCGTACAGGGCGTTTTTAAACGTACGACAACACGCGTGCGGGAGACGTTCAAGGGCAGGATCTGAGCCGAAACATCCTCACGTGCACAAGACGGCCACACGTATGGTCTGGTGCTGCATGCGCGCATCTCGCTGGATAGCGCCTACGCGGTAGTCTCGATCATGTCAGCGAGTCTCTCGAATAGGACTCGAGCTTCGGGTTGTTGCAGCAGATCCCGTTCTGCACGCGAAAGGTCAACCGTCGTCACATCCGACGCAGCGCGCCCTGGTGTCTCCCGACAGTGGTGTCGTATGCATCGCCGGAGGCGGTCTACATGTATCCCTCGCGCACGTAGCTGAGACTCTGCCTCTTTGGACAGTGTACCTCGGCCCAGCAGGCAAAGCAGGAGCTCGCACAGACGTCTGCGGCTTTCACGGTCTTCCTTTGAGGAGGGCAAAGGGGCATCGCCTCCCTGCCACACGCCTCCAGTGACGAGCTGCTCGCGTGTAAAGGACCGCCCGCGCAGCGTCGTCCCATGCGCGTACACACGGAAGCGATATGTGCCCGTCGCGGTGGCTACCGTCGCAGCTTCGTATATGCCGGGTTCCACTTCGGGAAGCAGTATCGTCGTCTGCGTACCATCCGGCCTTATGAGTTCTGCCTGCACCTGTGCCCGACCCTCTACGGGCAGGCCATACTCGGTCAGGACTGCACGTATGGAGAGGGTAGCTCCTGGCTCCAGGCTGTCTTGTGAAAGCGTGACACGCAGCCTCAAGTTCGAGTAGGCGTGTACATTCAGGCTGTACCGCACACCGTGGGTTGAGACTTGTTTGTACAGCTCTGGTGATACCTCCTCCACTTCATTCAGGTAGCGCTGGAAGTACTTCTCGTCTACTTTCAGGATCGCATGCCACTCGCCCGCCGCCGCACCGGCACCCATCGGCACGGGCAGGGTGAGACGGTAGTAACTGACGTCGCTGCCTGCTGCGAACGATGCTCCGGGCAACCCCGAGGCAACTCCCGGACTGATCAGGTCTCCATCTGGCGTCTCGATCGCGAACCGCACGGCCTGCGGGGCCGGGCTGAGCAAGATCACATCGCTGCTGATATCCGCCTCGTTCAATCGGAAGGGCACGCGGTGCGTCTGTCCAGGTGCGATGAAGCCCTGCGGGTCGAGCACAATGTCCTCATTGGTGACCCCAGCAAGGATCTGCAGATAGTACTTGGCGAGCAAGAAGTAGTCCGTACCTGCGAGGTCTCCGGTGAGGAGAAGGTAGCCGTTCGTTGCATTGGTGAGCGCGGAGAGGGCTGCGGGTTGAATGGTTTCGGCTGTTCCTAAGCCGATGGCGTACACCCGCTCGTTGATGAGGTGGTCGATGTCCGCAATATACTGGGCGGCGGTCTCGTGTCCATCAGTGAGGACGATCATCGCCTTGATGTCAAAGCCCGTCTCGGTAGCCAAGTGATTATGGGCACGCTCTACACCATCGCCGATAGCCGTCAGGCCCGAGGGATTGGGCGTATGCCCGTCTACTGCAATCTTGGCAGCTGCGCGACCAGCCCCAAAGACCGGGGGCCCCACCACCGTAATCGGCATCACATCGTGTGCGTCTTCGTCGAAGCTAACAACACCGAGCGCGTTGTCTTCATGAATCACCTCCAGCAGCGGGGGCACGGCGGACTTCAGCACGTCCACACGCATTGGCAGGGCTGCGATGCCTGAGCTGAAGTTCATGCTGCCCGATTTGTCCAACACCAGTTCTATCGCCACCGTCGGGCGACTCACGGTGTTGGCGGTGATCGGCACGGTCCACTCCTGCCCTGTCTCCACCCATCGGATGGTGACGCTCCCGCTGGCCGTATCGCCATCCACTGTGCCTGTGTAGCCGATCCAGATACGCCCTTCGCGTGGCGTAGCATCACCTGCTGGACCCAACGCATCGGAGGTCCCCAGGGGCGTGTCGAAGTCCGCACCCGGCCCGCTTACAATCTCCAGCGTTACCGGCTGGCAGGACGTTACGGAGAAGACAGCCGCCCGTACGGTGGTTTCGCCTTCGGGAATGTCGTTAAAGGTGAGACTGAGCGTCTGCAGCGTCACCGAGGGCTCCACACCACAGACTGCGCTCGCCGCATTGACGCGACCAAAGCCATACCACTGACTAAAGCCTCCTACCCACTGGCCCACAGGGTCGGTGTTGGTAGCATCGATTTGCACTGCCGTGTCGCGCAATGTGTCGCGCAGATCCACCCACGTCATCGTAGAATCAACGGAGAGCATCAGTGCCGCAATGCCGGCCACCGTAGGCGCCGCTGCCGAGGTGCCGCCAAACGTCTGCTCGCCGCCCGACGCGTCAAGCGACGGTGCTCCTGCACCCTGTGCACAAATATCGATCTCAGGGCCGAAGTTGGATGAGTTAACTTTCCGCTCTACCCCGCCACCGTCTGGCTGCGCCGAGTTGGCAATAGCCATGGTGTTTGGATGGGCTGCCCACGTCCGGAAGCCCGTAATCAGCGTGTTGCTGTTACCCGCCGAGTAAATCACCAGCGTGCCTAAGCCCCCTCGCCCGTTGGTGGCCAGTTCCTGAAACGTGTCGTCCATGATGCCCGAAAGCGCAAGGTTATTGCTCCCGTGCGAACAACTGATAATGTCCGCCCCTGGGCTCAAGGGCTCGGCAGGCCATCCACTGCTGCCATTGTTTGTTGTGAACCCTGCTGCCCACAGCAGCACATCGGGATAGTTGGCCGAGGTCAGGCTGGGCCGCTCCATACCAATCTGATGTGTGTTAGGAGCGATGCCTGCTACGTCCTCATTGTTATCTGTCAGGGCTGCGATAATGCCGTAGACGCCCATCCCATGATCGGTGTCTGGGGCATAGCCTGACACGGTGCACTCCCGTAGCCCTGAAAAGTCATAGCAGCGGGCAATTTGGTTCGTCCCGTCGGTGAGCGTACCACCAATGTCGGGGTGGTCAAGGTCGATGCCCCGATCCAACGTGGCGACGTACACGCCCGGGCCGCCCAACGTCCGATTAGGGTCGACCGCATTCAGAATGCGCCACGCCACGTCCACCTGCTGTAGGGTCAGGTTGTTTTGATTGGCATACGTCGGGTCGTTTGGGGCATCATCAGGAAAGACATCATCGACAATTTCCGCCATGATGTCGGGCTCGCCGTAGACGATCACATCTTGCTCATACCATGACTCGATCGTCTCCAGGTGTTGACTGTAGTCGCCCGGGGGGAACTCCACCAGCCGAGCGCTCGGGGATTGCCGAAAGCGTCTCAGGATGCGTCCGTCTGTCTTTCTAATGAGGCGCTCGATCGCCTCGGCGCTCACCTCATCCCGGAAGCGCACGACAAACTGGTTATCGATTACCTTAACCTGGCCCTCATGTAGATCAACAGGTATGCCCACGCGGACCTCCTCGTCAATCAGACGACGAATCTCGTCGGCAGCCTCACGCCGCGCTTCCGGACTGTCTTCTTCGGTGAAGCGAAATAGCCATACCGCTCCCTCAGCAGTCATAAAACTATCGGGCGCTGTCTGCTTTTCGTCACCAAAGGCGGGGTAGGGTTCCAAAGGCAGTCGTTCCACTATCGCCTGCGTCAGTTTCTCTGCTGTCTCTCGATCCGGGGACCGAAGAGGAAACGCTACCGCCAGCTTCCGTTCTGGCGGAGGAAAGGGCACGGTATGCTCCCCGAGTCGATAAAAGGGCCACCCTTTTTCTCCCAAGTACACAGACGTGGTCTTGCCTTGCGGGCCCACCTCAACAGTTCGTGGGGGCGCCACGAGACTTTCCGAGGTAACCTCTAAGCGATACCTGCCCGGGGGTACCCGCCCCTCATACAGGAGGGCGCCGCTGGATCGTTTCAGCAAGGTTTCCTCTTTTTCTCTCGTAAGCAGCACTCGAGCCTCTTGATCGTGCAGCGTGCCATCCAAACCATACACCGCCACCTGTACCGTAGTGCGATTACGCTCTGTATTGCGCCGACGTGCCTCATTCATCCCGTCCACCTCCGATGCGAATTTGCTGAAATTATGTAGCGTCTCGTTGGGAAAGGTACGCCACGACAATGCCTGGTCGCGCAGGCATATGGCTCTTTAGGCCCGGGGAAAACCAGTCAGTGTACCCCGAAGCAATGACTCACGCGACACCGGATACTATCCCACGGCACTCACCACAGAACACCTCTCAGCACTATTTAGAGTGAACCTGACTTCACGGCCTTGCCAGAACGTTTCGTCGTACAGCAATAATCCTCAGGTGTAGGCGGTCATCAAGACGAAGCACAGATTTTTTATCTTGCGCAGATGCTCCCGTACCAATGCACACGCAACGACGGTCACCCTCACATGCGACGCGCCCGATCCCACACGGCCGGTTGGATCCAAGAGGAGACGAGCCTAATTGGGAAACTTGACGACATCGTATCGGACTCAGATCTTCCCAAACAAAAACGGGAGCAGGGCACCTCAAGCACATTCGAGGGCCTATGTGCAGATGATGCGGCCGGAGGCGGGTCGTTTGTCACCAGAGAAAGATGAATAGTTATCGAGCAGCATGTAAGCGTCCACAGTGCCGAAGGCAGGCGCGGTGCGGTGGCTGCGGAGGGGTCTTGCAGACACTTGGAAGCGCCACCGCACGTCGGGCAACGGTCCGCCGCAACGGGTCCTGTTGCCGCACAGCCTACACGCGCACTGGAACACGTGCACTGTAATAGGAAGCCCTACACACGTTGGGGGCTCCCCCCGTCAGAGGACGCCGGGCCTCCTGTCTACTTTTAGGCAGGGTGCGATGTGCTGTGCCGATTCCATCTATCAGAACCTGTATCCCCGACGCAGCTTATTTCATCTGAGACATGAGACGCTCAGTATGCGCGTTGGGAAAAGATACCATTGCAGCGTCCAATCGCAGCACCCGCCCAGCGGCTCTTCTACCCTTCACACATCACGCGTAAGCCATGAGCACACCACCCGACAAGGCCCCGCACTACACGCGCTCGCTTGACGCGCTCACCAACGACGACGTTGGCCTGGTAGGGGGCAAAAATGCTTCCCTGGGCGAGATGATTAAGAATCTGCAAGCGCAAGGCGTGCGGGTGCCCGGGGGGTTTGCCACCACGTCGGATGCCTACTGGGCGTTCATCGAAGCCAACGAACTGAAAACGCCTATTCGCGAGGAGCTTGCCCGCTGGGACAAAGACGAGCAGTCTCTCGCTGATGCCGGCCAGGCTATACGCCAGCTCATTCGTGCAGGCGAGTTTCCGGATGCCATAGACGCCGCTATTCGCGCGGCCTACGAGGAGCTATGCGAGGCCTATGAGGCCGAGGCGGTGGACGTAGCGGTGCGCAGCAGTGCCACGGCCGAGGATCTGCCGGAGGCCAGCTTTGCCGGGCAGCAGGAGACCTACCTCAACATTCGTGGAGTAGACGACGTCTTGGAGGCCTGCCGCAAGTGCTACGCCTCGCTGTTCACCGACCGAGCCATCAGTTACCGGGTGAACCACGGATTCGACCATCTGGAGGTTGCCCTGTCTGCGGGCGTACAGAAGATGGTCCGTGCCGATAAGGCCGGCGTGATGTTCACGATTGACACCGAGACCGGCTTTCCGGATGTCGCGGTCATCGACGCCGGATGGGGCCTCGGCGAGCCCGTCGTGAAAGGCTCCATCACCCCAGACCAATACATGGTGTACAAGCCGTTGCTGGAGGATGAGGGCCTGACCCCGATCATCGGGAAGCAGCGCGGTACGCAACAGGAGAAAATGGTCTTCACCGACGATGCGGAAGCCCCCACGCGCACGGTGCCCACCACCGACGAGGAGCAAGCCGCTTTTGTACTTACAGACGACGAAACGCTGCAGCTGGCGCGATGGGGGGTCCTCATTGAGGCGCACTACGACCGGCCGATGGACATCGAGTGGGCGCGCGATGGCGAGAGCGAAGAGCTCTTCATTTTGCAGGCGCGGCCGGAGACCGTGCAGTCACGCGCGGGCGAAAGCACCATCAAATCGTACCAACTCCAGGCGTCAGGTGAGCGGCTCGTGACCGGTCTCAGCATTGGCCAGTCCATTGCCACCGGGCACACCAGCGTGATCAAGAGCGTCGATGACATCGATACGTTCGAAGAGGGCCGCGTCCTGGTGACGTCGATGACAGACCCCGACTGGGGCCCGATCATGAAAAAAGCCAGCGGCATTGTCACCGACCACGGCGGGCGCACCTCGCACGCCGCGATTGTAAGCCGCGAGCTGGGTATCCCGGCGGTCGTCGGCACGGGCAACGCCACAGCGGTATTGGACGACGAGCAGGAGGTCACGCTGTCCTGCGCCGAGGGCGATGAGGGCTACGTGTATGAGGGCGCGCTGGACTTCGAGGTGCGCGAAGCCGACCTGGAGGAGCTGCCGAGCGTGGAGACGCGCATCATGCTAAACATTGCCAGCCCGGCGGGTGCCCTCCGGTGGTGGCGCTTGCCTGTGCGCGGCGTGGGGCTTGCGCGGATCGAGTACATCGTCAACAACATCATTCAGATCCACCCCATGGCGCTGGTGCGGTTTGATGACCTGGAGGATGACGCCGTGCGGGACGAGATCGAGACGCTCACCCGGGGTTTCAGCGACAAGCGCGAATACTTCGTCGACCGGATGGCACGCGGCATCGCCACGATTGCGGCATCTCAGTACCCGGAACCGGTCATCGTGCGCACGAGCGACTTCAAGACGAACGAATACGCAGACCTGATTGGCGGGGAGGCATTCGAACCGGCAGAGGACAATCCGATGCTCGGGTGGCGAGGCGCTTCACGGTATTACCATGAGGAGTACCGGGCGGGCTTTGCGCTTGAGTGCGCAGCGATCCGGCGGGCCCGTGAGGAGATGGGCTTTACGAACGTGGTGGTGATGATTCCTTTCTGCCGCACTCCTGAAGAGGCCGACAAGGTGCTTTCGGTGATGGCTGACGAAGGGCTCGTTCAGGGAACGCATGACCTGGAGGTCTACGTGATGGCCGAGCTGCCGTCGAACATCATCCAGGCCCGCGATTTTGCGGAGCGGTTTGATGGGTTCTCGATCGGCTCCAACGACCTCACCCAGCTCGTGCTCGGCATCGACCGGGACGCCGAGCGCCTGGCTGACCTCTTCGATGAGCGGCAATCTTCCGTCAAGCAGATGATCACCGACGTCATTGAGCGCGCGCATGCCGCCGACCGGCCCGTCGGGCTGTGCGGCCAGGCGCCGAGCGATCATCCCGACTTCGCGGCGTTCCTTGTAGCGGAGGGCATAGATTCGATCTCCGTAACGCCCGACAGCGTCGTGGACGTTATCCGGGCGGTAGCCGAGGCGGAGGCGCAGGCAGCGGCCTGACGCACGGTGCCTCATGCGCACCGCCTGCGCAGCAGCCCAACACCGGTATTCGGCAAATGAAGAAAGCCAGGGAAAGGAGCCATGGAACCCGTGGGGGACGATACCCTTCTGACAGGGACATATATTCAATTAATCTATTGAATAATGAAGAGTCAAGGCAAGCGAGCGTTTAAGGATGCGGTGTACGCGCAGTTGAGTCAGGTTGGGAAAGCCTTGGCCAACGCGCACCGGCTGGAGCTGCTGGACGTGCTCGCCCAGGGGCCGCGCCCTGTCGAGGCGCTGGCGGCGGAGACGGCCCTGTCGGTGGCCAACGCATCACAGCACCTGCAGCGGTTGTGGCGTGCGCGCCTTGTCAGTCGCGAGAAGAACGGGACGCAGGTGTATTACAGCCTGGCGGGGGACGACGTCTTCCACCTGTTTCAGACCATGCGGTCGGTGGGAACGTCACGGCTGGCTGAAATCAACCAGCTTGTTTCTGATTACCGGAGCGCACCCAACGCCCTGCAGCCGATCGACGTGGCCTCCCTCCGCACGCGCATGAAGGGTGAGGAGGTGATTGTGCTCGACGTCCGGCCGGCCGACGAATACCGCCACGGCCACATTGCTGGCGCCCGATCCCTCCCGATCGACGAGTTGGAGGCTCGGCTCGATGAGCTTCCGGAGGACGCGGACGTCGTGGCGTACTGCCGCGGGCCCTACTGTGTCTTCGCCGATGAGGCCGTCGAAAGGCTTCGCGCCCGTGGCATCGCTGCACGGCGACTCGACGTGGGCTTCCCCGACTGGAAAGCCGCGGGTCTGCCCGTCGAAGCGACCGCGTGAATGCCGATTCTTCTTTCATCGCCCAGTGATCCCTCTCCTGAACCATTATGGCTGCTTTGCTCGATGCGCTGCAACAAACCCAGACGATCGCCATGCTCGTGGGGCTGGCGCTGCTGCTGCTCTGGGAGCATGCGTATCCGTTCTTCGACTTCTTTCGAAAGGGCCCCAACGCACGTGGCAAACACGCGCTGCGCAATCTACTGCTCGGCGGGCTTAACGCCATCGTCGTTTCCTTTGTATTTGTCGGGCTGTGGGGTGCTGCAGCCATCTGGGCCGACCAGCAGGGCCTGGGGCTGCTTCACTGGCTGGAAAGCGCGCTCGGGGTGCCCCTGTGGGCGCACGCGCTTGGTGCCGTCCTACTCCTCGATGCCTGGATGTATGGCTGGCACCGTGTTAACCACAGCATCCCGTTTCTCTGGCGCTTTCACCGGGTGCATCACCACGATCCTACCATGGACGTCACCACGGCCAGCCGTTTCCACGTGGGCGAAATCGCCATCTCCTCGGTTCTCCGGGTTGGCATCATTGTACTTTTCGGCGTGTACCTCTGGGAGCTTGTGCTCTACGAGACGGTGATGTTTGCCGTTGTTCAGTTTCACCACGCTAACATTCGACTTCCGGATCGGGTGGATCGGGCCCTGCGCGCGGTGATCGTCACGCCGAACATGCACAAAGTCCACCACTCGCGCTGGCAACCGGAAACCAACTCAAATTACAGTGCCCTCTTTTCGTTCTGGGATCGCATAGGGCGCTCGTTCCGCCTGCGCGACGATCCGTCAACGCTGGCGTTCGGCCTTGACGGATGGGACGATGACGAAGAGCAGCAGGTCATGGGTATGCTGTGGGCGCCGCTGAAACCGCCGAACGTGGCCGCAAGAGCGCGTGATACGATCCGGCTTAGAGAAGACGGCGAGGTGTAGCTTACATCCCAAGAAACTGCTCAACAGACGAAGTAGCGCTATGGCAAAGACGGCTCCATTCGACACCTATCCGGATCGCTACGACACCTGGTTTGACCGCAACGAAGCGGCATACGCATCCGAACTGGGTGCCTTCCAAGAGCTACTGCCAAGCGCTGGACGTGGCCTGGAGATCGGCGTCGGCACCGGACGCTTTGCCGCACCGCTTGGGATCCAGCACGGCGTCGACCCCTCGCCCGAGATGCGCGACCGCGCCCGGGAGCGCGGAATCACGGTGAAAGACGGCGTAGCCGAGGCGCTGCCTTATCCCGACGCCCACTTTGACAAGGCACTGATGACCACTACACTCTGCTACCTCAATGCCCCTGCGCAGGCCTTTCGCGAAGCCTACCGTGTGCTTCGGCCAGGGGGAACGTTTGTGGTCGGATTTGTTGATGGCGGACACCCCCTCGGTCAGCGATACACGCGCTCCGACCGCACGTTCTATGAGGACGCCTCTTTTCACCGGCCACGGGGCGTGCGTGCCCTGTTGGAAACCGCTGGATTCGGACAGATCGCTGCGCGGCAGACGCTCTTCACGGACGATCCGAGCGCCATGGAAACGCCAGACCCGGTCCGCAGGGACTTTGGCGCGGGCGGCTTCGTGGTTATGTGCGGCATCAAGCCCGCGTAGTTCGCGCACATCACGCACGTCTCTCTCAGGCGGACGCTCCGGGCGGCCTAACCATTGTGCCCGATCTGCCCCTCCTGTGTGCTGTTACCAGACCGAGCGCACGATGGACGTGACCTTATAAAGACGTGACCTCACAAAAAACATTAATTTCCAAACGCACCACAGTCCCCGATGGCGCACACGCAAGGCATTCGCAGCAACCTGCC
>CAYFRR010000045.1:14961-16983 GCA_964345505.1 uncultured Rhodothermales bacterium
CAAACGCACCACAGTCCCCGATGGCGCACACGCAAGGCATTCGCAGCAACCTGCCCCAGTTTTTGCTTCAAGTCGTCACGGTGTTTGCCGTGGGCCTTACCATGGGCACCGAGCGCACCATCGTGCCGATTATGGGCGAGGAGCTATTCGGCATCAGCTCCGTGCTGGTCATCGGGTCGTTTGTCGTGAGCTTCGGTATTGTCAAGGCCATACTAAACCTGTACGCTGGTAAATGGGCCGATATCTACGGACGGCGCCCCGTGCTGATCACCGGGTGGCTCGTTGCGCTACCGATCCCGTTCATTCTGATGTATGCGCCCAGCTGGTGGTGGGTGGCCACAGGCAACGTGCTCCTGGGTGTGAACCAGGGGGTGGCGTGGAGCATGAGCATGGTGTCGAAGATCGAACTGGCCAAGCCATCCGAGCGCGGACTGGCCGTCGGCATCGACGAGGCCTTCGGATACACCGGTGTCGCTGTAGGCGCGTGGCTCACCGGCGTCATCGCGTCGGCCTACAGCCTGCGCCCAGAGCCCTTCTATCTGCTCCTGCTTGTCATTATTATCGGGATGCTTATCGCGCTCTTCTTCATAGAAGAGACGCTGCCCTATGCAAAAGCGGAAGCCTCCCAGAACGCAGCGGACGATGCAGATAGCGGCGAGGCGACCCTGCCGTTCTGGACGATCGTTAAGCGCGCCACCTACCGAGACCCTACGCTCTTTGCCGCGGCTCAGGCCGGGCACGTTGAGAACTTCGTGGACACGCTGGTCTGGATCGCCTTTCCGCTTTTTCTTGTGGCGCAGGGCCTCAATCCTGCCCAGGTCGGTGTGGTCGTGGGCGCCCACAGCGCTGCCTACTTTCTGCAGGTCTACACCGGACGCCTCGGCGACCAGATCGGACGCAAACCACCCATTGTAGCAGGCATGCTGCTTGCCGGAGCCGGCGTACTCGGCATGGTGTTCGTCAATAGCTACCCCGCGTGGATCGCGCTCTCCGCCCTCTCCGGCGTAGGCATGGCCCTGCACTATCCCAACCTCATCTCCGTTGCCAGCGATGCCGCCCACCCGCTGTGGCGCTCCACCGGACTGGGCGTCTACCGCCTATGGCGTGATCTGGGCTATGCCGTAGGGGCCGTGTTTATCGGTCTGATGGTCGATGCCGCCTCACTCGAAATGGCATTTGTAGCCACCGCCCTTGCCATGTTTGTCTCCGGTGGCTATGCCGCCTGGCGCATGGAGGAAACGCATCCCACGCTTGGCACACATACCGTCATGAAATGATGGAGGCGCGTCCTTCACCAGCCACCTGTGCGATCAGTCTGGCAGTCCAGCGTTCGTCTATCTCTTCTGAGGGCCGATGCCGCGTGCGCTGCAATGCTGCTCATGCATCGGTCTGCCCCCTGGCACTGCTGACCCGCGTAACCATACGTTAAGATATACATCGCCCATGAACATCCTGATTATCATCAACGACGCGCCGTACGGCACCGAAGCCGCCTACAACGGACTGCGTATTGCGCGAGCGCTCTACAAAGAGCGCGACGACATCCAGCTCAACATCTTCCTCATGGGCGATGGCATCGGCTGCGCCGTCGCCGGGCAGTCAACGCCCGACGGCTATTACAACATTGAGCGGATGCTCGCGATAGTCCTCCGCAACGGAGCGGCGACCCATCTCTGTGGTACGTGTATGAAAGCGCGTGGCGTCGAGGAAAGTAACCTAATCGACGGCGCTGAGGTCGGCTCGATGAGCAGTCTCGCCCGGTGGACGCTTGCGGCCGACAAGGTCATTAACTACTGAGCCCATCCGTTTGGCACCACGCACATTCCTCTCCACGCGATGCCCGAAGATTTGACCCCGCTCATACGCCCCAAGACGCACGGCGCCCCTTCCGTCTTCCAACCAGGAAACCTGCTTCGGGAGGCCCGGCGGCAAAAGGGGCTTGCCGTGCAGCCCGTTCCTGCGGTATGCGTGCTCGACCCCGACGGTGACCTCGTGCGCCGCGCCCACGCCGATGGCACCGCG
>CAYFRR010000045.1:17083-19236 GCA_964345505.1 uncultured Rhodothermales bacterium
TCGACGACGCAGGCGCCACGTGAGGCAGGGCCAACGCGGTTCACTCCGCGCCCCCCTCCCCCCGCAGCACCGCCGCGTCAGCCTCGGGGCGCGAGGGGTTAATGCGGACGCCGGTGCTCGCCTCAAAGCCCGCCGCTGTAGTGGTCTGGGGGCGGATGCGGAGCGTCCAGTGCAGGTGCGGGGCGTCGCAGGGGTACGTTAGTGCGGTCCGGATGAACAGGTTGTAGTCGGGGTTGCCCACGTGCACGTGCAGCGCCCGCGCCACATGGCGCAGGAGCGCCGCCAGCGCGGCAACCTCGGCGGTGGTCGTCGCCCCAAACTCGGGCGCGTGGCGGCGTGGGCAGATCCACGTTTCATAGGGCACCTGCGCCGCGTACGGCACGAAGGCCACGAACGCCTCGTTTTGGGCGATGAGGCGGTCCTCCGTCTTGACCTCCTCCGCCACCATCGCGCAGTAGGCACATTGCCCGTGCGCCTGATGCCACGCCTCGGCGCCGGCCTCTTCCCGTTTGACGTGCGGCGGCGCGAAGGGGGTGGCGATGAGCTGACTGTGCGGATGGTCCAGCGAGGCCCCCGCCCCCGCGCCATGGTTGCGAAAAAGAAACGGGATCAACCCGTCCCGCTGGCGGAGGGCACGGTACCGGGCCAGGTACGTCTCCACCACCGACCGTACGCCGACCAGCGGCATGCGCACCAGCCCATAATGATGGTACGGTGTATCGATGATCACCTCCTGGTGCCCATGCGCTGATGCCGCCTGGTAGAGCGGGTGCGCCGGTGGCGTGACCTCGCTGGCCGCCGCCTGCAACGCCGGGTACTTGTTGGGCACCGCCCGTGTGCGCCAGCCTGGAGCTGCGCTTCGGTCCTGCTGCCAGAGGATCTCGGGAAGCATGGCCTCATGGCCCGGGCAAAACGGACAGCCCGGTACGGCTTCCGCCGACAGCTCCTCGGCGGCCTCCGTTAGGGGCGCCGACGCTTGCGGGCGCTCGCCCCGCAGCGGCGCGCAGATCACGGGGGTGCCCGTGAGTGGATCGTGACGGAGCTCGGAAACAGAGGCGTCCATACAGACGGCAGGAATGAGTGGAAAGACCCATCGCGATGATACCACGAAATCGTCCGGGCATCAAGCGCCGGTGGTCCAGGTCCCGACAAATGCCAATGGCACTGAACCGCCGGGCGCTGAGTCGGTCTACAGTGCCTGTCGTTATTGTTCGCCATCGACTCCTGCTTCATGCCCCTCCTTGCCCAGATTCAGTGGGACGTCAGCCCGATCCTGTTTGATTTTGGTCCGGTCCAGGTCCGCTGGTACGGTCTCCTCTTTGCACTTGGGTTTCTCATCGGCTATTTCATTGTCCGGCGTATGTTTATCCGGGAAGGGAAACCGATTGAGGACCTGGAGCCGCTCCTGTTTTACATGCTGGGTGGGGCCATCATCGGCGCGCGGCTGGGGCACATCGTGTTCTACAATCTGGAGTATTACTTCCTGAACCCGATCGAAATCTTATACGTGCACCAGGGCGGACTGGCCAGCCACGGTGGGGGCATCGGGCTGATTATCGCGTTCTACCTGTACAGTCGTTCCCGCCCAGCACAGCCGTTTCTGTGGGTCGCCGACCGCGTGTTTGTCCCCACGGCGCTGGCCGGCATGTTTATCCGCATCGGCAACGTCTTCAACTCCGAGCTGGTGGGCGAGCCGGCGTCGGTCCCGTGGGCGTTTGTGTTTGAGCGGATCGACAGCATTCCCCGGCATCCGGTGCAGCTCTACGAGTCGCTCTCGTACGGGCTGATCTTCGTTGTCCTCTATCTGACCTACACGAAGTACGGCAAGGATACGCCGCATGGGCTGCTCTCCGGGCTTTTCCTGGTGCTGATCTTCTCGGCTCGCTTCCTGCTGGAGTTCTTCAAAGCGCCCGTGTCCGGGCCTCTCATTGGCCCATTGGATATGGGGCAGGTGTTGAGTATTCCCGCGGTACTGCTGGGCCTCGGGCTCATCTGGTGGTCCCAGCGGCAGCCGGTCAGTCAGCCTTAATCCGACCGGCCCCCGTCGCCCGTTCGTCACGCCCGTGCAGCAATCGAGGCGTTACGACCCGCCGGTTGTGGCGGGACTGGTTGACGAGAGTTTGATCGCCTCCTCGCACCGGGGGACCACTTTC
>CAYFRR010000046.1:0-15506 GCA_964345505.1 uncultured Rhodothermales bacterium
TCCCTACCATCCGAAAGCCTTACGCTTCTATGCGCTATCGTGTTGATCAGATGATCAAAGCGATGACGGTTGGAGCGGGCGTCGTTTCTTTGATCGTCCTCGCACTTTTCCAATTTATGTAGGCGCCTCCGGGCGCCATTCCGCTCCGCATATCTGATGGGTTAGGCAGCCGGCCTCTTTCGTGAGGGCGGCTGTTTTTTGTAGGGTTCAGATTTTCGTATGCTGTCCGGCGGTTGCCACATGTTCAATTGATCTACCCGCTCGTACGGTCCCCTATGACCTTCACGCTCCTCGACTGGCTACTGGTAGGCACGTACTTGGCCATCGCTGCAGGGCTGGCACTATACTTTACACGCCGTGCGGGGCAAGACACCACGGAATTCTTCCTGGCCGGGCGGCAGCTGCCGTGGTGGATTGCAGGGACGAGCATGGTGGCCACCACGTTTGCCGCAGACACGCCGCTGGCCGTCACGGAGTTGGTGGCGGAAAGCGGCATCGCCGGGAACTGGCTGTGGTGGAATATGGCGCTGGGCGCCATGCTGACGGTCTTTTTCTTTGCCCGCCTCTGGCGCCGCACCGGCATTCTGACGGACGTGGAGTTTGTGGAGGTGCGCTATGCCGGTCCGGCCGCAGCCTGGCTGCGCGGTATCAAGGCACTTTATTTTGGCCTGCTGCTAAACGTCGTCATCATTGGCTGGGTGTCGCTGGCCATGGAGACGGTGCTGCGCGTGCTGTTCCCGGAGCTCACGGTGTGGGGGCAGTCGGAGTTCACGGTGCTCGGCACCACGGTGAGCGCTGCGCTGGTTGTGGTGGGCGGGCTGGTGCTGCTGGTGGCGGCGTACTCCCTCCTCTCTGGCCTCTGGGGCGTGGCTGTAACCGACGTGCTGCAGTTTGTGATTGCCATGGTTGGATCGGTGCTGCTGGCCTACTTTGTCCTCCGCGAGCCGGCGGTAGGCGGGCTCGCGGGCCTGCGCGCCCAGCTGCCAGATGAGACCTTCAACATGCTCCCCACGGTAGGCGCCGCCGCTGAGGGGGCAGCCGTGCTCGCCCTCTCCACGGCCTCCTTTGTGGCGTACCTGGGCGTACAATGGTGGGCCAGCTGGTACCCCGGTAGCGAGCCGGGCGGCGGAGGCTATATTGCGCAACGCATGATGAGCGCGCGCGATGAGCAGCAGGCGGTATTCTCTACGCTCTGGTTTACCATCGCCCATTACTGCGTGCGCCCCTGGCCGTGGATTCTGGTGGCACTGGCCGCCCTCATCCTATACCCTGACCTCACCGATACGCGCGAGGGCTTCGTACTGGCCATGCGCGATGTGCTGCCGGCGGGCATGCTGGGCTTGCTCTTCACGGCGTTTCTGGCGGCCTTCATGAGCACAGTCTCGACGCAGCTGAACTGGGGCGTCTCCTACCTGATGAACGACTTCTGGCGGCGATTCGTGCAGCCGGAGGGCTCGGAGCGCTACTACGTCCGCGTCTCCCGCATCCTGACGTTTGCCGTGGCGGTGGTTAGCCTGGGCGTGACGGCCCATCTCGATACCATCAGCGGCGCATGGGGGCTGATCCTGACGGCCTCTGCCGGCCTGGGGCTGGTGCTGATCCTGCGCTGGTACTGGTGGCGCATCAACGCGTGGAGCGAGCTCGTGGCCACCGTCGCGCCCATCGCCCTGGTGGCTTTCGCGCTGGTGCTCGGCCGGTTTGACGTCGCCGTGCCCGGCCTGCAGAGCCCCTTCCCTACCAACCTGTTTGCGGTGACGGGCTTCACAACGGTGCTGTGGCTGGCGGCCACATTCCTGACGCGGCCGACGCCCCGCCGCACGCTGGATGCCTTCTACCGCCGAGCACGCCCGGGCGGAGTTGGATGGCGAACCGTGGCCCAGCGGCACCCCGACGTGGCGGCAGACACCGGGCTGAGCCGCCTCGCCCTCGACTGGCTGGCCGGCGTCGCGGTTGTGTACAGCGTGCTCTTCGGCATCGGCTACGGCCTTTTTGGGGACGTTCCCCGCCTGCTGCTCTGCCTTACGATCGCGGTGTTGGGCACGCTCTACCTGATCTGGGACCTGCGCGACCCAGCGCGGGGCTTTCGCCAGACGGTACCCATTCGATCCGACCAGACGGCATCCGTCCGATCCGAAACGTCCTCGTAAGGCCTGGAACCCACCCGCCTACCTGCGTTCCACAAGCCGCATTTGATTTTCCGACACAAGCTACGCTTTGGTATGAGCGACCTGATCATGGTAGGCGACCGTGTACTGATTCGTCCAGAGACGGGCGATCAGGAAACGGAATCCGGCCTGGTACTCCCCGCCTCTGTAACCGAGAAGGAGAAAGTGCGCAGCGGGCGGGTGGTACGGGTGGGCCCGGGCTACATCATGCCAAACCCTGAATATTCGGAGGGCGAGCCGTGGTCGCAGTCATCCGGGGAGGCCGTGCGCTATCTCCCGCTCCAGGCCAAACCTGGGGACTTCGCGTTCTTCCTCCGGAAGGAGGCGATTGAGCTCACGTTTGAGGGGGGCGTGTACCTGATCGTGCCCCATGGGGCCATCCTATCGCTGGTGCGCCAGCATCCGGAGGACATGGTGGAAGGACTGGACGATTTGGACGATCTGTTCGGAAACTGATCCGGGAGACCACCTCCCCTACGACGGCCGGTGCTGCTGCCACCACGGCGCATCGGGATCGTTGGCGGCCGGGACGGAAGCAGAGGCGGTCCCGCTTTTCTCAGATCCCCCTTCCGTTTGGGTGTCATCGGGGGGAGGCGCCGTCGGCCGGGACGGTTGTCCACGCACCGACGGCGGGGGCGGCCCGAGGCGCAGCAAGTGCTTCACGAATGCGTGCCAGGGGTACGCCCCATGGGAACGCAGACGGTCCGTTACCTCCGCCCGAGCCTCCTGCTGCACCCTGCGCTTATCCTGTAGCCGCTGCACTTCTTCCTCCAGATGCGTGACGCGCTTTTGGATCATCCGATCGAACCGCCGCCCCTCCGCCGGTGAGAGTGCGTCCGGGATGGCTTCGGCGTACTGCGCCTCGAGGCTGCGGCGCCAGAGCATGAGGCGCGCTGCGCTCTCATCCCCCACGTGATGGAGACCGCGCAGCCGGTCCGGCGAGAGATCGTAGGCGGTCCGGATGCCGTCGGCTTTGAGGCGTACGATCACTTTGTGGCTGATACCTTCGATCTGCCGCGCTTCACCGATGAAGTGGTATTTGAGCGTGTCGTACAGCGCCTCGTGCTGCCGCGCTGCCAATTCATCTGCCCGGCGCTCCGCCACGCTCGCGAGGATGTCCTCCCGTTGGTTTTGCAGCTGCGCAATCTCATCGCGGTAAGTGGCAAGCAGCCGGTCGAAGTAGGCCAGCTCCTGGTGCAGGCGCCACCGGCGCTTCTCAGAAGGGAGCCGCTGGAAGGCGTAGGCCACCCACCCGCCGAGCGCCACGAGTCCAAAAACAGCCAGCGCTACGCCTAACAACGGCGTAAGGGCCCAGGCAAGTCCGATGGCCCCAGCCACAACCGCAAGGGTGACCGGCAGAAACCATGGCGCGGTGACATTCCGCGTCGTACGGCTGCGCGCCTCGCGTTCCAGCGTGTCTGAGAGGGTTCGACGCGCGCGCCCGGCGCCTGCGCGTACCGCTGACCCGGTCTCCCCGGCCAGCACCTCCTCCAACGGCGGCACGGCCTCCGGCTCCAGGTAACAGGCCGTGCGCAGCACATCCGGCAACGCGCCCAGCGTCTGGAGATCCTCGAGTTCGTCGAGCAGGGCCGATCGAGACGGATCGTAGAAGTCACTGGCCCGAAACAGCACGTTCTCACCCGTGGTGAACCGCGGCCAGAGGGACGGCCGCTCAGCACACGCAAGCAACGCCGTGTAGATGGCAAGCCCCGCGAAGTGGTCAAGGTAGGGCCCGAAATCCCGCTCGCTGCGGTCGGGGTGCTGGTAGTTGCGGTGGCCCACCTCCGGACTCGTTCGCCCCTGAAGCGCCGGCACCCACATGGTGTCGTAATCTACGAGATACAGATGCAACGTGCCTTCCTGGCGCGACACCAACACATTGCCGTGTTGGAGGTCGCCATGCGCGACGTTGGCGGCCCGAAGCTCCTGGAGCATCGCGGCCCAGCGACCGGCGAGCGTCCGCAGCACCTCGGGGTCGTCGCGGTGGTCGTCCACAAAGGCATAGAGCGAAGCCCCCGGCGCCCAGGCCATCTTCACGATCGGTAATACGCGGCCCTCAACCCGGATGCCCTGCGGCTGGTAGTCGAAGGGTAGGGTGTACGGAAGCTCGGCCTCCTGGAGGTGCGTGGCGATGGCCTGATAGCGCGTCCGCTGGTCCTCCACATCCGTGAGGAAGCACTTCACCGCCCAGCGCTGGCTTTCCCGGTGCATCGGGAAGACCGCAGCAAACGCCCCCGTGATGGCACGGGGCAGCCCGAGCGTGTTTACCTCGGGCGTAGCCAGCTGCAGATCAGCATCGACGAACGCCACCTCGGGTACCTGCAGGGCTTCCTGGTAATCGCCGGGCGTGGGATAGCGGTCCATGGGTTACGCGTCGGCTAAAAGAGAGAGCATGAGGAGCGTGCTGTCGTCGTTGCGCAGCTTGCCGCTCGTTTGTGCGGCGCGGAGCGTGGCCTCGCGTTCCTCCGGGGGGGTGCGCGCAAGATCAGCCGCCCGATCGGCGCGGAGCAGGTAGGCCGCTACCGCATCCGTGGCCAGCCAGAGCTGATCTCCCGGCTTCGCCTGACCTGCCGTGGCCTGGACGTCGGGCACGGCGGCATCGGGCCGACTCGAAAGCAAGGCCGGATGGTAGGTGAAGGCGTCGGGATCATCGATCGGCCAGGCCCGATGCAGGGCGCCGTCTCGCAGGTGCAACAGGCAGCAGTCGCCCACCGCATGGGCCGTGTAGGCGCCATCGGCGCGGAGGCTGCTTCCCAGAAAGGCCGCGTGGGCGCCCTCCTCCGCTTTGGCTGCGGCGTACCACGGCAGGGGCTCGTCGGCCGACGTCATGCCCGCTGCCCATGCCGACTGACACGTGCTCAGCCATGCCTCCTGGTCGGCCATCGCGTCTGCATCGTTGACATACGCCGTGGCAAGCGTCCGGGCCCACGAGCCGGCAAATGCCGACTCGGTGGCCCCATCCGTCACCGCCGCACGCACAGGCCATGCGTCGGTGGCGAGCGCGTGGGCGTCCTCATACTCACCCTCCGCGTAGCCCGCTTTGGGGAATGCGATGATGTGCGAAGCAACCGTCACAGCCATCCAAACAGGGTGAGAAGCTATCGCAGGGTACTCGGGCGGGTGCCGATCTCCAGAAAACGCACCAGCGCCACTGGGTCGGCGTTAAACACAAAGCCGCGGGTGTCAAGCGTCACGCGGTAGCCCTCCTGCTCGGCGGCCGCGCGCATCGAAAACGGGAGCGTGCTCGACATCTGATACAGCTGACGCGCATACTCGTCATCGGGCAGCTCGCCCATGGCATCGGGCAGTTCAACCGCAGGCTCTTCCGATTCCGAGAGGTGAATGTTGAAGAGGAGCACATCGCCGTCGTCGGTGGCGAAGGAGCGGACCTGCTGCGCATACTGCAGCGGGTCGCCGTCGGTGGCTTCCCCGTCCGTCACGTTGAGCACGATAGGCGGGTAGTTGTGCGGGTGGAGGTCGATCCAGTCCCGCATGGTCTGCGCGGCCAGGTCCAGCGCCTGGCACATCGGCGTGCCGTTTTTGGCCTGCGGGTCGAACCAGATGGGGGTTTGCACGCGACGCTTCGTCACGCCGCCCGACCCATCCGGCACCTCTTTGGTGCGCTGCTCCATGCGCAGCGGCTGCTCGGCCAGGTGGCTGATGGGAATGAGTACGTCGGTGGCTCCCTGGTCGGGCGCTGGCCGCACGACCGGCTGCACGCGCTGCCCGTACCCGATCACACCGACGTGAAAATAGTCCCGCACGCCGTCTTCCTTCGCGCAGCGCAAGATAAGGTTTTGCAGCAGTTTGTTGACCGTATCGGCCAGCACCCGCGCCTTGCTCGGCGCGGCATCGCCCTTTTGCTTGGCGCCTCCAAAGGCATCCTGCATGGAGGCCGACTGATCCAGCAGGAAAAGAAACGCGGTGGGTGCGGTGCGGCTGATTTCGGCGCTGTAAGCCATGCGGCACGGGAATGGGGTCGCTGAGAGGGAGACGTACTATTTCACGCGGCTATACCGATGCCCCTGCCCGTGAGATTCCCACACCCTCCGGTGAAATGGAGGCTGCACAGAACCTTTACCGTATCCCGCAGGCTGCTGTGCAGCCCTTGAGGACTGCGCCAATGGGCGTCCGTACGCGGGCTACATCCGGATCAACAGCCGGTGCGCCCGCCTCTTGTAGATGACGTCCGTGACGTCGCCATACGGCATCGCGATCGTCTTTTGATATTGCTCCTTCGCCTCGCTGCTGCGCCCCAGGGCTTGCAGCACGCGTCCCAGTTCATACCGGTGCACCACCCGGTCTTGCAGTGCGATGGCCTGCCGGTAATCGGCCTCGGCCTGCGCGTAGGACGCGTCGGGCAGCCCCCCGTACACGATGCGCACGACGGTGCGGGTCGCCCAGCCCAGCCCGGCAATTTCGTAGTGCCAGCGCCCGCGGACGTGATAGGCCAGGTCGTTGGTCTGATCCAGCGTAATCGCGTGGTCCGCATGGGTGCGCATCTCACGCGAGAGCTCTACCCGCCGACGTGTGCCCGCTATCAGGGCCAACCGCCCAGCACAGACCGCCTTTGTAAGATGCGTGTTGCTGCTTTCCGGATCCAACCCAACGGCCGTCGTAGCTTCCTCCAGTGCCTGCCGGAAGAGGGCCTGCTGACGGTCGTCATCCTCCACCCGTCGGGCCACGTCGGTGCGCGTACGGGCCATGCGCCAGAGGATACCGGCGTGGCCGGGATGCTTCGCATGCAGCGCCTCCAGTTCCTCCAGGATCACCGCAAAGTCGCCCGTATCGCGCAGGGCTTCAAGGCGCTTGAGCTCCTCTTCAATATCGGGCGCCCCCACGCTGGCACTCACGGAGAGCAAGGCCACCACCACGAAGACGGACGCGCGAGCAAGCTGCTGTCGCATGAGAAGACCGTACAGGCCGATGGCAGAGCGGCAATGATTAGTGCTACAGGCGCATGAGGAGTTGGTGCGCCTCCCGCTTGTAATTCATGTCGTTCGGGTCCTCCTCGGGCATCTGAATGGCAGCCTGGAGTTGCTCACGGGCTTCGTCCTCCTTGTCAAGCTCTGTCAACGTGCGCCCCAGCTCAAGCCGGTGAATAATGCGCTCCCGCGTCTCCAGCGCGGTACGCAGGTTGGCCTCGGCGGCCTCGAATGACGCATCAGGTAGGCCCCCATACACGGTGCGCACCACGGTGCGAGAGATCCAGCCCAAGCTGGCCACCTCGTGGTGCCACCGGCCGCGGACGTGGTAGGCCAGGTCGTTCTCTTCATCCAGCTCAATGGCCTCATCCGCATGCTCCTTGACACGGCGCGAAAGCTCAATCTGCTGTCGCGTGCCCGACACCAGTCCAGCCTGCCCGGCTGCAATCGCGAGGCTGAGGTGGGCCCAGGAGAGCTCAGGATCGGCATCAATCGCTGCTTCGGCTACAGGCACGGCTTCGAGGTACAGCTCACGCTGGGCATCCGAGCCTTCCTCAAGCTCACCGCCAGCATCGGTCATGATGCGCGCCAATCGCCAGAGCACTTCAGCATTCTCCGGGTGCTCCTCCCGCAGGTCCTCCAGAAACGCCCGGCCTTCCTCAAAGGCCCCCGCCTGCCGCAACTCATCAGCGCGTTCGAGCTGTTCATCAAGGTCCTGACCGAGGGCCGGGGGCGCCGCGATGAGGGCAACAAAAAGGGCCGCGAGTAGCGATATACTGAGGGCACGCATAAGGCGATAGACGTAAATAGGAAAGCAGTCGTGGAGAGACTTGCACCTTGCGCCGGTATGCCGGTTCCATGGCGCTGCATCGATAGCGCCGTGCCACGGGGGCGTCACGGCTGTTGCCGGTTGAGCATCCGCTGCACCTCTGCCAGCGCCCGGTCCTCCCAGGTGCCGTCCTGGTACTGGATCCAGACGCGCTCCTTGAAGATATCGAGCTTCTGGACGGTGCCGCGCCCCACGTCGGTTTCGATGGGGGTGTCCACCTGAGGGAAGCCCTGCAGCTCTTGCATGTACTGCTCCAGCTCGTAGTTGAGGCAGCACTTGAGGCGTCCACACTGGCCACTCAGCCGGGTCGGGTTGAGGGGCAGGTTCTGTAATTTGGCAGCCTGCGTAGAGACAGGCTTGAACTCCTGCAGCCAGGTAGAGCAGCACAGCTCCCGCCCGCACGACCCGATGCCGCCAATCCGGGCGGCTTCGTCGCGGGCGCCAATCTGCCGCAGCTCCACCCGCGTCTTGAAGGTGCGGGCCAGCTTGCGGACGAGGGCTCGAAAGTCCACCCGATGATCAGCGGTGAAGAAAAAGGTCACCTTCTTTCGGTCGAACTGCCACTCGGCATCGACCAGCTTCATGGGGAGCTCCAGCGCATCGATCGCCTCGCGGCAGATGTGAAAGCTCTCCGCCTCTTCCTCCTTCAGGTCTTCCCACTGTTCAATGTCGGCCAGTGTGGCGCGGCGGATGACGTTCGGGAGGAGCGCGTCGTTGTCAATCTCTTCGGCCTTCATGCGGAGCCGCACCATCTCCCCGCGCATGTGGATGGTGCCAAAGTCGTGGCCCCGGTCGGCCTCCACGATGACGTAGTCGCCCGTCTGGAGCTCGAGCTGTAGCGTGTTGCGAAAGAACCCCTTGCGGCCGCCTTTAAACGTTACCTCTACGGCTTCATAGGCCACCTGCGGGTGGTCCTGCCCGATGGTGTTGAGCCAATCCAAGGTGCGCGGGATGGGGCATCCGCCCCCCGTTCCGCATTGCCCGCTGCCACATCCGCCGGTGCCACAACTGCCGCCTGATCCACAACCCATAGCTTGTTCGTATGCCCGAATCTATATGAAAACACCGCGTGCGCCTACACACAGGTGTTGATGCGGTCTTCACACGACCGTTTCGCTGGAAAGGTCCACCGGGGAAACGCCCGGGCGCTACGCCGCAAACGGCGCGACAGGATCGGCCAGCGGCACATAGAGGCGACCGCTGTGGCTCCCGCGCATCGCCCGCCCAAGGGCAGCGGCCAGCGTCATCATGGTGAGGCCAATCTGCACGTTGCGCTGCACGAGATCGAGCGCATCTTCGACAAGGTCGACCATGGCTTCGAGGTCTGCGTCGGGCAGGTTCGAGCAGAAGCGTGCAATAGCCTCGGCTTGGTCGACGTTGACGAGCGGCGCATCGGCGCCCATGGTGTGGTAGAGCACGAGGTCGCGGATCCAGCTCAGGAGCAGCCGAAGCAACCCCTTCACCCGCTCGCGCCCCAGGCGCTGGATCTCTTCGGCCAGATCAGCCAGCTTGTCGAGGTCGCGCACGTAGGCGTAGCGCATGTAGTCGATGACCATCGCCCGATGAGCCATGAGGTCGTCGTTTTCGAGCAGGTCGAGGGCCCGGGTGTACGAGCCATCGGCCATGCGGGCGTAGGTGGCGGCTGTGTCAGCGGGTACGTCGTCGCGGTCACTCAGGGCAGCGGCCAGCCCGTCGGCCGAGAGGGGATCGAACCGGAGCCGCTGGCACCGCGAGAGGATGGTGGGCAGTAGCCGGTCGGGACGCTTGGTGGTGAGCACAAACACGGTGCGGTCGCCAGGCTCTTCGAGCAACTTCAGAAAGGCGTTGGCGGCCTCCGGGCGCATCAGGTCGGCATCCAGCAGCAGGACGAACTTGTAGCGGCCCTCCAGGGGCTTGTAGCTCATGGACCGCCGCAAATCGTCGTTCACGCGGTCGACGTGGTACATGACCTGCTTGTTGGACGACTTCGTGGGGTCGTCCAGTGAGGGACGCCGCACGAAATCCACAGCGGCGTAAGGATGCTCGGCCAGGCGTTGAATACGCTGGGCCACATCCTCCGTGTCGGTGCCGCGCGGGTACGGCATCATTACGTGCACATCGGGATGGATGAGCCGCTGCACCTTGCGGCAGCCGCTGCAGGCGCCACACGGCTCGGGGCCGCCCTCCGCACACTGGAGCGCCTGCGCGAAGGCGAGCGCCGCGGCGCGCTTGCCGGACCCGTCCGGCCCGTGAAAGAGGTACGCGTGCGCCACGCGCTGACTGCTGATGGCCCGCTGGAGCGTCTCAAGTACGCGGGGTTGATCAATGACCGAGTCCCAAGCCATGCACTTAACGAATTCGCCTGTAGATGATGGAGGGGCAAAGTAGGGCGCGGCGGCGGCGGACGCAAGGCGCCAGCGCCGCGTGGAGGGGCTGCACCCGTTCTTCAAACCGTCGCGGAAACAAAGAACCGGACTTCGGCGATTTACGCCGTCTACATGCAACAGTGGCAACCTTTACCGTTTTGCTTCTGTCTGTACAGCATAGTCTTTTGATGGCGCGGTAGCTCAGCTGGTAAGAGCGTCGGATTCATAACCCGGAGGCCGAGGGTTCAAGTCCCTCCCGCGCCACCAATGGCACAATACACAGTGCCACCGTCCATATCCCGCCCGGCCCTGAGGCCAAGGCGGGATTTTTTATGGGCTCCCACGGCGGGCTCACGCATCAACGCCCCGCCCATTCACGGACGAGGCGTTGAAGCGTAGCCCGCATGCGCTGAGCAGACGCCCGCGAGCTTACGGTAGTGAGGTGGGGCCTCGGCCGTCAGGCCTCCTGCAGGGTGGCCCCGGCAGCTTCGATGAGCGCCTCTTTTACGTGCGGCGGCATCACCTCGTACCCGCTGAAGCGCGCCACGTGCAGCCCGCGCCCCTGCGTCTTGGAGCGCAGGGTGGTGGCGTACTCGTGCAGCTCCGCTTCCGGCACCAGGGCCTTCACCGTTTGGAAGAGCCCATCAGCCTCAATGCCCTGGACCCGGGCCCGCCGCGTGGAGAGATCGCTCATCACCTCGCCCACGTCATCTGGGCGGACGGTCACCTCCAGGTCCATGATGGGCTCCAGGAGGGCTGGCCGGGCCTGCATGAAGGCCTCCCGGAAGCAATGGCGCGCGGCGGTCTTGAAGGCGTTTTCGTTAGAGTCGACGTCGTGCATGCCCCCATCGTAAATCACCACCCGCATATCGCCCAGGGGGTAGCCCAGCAGGGGGCCTACGGTGGCGTTCTCCAGGATGCCTTTCTGGATGGCCCCAAAGAAGCGCCGCATGTCGATCACGCCGCCTACGATGGCGTCGACGAAGTGCACCGTCGCGCCCCAGTCGGTGGTGACGGTAGCTTCGTTGCGCACTCGGATGTCGGCGGGCGGCCTGAAGGTTGGCGTGAGCGGCTCGACCAGAAGCGAAATATCGGCAAACTGCCCGGCGCCACCTGTTTGCTTTTTATGGCGATAGGAGGCGCGAGCACGGTCCTGCACGGTTTCGCGGTAGGCAACGCGCGGCTCGTCGAAGACGACCTCCACGCCCGCTCGCCGGCGCAGACGATCCTGCACCACCGCCAGGTGCATCTTGCCCTGCCCGCCCAGCACAATCTGGTTCAGGTGCGGGTCGTGTTCCACCGTGAGCGAGGGATCCTCTGCCTGAATCTGATTTAGCCCGCGGGCGAGCTTGTCCTCATCCCCATTGGTCGCCACGCGCACGGCCCGCCGATAGCGCGCTTCAGGAAATTCGATAGGCTCGATGATGACGTCGTGGTCCTTGGCGCGGAGGGTGTGGTTGGTACCCGTCGACCGCAGCTTGACCACCGCGCCCAGATCGCCGGCCGAAAGACGCGCCACTTTGCGCCGGTCCTGCCCGTTTACGACGTGGAGCGGCCCGAGGCGCTCGGTGGCCCCTGTCTGCGCGTTTTCGAGGTCCTGCCCGGCCTCCAGCACCCCCGCATAGACGCGCAAAAACGAGAGGTTGCCCACATGCTCCTCAGCCATTGTGCGGTACACAAGGGCCACCGGCTCAGCGGAGGGGTCGCAGGACACCGGGGCACCCGCAAGGGTGGCCGCGGGTGGCGTGGACGCGGGCGAGGGACAGATCTTGGTGAAGAAGCTCATGAGGCGCGAGACCCCGATATTTTCGGCCGTGCTGGCCACAAAGATGGGGAACAGCTCACGCCGGATCATCGCGTCGTGCAGGCCCTGCCGCATCTGCTCTTCGGTGAGAGTCCCCTGGTCGAAGAACTGCTCCATGAGGGCCTCGTCGTTTTCGGCGATGTCCTCGACCAGCGCCTGATGCAACGCCTGGGCCTCTTCCTGAAATGGCGCCGCGATGGGCTGCACTTCTGGGGTGCCGTCTTTCGGATAGTGCACCTGCTCCATACGCAGCACATCGATGATGGAGCGGCTGCCGGTACCACCGGGCAACTGCACCACCGTGGCGCCCCGGCCAAAGCGCTCCTTCACCTCGTCCACCAGGCTTCGGAAGTTGGCCTCCTCCCGGTCCAAATGGTTGATGATAAAAAGGGACGGTTTCTGCGTTATTTCGCCGTACGTCCAGGCCAGTTCGGTGCCCACCTGCACACCGTCGGCCGCGTTCATCATGAAGGCCGCCGTGTCGCACACCTTCATGGCCGCGACCACCTCACCCACAAAGTCAGGGTAGCCCGGGGTGTCGATCACGTTCAGTTTGTGGCCCTTCCACTCCACGTTGATGAGCGAGCTAAAGATAGTCATCTCGCGCGCCTGCTCGTCGGTGTGGTAGTCACTGACCGTCGAGCCGTCGCTGATTGTGCCCATGCGCTCGAGTGCGCCGCTTTCGTAGAGCATCGCCTCAGCCAGCACCGTCTTGCCCGTGCCCTGGTGCCCTACCAGTACCACATTGCGTAGATATTCCGCGTCGTAGGTTTTCATCTGTACCTCCTCGCTGTCAGGTCCATAGCTGTCGGGTCCATAGCTCGCGGGAACCGCCCACGCATCGCCGAGGCCTATCGCAAGCGGCATTTGTCATTTCTTCATATGCTTTATCAAGATACGGATTGCGCGCTCAGAATCAAGCGGTGTTGGCGATTTGCCCATGCTGTGCTGGCGGTGACCCTACTGAACCCATCGACGGCCGGCTCGTAGGTGAGCTTCGCTTTTTTGCCTGCCAAGATTCCCCTATGCCGCACCACCTTTTGGCTCTTGAGACTGCAACGTCGGTATGTAGCGTAGCGGTCTTCAGCGATCAACAGTGCCGAGCGCTGCTTACGCTCGACCGCCCGCGGCAGCATGCCGAGCGCCTGGTGCCGATGGTAGAACGGGCCCTGACCTATGCTGACCTTTCGGTAGAGGCTGTGGACGCTGTAGCGGTGTCGGCTGGGCCCGGCTCTTACACGGGGCTTCGCATCGGCGTAAGCACGGCCAAAGGCCTGGCACTGGCCGCGGATGCTGCGCTGGTCGGGGTCTCCTCGCTGGCGGCGCTGGCTGAACATGCAACGCTCACCGCGCCAGCAGGCACGGCCGTTGTAGCCGCTCGCACCGCCCGGCGGTCCGAACTCTACGCTGCGGCGTATCGGGTCTCCCCCAACCGTATGCTCCAACCCATTGCGCCGCCCACAGCCCTTACTACCGATGCGCTCGGTGCGTGGTGGGCCACCACGGGCATCAACGGTGCCTGCTGGGCGGTAGGTGACGCAGCGGCGGACGTACAGGACGCCCTCCCGGAGATCTCATTCCACGTCCTCCCGTTTCCTCAGGTAGGCCCCGATGCACGGACCGTCGGTCGGCAGGCGCATCACCGCTTCGCCCGTGGTGAAGCAGACGATATAGCATCCTTTGAGCCGTACTACCTAAAGGCGTATCACGCCAAAAAACACGATGCGTGAGGCGTCCGCGCGCTCCAAATATACGGACCGGCATGGCGCTTCAGCTGATTTTTTTAGATGTTGAAGGATGGCACCCGGCGCGCTCGCTTTAACGATTTGACTGTTTCCCAACCCTATGAGCTGGTTCAAACGAAAGAAGAAGGGCATTCTCACGGAGCTCAGTGAGCAAAACGACATGCCGGAGGGGCAGTGGGTTAAGTGCCCGGGCTGCAGCGCCATCCTCAACCGGCGCGAGTTGGAGGAGAACTACCTGGTGTGCCCCAAATGCGGCCATCACTTCAACCTGTCCAGCCAGCGCTACTTTAACCTCCTCTTCGATGAGCAGGCGTACGAACGGCACGATGAGCACCTTACGTCTCGCGATCCACTTCACTTTGAAGATCGCAAGCCCTACACCCAGCGCCTGGAGGTTGCCCGCAAAAAGACCAGCCGCAACGAGGCGGTACAATCGGCCACCGGTACCATCAACGGCTTGCCCCTCTCTGTTGCCGTAATGGACTTCTCTTTCATCGGCGGGTCGATGGGGTCGGTGGTGGGCGAGATACTGGCTCGGTCCGTGAAGCGTGCCTACACCGAAGACCGGGCGCTGATGATCATATCGCAGAGTGGTGGGGCCCGGATGATGGAGGGCGCCCTGAGCCTCATGCAGATGGCCAAAACAAGCGCGCACCTGACGCGCCTGGCAGACAAGGGCCTGCCCTACCTCTCGTACATGTGCAACCCGACGACTGGGGGCGTAACGGCTTCCTTCGCCATGCTGGGCGACATCAACATGGCCGAGCCGGATGCGTTGATTGGGTTTGCCGGGCCGCGCGTGATCCGTGAAACCATCGGCCAAGATCTACCAGAGGGCTTTCAGAAGTCGGAGTTTCTGCTGGAGCATGGGTTTCTGGACCTGATCGTTGACCGCCGTAACCTCCAGGAGGAGGTCGGGCGGCTGCTTGGTCTGCTGATGGCATAGGGACCTCTTGATTGGCCCAACATTATGAACGGCCCAGCACCAAGCATCAAGGCCCGCTCCGTTCCCCAGCGCTACTACGCACCGCATGCGGCTTCTCCTGTTTGACATCGACGGTACCCTGCTCACGTCCAATGGCGCGGCCGGACCTGCTATTCTGCGGGCGCTCAGCGACCTCGTAGGGCGGCCGATCACACTCAACGGCATTGGCTTTTCAGGCAAGACAGACCCGCTCATCCTGCAGGAAATCCTGCGGGCGAACGATGTCCCGGAAGACCAAGTGGCGGCGCTCCTACCGCATGCGCTGCAGGCGTATGCTACGCTTGCCTCCTCCGCCATCACCGCCGAGACGGTGCGTGCCCTGCCTGGCGCCGCAGCCCTCCTTGAAGCGCTTGCCCCCCAGGAAAATACGCATCTTGCCCTGCTGACAGGCAACCTGGAACGTACCGCGTACCTGAAGTTGGGCGCCGTGGGGCTCGCTCGCTACTTCACGTTTGGCGCTTTTGGTAGCGACGACGGCGACCGCAACGCCCTCCCTCCGGTTGCCTGCCGTCGCGCCGGAGCCGCCCTCAAGCAGCCGGTGGCGTTGCAGGATGCCGTCATCATCGGCGATACCCCGCGCGACATCGCATGCGGCCGGGCGCACGGCTGCCGTACGGTGGCCGTGGCTACGGGCGCATTCGACGCGGACGCCCTGGCCGCCCATGCGCCGGACAAGCTCCTGCCCGATCTCAATGATACGCGTGCGGT
>CAYFRR010000046.1:15606-19014 GCA_964345505.1 uncultured Rhodothermales bacterium
GTTCCCACACCGAATCCTGTGCTCCACCCCACCGACGCGCAGCATTCACTCCCATCGTTCAGATCGCTATGACTTCTTCTGCCGCTCCGGCTGACGACTCGTCGCCGGACTCCACCGACAGCGTCCAAGAATTGGCGCCGGAGATCTATGACGAGCTCCGGCGGATCGCTCACTTTCAGCTGCGCCGCGAGCGCAGCGGGCACACGCTCAACACCACCGCCCTCGTGCACGAGGCCTATCTTCGCCTGGCCGATCAGTCGGATGCCAGCTGGGAGAACCGTACGCACTTCATGGCCCTTTCGGCGCGCATCATGCGTCACATTCTGATCGACTACGCTCGCAAGCGCAACGCACTCAAACGCGGGGGCGACCAGGTACGGGTAACCTTCAACGACGAGTTTCATGGCGGCGAAGCCCGCATGTCGCAGCTCATTGCCCTGGATACCGCGCTGGAGCGGCTGGCAGAGCAAGACGAGCGGTTGGCCCGTGTGGTGGAGCTACGCTTCTTTGGCGGGCTGAAGGAGCAGGAGATCGGCGACGTGCTGGGCATCTCGGCCCGCACCGTCCGCCGCGACTGGCGGAAGGCCCGCGCCTGGCTGTCGCTGGCGCTCAAAGAAGATGACGACGCAACGGACTGAGCGCTTCGTCAGGCGCGGCCTGTGCATACCACGCCCATTATTCAGCCGACTTAAGTACGGCGCGCATGGTCTCCTCCACCGACCGCGCGTAGCCAGAGCCGAAGATATTGAGGTGGTTGAGCAGGTGGTACAGGTTATACACGGGACGCCGGGAAGCATAGCCGTCATCCACAGGCCACGCTTCCTCGTAGGCTGCGTAAAACGACGGGCTGAACCGACCAAACAGCTCCGTCATCGCCAGGTCGACCTCCCGATGGCCATGGTAGACGGCCGGATCAATGAGGGCCGCAGCACACGAGCCCGTCATCAGCACATTGCCACCCCAGAGGTCGCCGTGCACCAATGACGGCGTGGGGGTGGCTGGGAGCAGTGCGGGCAGGGCCTCCAGCAGCTGGGCGAACGGAGCATCCCAGGCCGCTTGCCAGACACCGCGCTCGCGCGCCCACGCCGCCTGTGGCTCCAACCGACAGGCCCGGAAGAACGCCGGCCACGTGTCATGCCAGGGGTTCTGCTGCGGCATTTCGCCGATGAAGTTGTCCTCTACAAAACCGTACCGCGTCCCCTCGTTATCCTGTACGCGGTGCAGCGCAGCCAGCCCCCGGCCCAGCGTGCGAGCATGGGCAGGCGTTGGGTCGGCGCTGTCGATCCACGGAGTAATCAGAAACCCGGGATCGCCTCCCTGTGCCGGAGCAGCAGCCACCGGTTCGGGGATACGAAGGCCGTCGGCGCGGACAGCCAGCGCGCGCAGCCCCTCTGCTTCCGGCATAAACGTTTGGGCGTTGGGGCCGGTCGCCCACTTGGCAAAGAACGGGCCCGCTGCCGTGGCCAACCGTGCGGTGTGGCTCCGCCCTCCACCGACAGCCTCCGCATCCGTTACGGGAGCGCCGATAGCCTCTTGCACCGCAGTGGCGATAACAGCAGGAATATCCATAGGAAACCCGGTACATCCAGATGGTCGTGTGCCTGAGCGCACGAACAGCCGCTACGCCTCAGCCGCGGGTGAGGCCGTCATTTCGTCCTCCAGGTCGTGCTCCTCAACCAGCCGATGGAGCAGCATCCGGGCGGTCCGTTCCACGATACCGTAGACGTTCTCGAAACCGTCCGCTCCTCCGTAGTACGGGTCCGGCACCTGGTAATCCTCCGGCTCCGGGTCGAACTCGCGGAAGAGCCGCACCTTGTGGCCGTACGCGTCATCGCTATCCAGCGCGAGTACGTCCTTCAGGTTGGACTTATCCATGGTAAAGATATGATCGTACGCGGCGAGGTCCTCCGCCTGAAATTGCTGCGCGCGGTGATCCTCCAGCGACAGATCGTGCTCTTGGGCGGTCTGCCGCATGCGCGCATCGGCCTGCTCGCCGACATGCCACCGGCCCGTCCCAGAAGAGGCAATTTCAAAATACGCCTCTACTCCCGCCTGTTCGACGAGCGAGCGAAAGACACCTTCCGCCAGTGGACTGCGGCAGATATTGCCGAGGCATACAAAGTTTACACGGATAGGAAAGTCCTGGTCGGTTTCCGGTTGCGTTGCCATGGACCGTTTAGGAGATTGCATAAGCACACGAATTGTATAGTTAACGGGACGCAAATACATGCCCCAAGGTTCAACCGCCGCTCAGAATGCGGCTCCGCCATGCTACACCGTGGGCGAGCTCCTCCGTGGGCTACAGGCGACGCTCGACGCCCACCATAGCAACGTCCGCGTGCAGGGCGAAATCACAAGTTGGACGCGCCACCGCTCGGGCCACTGCTACTACACGCTTGGCGATGGCGATGCCCAGATCGATTGCGTGATGTGGCGCCATCAGGTGCGCTACGTCTTCTTTACCCCAAAGGAAGGGATGGAGGTGGAGGTAAAGGGCGACGCGTCCATCTACGAGCGGCGGGGCAAGCTGCAGCTGGTCACCCGGTCGATGAAGATGGCGGGCGAAGGCGCGCTGCAGCAGGCGTTCGAGGAGCTCAAGCAAAAGCTTGCGGCGGAAGGGGTGTTTGCAGAAGAGCATAAGCAGCCGCTGCCGCCGCTGCCGCGGGTCGTGGGGGTCATCACCGCGGGGGATAGCGCGGCGTTTCAGGACATCGCCTCGACGCTGAAACGCCGCTTTCCGCTGGTCCGGGTGCAGCTGGCGTCCGTCACGGTGCAAGGGATGGGGGCTGCGCAGGAGATTGCGGGCGCCCTGCGGATGTTTGGCGCGCGGGACCCCGCCGACCGCCCGGATCTGCTCATCGTGGGGCGTGGCGGCGGCGCGCAAGAGGACCTCTGGGCCTTTAACGAAGAAGCCGTCGCCCGCGCCCTCTTCGCGTGCCCGATCCCCACCATCAGCGCCGTAGGCCACGAAACGGACGTGTCCATTGCCGACCTCGTCGCCGACCGCCGGGCTGCTACGCCGACGATGGCTGCCGAGATTGCGGTGCCGGACCGCGCAGCGGTGGAGCAGCACATCAGGGCACAGGCGCAAGCGCTCCGCGGGGCGATGCAGCAACGGCTGCAGCAAGCACGCGACCACGTGGTGGCCCTCACGCAATCCCGGGCGTTTGCCCGCCCGCAGCAGCTCATCGACGCGCACCGGACGCGGGTGAAGAGTCTGCATGGCCGCCTAAGCCGCGCCACGCGACACGTGCACGCCCGCCATACCGCCGATGTGGCCTCCCTCAAGCGGCAGCTCGAGCTCTTGGACCCCGAGCGGCCCCTGCGCCGGGGCTTTGCCCGCGTCGAAAAACGGGGCGCAGCTATCATGCGCGCGGACGCGCTCCAGCCCGGCGACCACGTGACGCT
>CAYFRR010000047.1:0-8775 GCA_964345505.1 uncultured Rhodothermales bacterium
GCGTCCACGGTCCAGCCGCAAGCTCCCGAGTCGCTCCAGCGCGCTGCCCTCGCGCCAGTGCCCGGCGGCGTAATTGGCTCGCACCGCCATAAGTTGCGCGCGCAGTAGCGTGTCGGCCTCCTCATACTTCTCCTGATGGCGCAGCGAAGCGTACAGGTTATTGCCGCGGGTCATGAGCGTCTGGGGATGGCCCGGGCCCAGCGCTTCCTCCAGAATGGTGACAACCTCCCGGTACAGCGGCTCCGCAGCCGCATGGTCCTGATGGTGGTATGTAAGCAGATAGGCCAGGTTGTTGAGCGTAAATGCGAGCGCTGGATCTCCAGGACGCAATATGGCGCGCTGTTCAGCCAGCACATCCCGGTAGATCGCTTCAGCCTCGGCCATGGCACCCGTCCGGCGTAGCACGTAGGCAAGATCCGTCCGTAGCCCGTGCGTTGGAGGCTCGCCCGTGGTTGCCTCGTGGAGCGCTACCGCGCGCCGGAGCAGTACCAGGGCGGAGTCCGCTGCGCCGGTGTTGCTCAGCCCCTGGGCCTGGTTCTGCAGAAGGGAGACGCGTCGCTCATCTCGGATGCCATGTGCATCCCAGATGACCTGTGCCTCCTGCAGGATAGCCAGGGCGTCCTGATGCTGGTGCGTGGTCAGGTGGACCTTCCCCAGCGCAACAAGGCTCGCACCGACCGCCAGGTGATGCTCTCCGAGGTGCGTCCGTCGGAGGTGGAGGGCGGCCTGCAGCATCGAGTCCGCTGCCTCGTAGCGTCCAAGCCCGTGGTACGCTTCGCCCATCGCGTGGAGCATGGCCGCCTGCACGACGGGCTCGGCACCCAGTTGCTGGATGCGCGCTTCCCCGCGCGCAAGCAGGGTGCGGGCGCTTACCGCATCGTCCGGGTGGCGGAACGGATCGCTTGACTCGAACAGATCCACCAGAAAGGCGGTGGCCGCTTCTGCTTTGGCGGCTTCGTGCTGGGCCGTGTCCCGCTCGGTCGAGAGGCGCTGGAAGTGGTAGCCCAGCACTCCCGCGAACAGCAACACGACGAGCACCGCTGCCGTGAGCGCGCGGCGGTTGCGACGGGCAAGCAACCCGAACCGGTAGCGCAGCGTAGTCGGCCGCGCCTCTACCGGGCGGTTCGCCTGGTAGCGCTCGAGGTCTGCTGCAAAGGAGGTCGCTGACGGATACCGCTCGGCCGGATCTTTACGTAGCGCCTTGAGGATCACCGTATCGAGGTCGCCCCGCAAGGCGCGGGCTCGACGGCGCGCTGGGGGATCCGTTGCGTCAGTACCTACGGCCCTCGAAGGCGGCGGGGGCGCCTGATGCAGGATCGTCCGCTCGACTTCGGTGAGCGATTTACCCTCGAGATCGAACGGGCACTGGCTTGTCAGCAGCTCATACGCCAAGATCCCGACCTGGTAGATGTCCGTAGCCGTGGTGATGGTGTCCCCTGTCAACTGCTCCGGTGCGGCGTAGCGTGGGGTCAGCAACACATCGCCTGTGCGGGTGACGGGCGGAGTGGGTCCGCTCAGCGGGGCTTCCACGAGCTTCGCGATGCCGAAATCAAGCAGCTTTACCTGTCCTGTATCCGTGACGAGGATGTTGGACGGCTTCAGGTCGCGGTGAATCACGAGGTTGGCGTGGGCGTGGTGCACGGCGTCCAGCACGTCCCGAATGAGGTGCAAGCATACATCAAGGGTACAGCGGTGCCGGGCTACGTACGTTGAGATCGGCACGCCCTGGACGTATTCCATGACAAGATACGGCGTGCCGTCTGTCGTCACGCCCCCGTCCAGGAGGCGGGCAATGCCGGGGTGATGGAGCGTAGCCAGGATCTGGCGTTCCACGCGGAAGCGAGCGATGCTCTCCTTCGTTTCCAGGTACCGCGGCAAGAGCTTAATGGCCACTTCGTGCGCGAAGGCCCCATCGGTGCGCCGGGCGCGGTAGACGACGCCCATCCCGCCGTGTCCGATGCGCTGGGTAAGCCGGTACGCCCCGATCTGCTCATCCTGGTGAAGGGCGGGGGGCGGTCTCAACGCCAGCATGGAGGCAAGGTCATCAACCCCTGCATCCACGAAAGAGGGCGTCTCGCGGTCCGCTGCCAGTAGCGCCGCTACCTGTGTACGCACAGCCGCCTCAGCGTCGGCGGCGTCCAGGCGCGCCTGCTGTTCTCCAGGGGAGCAGTCGACCAGCGCGTCAAAGAGCGCACTCACTTGGTGCCATTGGGCAGCTTCCACGAACATCGTTAGGCGTCTGAATACGGTGTGGAAAAGCTAATGTACGAACCAATAGGACAGGAATAGCTATTCCTTTAACTGCTCGTTCATAGCGCTTCTGGCTGAAGCTATGCCAGATACGAAAGCTTGTGGAGGAATTCCCCACGCTGTAGCACGGGTTTCATGCAGTCGAAAGCCCGGGCAGAGCGGGTGGAAAACACGCAGGATGGATCCCACGTTACCGACTGTAAAAGTACACGGATTATCGTGGGTCGAGCGCTGACATGGTCCATCTTCACTTTTGGCGGCATCTTCTGGTCGCATCTGATGATACCGCCTTCGAGCCTGCGCGTGAGAGGGCAAAAAACAAAAAAGATCATCAATAGAACGGAGAAATAAGCGCATGAGCACACTCAATCGCATCGTGATGGCCTCAGATTTCTCGAACCTATCGAAAACCGCCGCTGCGTTTGCATTGGAGCTGGCCCCTCCAGGCACGCTGGATGCGCACCTCGTCACGGTAGACGAGACCAAAAAAAGTGCAGCGGAGAAGCTCAGGTCCAAGCTTGACGGGGTGGCGGCAGAGCTTCGGGAGCACTGGGCCCATGTTACAGAAGGCGCGAGCTCATCGACCGGCACGTTACGCATCACGCAGGAAGTCCTCTATGACCGCAGGCCTTCCACAGCGATCCTGTCCTATGCCGCGGACGCGGACGCAGACCTGATTACCACGGGTACCCACGGCTATCGTGGGGTGCGCCGGGCCTTTTTGGGGAGCGTAGCGTCTGAGCTGATTCGGGAGTCGGCTTGCCCGGTGTTGACGGTGCGGGAGGCGGAGGGCACGAAACCGGCAGCCGCGAAGCACATCGCGGTACCGGTTGACTTCTCGGATCCGTCCAAAGCCGCCGTGCGCTACGCGGCCGACCTGGCCGACCGGTTAGGGGCCACGCTGACTTTGGTCTACGTGATGGAGAAAGAAGGCGAAAACGCAGGCTATGGCTTCAAGCCGTCGGTCTTTGGAACGGCTGCAGGGTACAAACGAGCGCGGAAAGACCTTAGGGGGCTTGCGGAGGGGCTTCCGGTAGAGGCCGCCGTCAAGGTGCTGGATGGCAAACCCGCAGACGCGCTGCTTTCCTATGCGGATGCGAAGGACACCAACCTGATCGTGATGTCTACGCGTGGCCACTCGGGCGTGAAGCGGCTGTTGGAGGGAAGCGTCGCGGAGGATATCATCACCCGAGCGACGTGCCCGGTGCTTGTGGCGCGCAACTTCGCTTCGCAGGTCGA
This sequence comes from uncultured Rhodothermales bacterium, assembly GCA_964345505.1. Taxonomy (GTDB): domain Bacteria; phylum Bacteroidota; class Rhodothermia; order Rhodothermales; family Salinibacteraceae; genus Tc-Br11-B2g6-7. The sequence goes on from CAYFRR010000047.1 coordinate 3,490, forward strand.
TGCCGTACCGACTGCCGGTAAGGAAGAGACGGCGTAGTCTGAGGAGCGTTACGGAGCCAAGGCCCGGTCGGGGCGGAAGGTAAGGAAGAAGCCCCCGCTCCACCGGCCATCACGCAGGTCGCTGACCCGATGCGCCCAGTCAGCCCGCAGCGTGAAGCCGCCCATCCGAATGCGCACCCCCAGCCCAGTCCCGGCGCGGAGGGTAGCGGCGGTATCGGCTGATGCGCCGCCCACCATACCAACGTCGGCGAAGGCCGCCAGCCGAATGTGCTGTGTCAGGACGTTACGCGTGCGCCTACCCCAGAGGGTCCCGCCGGGAACGGGCACCCATACCTCTTGCTGCACCCCGGCCACGCTGCGCCCGATGAAGGCATCCGCGCGGAAGCCGCGGACCGTCTCGTTCCCTCCAAAGGATGGCCGCTCAAAGGTCGGTGTACTGGCCGTGGCCCATGCGCCCAGCGCCTCTGCGCTATAGGCTGTTGTGGCGCTTAGCGGCCGGTGCCAGCGCGCGTTCAGGCGAATGGTGGCGAAGGGCGTAGCGTGGGGGCCGTGAAGCCAGCCCCCGCGGAGTCGCGCGGTCAGCGCGAGGTCTCGGGCGAGCAAGCCGCGGAAGGCCACCCGGTCTGCGCCCACGCCCAGCGACAGCGTGGTCAGGTCCTGAAACCGACCGGGGCCCTCAAGCGGGTTGAGATGAAGCCGCGCGAATGTGGCGTCGGCCTGCTGACGGTAGGACCATCGAAAGGCGCCCTCCTGCCGCGCAGTGGCGGCCAGGCCGACCCCGGTGCGCCGCTCACTGGTGTCGATGCCTTCGAACGTGCGTAGGGAGGTAAAGGTGGAAAAAGCCCGTGACGTCAGGGCCGTACGGATGCGCCCGAGCCGATCGCGTTGCAGCACCCGCGTAAACGAGGCCGCGCCCAGCAGCTGCCCGGCCCAGCCCATCTCCAGCGCCAGCTCGCTATCGACGAGGCCGAGGTAGCGGTAGCGCACCCTCAGCTGCCCGCCTGGCCCTGGCTCGTAGCCTCCGCCAAAATCGATGCGGTGCGGTTGCCCCGGACCGAACGGCGTGCCCTCCAGCGCTGCGTCTACTGGGTCGTCGGTGTCGTTCGCACGATCGGTCGTGTCCGCCCGTACCGGTTGGCCGTCCATTGAGGCTCCGGCTGACGGGGCCATCCCCCACGCGTAGAGGCACACGAGGCAGACCAGCCAGAGCAGGCGCAAGCGTAAAGGAAACCCAACCGTCGTGGTCAACAGAGTCCTCACCCAATAAGCAGAGGCAGACGAAAGGAGGCGTACGAGGGGAGCCAAGGCCTCTCATTACGGACCTTCGCGCCGGAATCGTTCCCGAAACTCGGCCCGTTCCTCCGCGCGGAGCTCGCGGTAGCCCGCCACCTGATCGTCCGCAAGCACAGCCTCAATGGCTTCGTCAGTCGCCTCCTGTTGGCGGCGGACCTGCCGCAGTAGCCGAAGGCGCTGGCGGGGGCGCAGGTCTTCTTCCGTTTGGAAGGGGCGCAGAAGGGGTGCCAGCGCCTGCATATGGTCGTGCAGGATGGGCTGAAGCGCTTCTCGTTGCTCCGGGGTGAGTTCCAGCGCGCTGGCGAGTTGAGCCAGCCGCACCCGTGCCAGCACCGCTGGGCCATCGGCCAGGCGCTCCCCAACGTCGGCTGACGGGCGCTCCAGAGCCTCCTCGTCCAGCACGCGGGCCAGAAACTCGGCGTCATTCCAGGAGGGATCCGCGCGGCCGAACCGGACGATCACCATCTCGCGTGAGGGGATCACATAGAGCCGCTGGTTGAAGAGCCCGGCGGCCATCAGTATATCATCGGGGCCATCGGTATAGATGAAACCCGCTGCGCCGTCGCCGCCGACCGGGCTGTCCGCGCGGAAGGGATGATCGGCGGGCACGGGAGCGTTTAGCCAGAAAGTCAAGCCGTAGGCCGGCGCTGCGTCGGGGGCTTGCCGCAGGGCGTCTTGCAGGCCGGAGGGCAGGATCTGTTGGCCCTCCCAGATGCCATCCTGCAGGACGAGTCGGCCGAAGCGCAGCCAGTCATGCGCGGTCATGTGTGCGCCTCCGGCCAGCTGGGCATCGCCGTCGATGCGGTTCCAGCGGTCCACAGAGGCTCCGATGGGGGCGAGGATGCGGCGCTGCAAATAGGTCGTGGGGTCTTCGCCATCCAGCACTTCCGTCAGTACCCCGCCAAAGGCCTGAAAGGCGCCCGGCCCGTACCGAAACCCCTCGCCGGGCGGATGAACCAGGTCGCCGGCGAGGGCATCGGCAAAGCTTGGCGCCCTACCAACACCTGTGGGGTCCAGCCCGGAGGTCAGGGTGAGCAGCTGATGCGGGGTGATATCGGCCTTTTCCTCAGCCTCGGCCCAGGCGGGGAGCACGTCGGCGAGGGGGGCGCGCAGGTCCAAGAGGCCGTCCGCGGCGGCCGCCCATGCTATCACCCCCGCGAACGACTTAGTGCCGCTGGCCAGGAAGTGCGGGGCGTCGAGATTAAAGCCGTTCTGGCCCTCCGCGCGTACGAGCGCACCGCCCTCATAGATCATGAAGGCATCGCCGGACTTATCGGCGGCATACGCTGCAGCCAGTGCGAAGCGATCGTCCGTGGCCACCGTATCATCGGCTACGGGCGCCGCACAGGCCGTGACACACAGGAACACAAGGAGGGGAAGCAGCAGGGAGCGTACACGCATGTCGAAACCAAGGATATAAACGGGTAGGCGGCCAGATATTGTGCGTGGCGGTACGGCGCGCTGGCGTCAAAAGGTGCAGGATGGCCTCTGGAAAGGGTGGATGACAGGGGCGGAGCTAAGATTGGTAAGATTGGAGGGAGCCGCGCCTGTGCTGCATGCATCGCCTTCCCTCTGTGTGGCCTGTAACCTCAGGCCCTGTTCAGACACCAAATGAAGCAGGCATTAAGGACTGATCGGTCCAAAACAGATCGCGTGCGCTCTCCACCTCACCGGCTACCCCATGGCGCGTCCTCTTGAATTTGATCGCTCGGAAGCGCTCCAGCAAGCGCTGGAAGTCTTCTGGGAAAACGGATACGAGACGACATCGCTTCGCCTGCTGCTCCGCACGATGGACCTCTCGCGGAGCAGCTTCTACCAGAGCTACGGCAGCAAGCAACGGCTGTATGAACGGTGCCTGCAGCAGTACACGACCGACGTCGCACAGGACATGGCTGAGGCGCTGGAGGCTGCTCCTTCCGGCCTGCCGTTCATCAAGCAGGTGTTGTACAGCATTGGCGCAGCAGTTGACGAGCCGAAGGGCCGCCGCGGCTGTATGGTGATGAACGCATCTGGCGGACGGGCAGCCGACGCCGATGCGGTGGCGGCGCTTATTACGGAAGGCGCCACCACGTTTGCCCAGGTGTTTCAGACGGCGATTGAGCAGGCACAGGCCGACGGCGCCATCGCGCGAGCACGCGACAGCCACGTGCTCGCGCAGTACCTCGTCAGCAGCCGCAGCGGGCTCAAAGCAATGGCCAAGGCCGGAGCCCACCGAGAAACCCTACACGCCATCGCCCGGGAAATCCTGCATACGTTGACCTGCCACGCGGCACCGTAGCCCCGCATCCTCCTCACACGCTATCATTCCCCAACCTCCCCATGGCACAACTCCCCTACATCGAACCTGAAGACGCCGACGCCCTCACCAAGGACGTGTACGACAAAGCCGAAGCGCGCTTTGACATGGTCCTGAACATCTTCAAGATCACCGGCAACGCGCCGGAGATCGCGGAGAAAATGTGGGAGATCTTTTTTGAGATCCTCAAAGACGGGCAGGTCGACTGGAAAACGAAGGAGCTTCTGATCCTCAAGGCCACGAAAATGGGCGACTGCCTCTACTGTGTGACGCAGCACGAGGCCGTCAGCTCGCGCCTGGGCATCTCCCGTGAGAAGCAGGCCGCCATCGTGGGCGTGGAGTACCGCGACAGCGCCCATTACACCGCCGCCGAGGTAGCCATCCTGGACCTGTGTGCCCATGTGGTGCTGGACCCGGACGGCATCCCCGCGGAGGTCTGGGACCGCGTGCATGCCCATTACGACGACGGGCAGATCGTAGAAATCGTGGCTACGATTGGCGCCTACTTACAAGTCAGCAAGTTTGGCGATGCCCTGGGCGTGGAACTCGAAACGGCCTTCCATGGCCATGAGCCCGTCCTCTTTGAAGAAGAGCCCCCCACATCGAAAGCCGCGCAGAAGCACTACGAGCATTTCAAGTCGAAGGCCGCCGCTGCCCAGTAGTGCATGTGATGCGCGCGCTGCTCCTCCTTACCCTTCTCTCTTATCTGCCCCGGAGGCTACATCTATGCCAGCTACTACCCTGCTTGACCCATCCCAGGCCCATCCCTCACTTGCCGATGTATTCGAACGCGCGGAAGCGCGGTTTGGGCATGTGCCCAACCTGGTGAAGGCCCTTGCTTCAAACCCGGCCATGTGCCGTTCCATCACTGACTTTATGCTGGAGTCGCTGGGACCGGGCCGGCTCGACTGGGCCCTGAAAGAACTGCTTATCCTCAAAACCTTGCGCTCCATCAAAAGCTACTACAGCTATGGCGCGCACGAGCGTCTGGCGCTTGAACTGGGCGTAGCACCGGAAAAAATCGGCGACCTCGCGCACGGACTCTGGCACTCCAGCCCGCATTTTTCGGACGGTGAACGGGCACTCCTGGCCCTGGTCGAGCAGATCGATGAGGACGCCAACGATGTAAGCGATGCCCATTGGGATGCCCTTCGCACCTTCTGGAACGACGGGCAGCTGCTCGAAGCCACCGCGGTCATTACCACGTTTCTGATGATTGGGCGCGTGGGCGATACGTTGGGCGTTGCCGATCCGGTACTCTTCAAGCAAGCCCCCGAAAAGGCCTACGCCTGATCCCGTTCGAATCCGTTATCCTCATTCTTTCCGCTTCTCTCGTTATGTCACAGGTAGAAAAGCAGATTACCCTCAATGCTGCCCCAATTGATGTCTGGGCTACTATTCGCCCGTTCGGTACGGTGGATCAATACCTCCCTCCGGTAGAAGCCGTGGAGGTGAGCGGCTCTGGACCCGGGATGAAGCGCATCATGACGCTGGCCGACGGTGTCCAGGTGACGGAGCAGCTGCAGGCGGTGGACGATGAGGCGCGCGAGTTGCAGTACACCATCGTGGAAGCGCCGCTGCCGCTCACCGACTACACGGCGACCATGCGCGTGCAGCCGGCGGAGAACGGCAGTTGCACCGTCACTTGGGGCGCCACGTTTACCCCCGACGGCGCGCCGGAGGCCGATGTGCAGGAG
>CAYFRR010000047.1:8875-13787 GCA_964345505.1 uncultured Rhodothermales bacterium
AGGCCGATGTGCAGGAGTTGCTCGGCGGCCTGTACGAGGCCGGGCTGGAGGGCCTCCGGAAGATCCATGGGTAAGGCGGGGTCCCGATAGCCTGGGGGCATCGCTCGATATCAACGGCCCGGGCTTATTCGGCCGCTGCGTACAAATCGCCCTCCGGCTGAAAGGCCGACCACACAAACCAGAAGATGTGGTGGTGCACGAGCGCATCGAGCTGCGCGCCCTCCAGCGGGCCGTCGGTGGCCTTGCCGAGGAGGGTCCAGGTGCTGCCGGTTTCTTCATCGGTGAAGGTGTTTTCGCCGGCGGGCTGGAAGGTGAGCGTCCGGCCGTCCACGCGGCGGTCGAAGGTGCCTACGGCGCCCACGTCGCGGCTGCCCGTGATCTGGCGGCGGTCCATGGCCGAGGCGGTGCCCGGGGCCCAGAAGACCGCCACGGGACGGCCGTCCACGGTATCGTTGATAGCGCGCTTATTTTCCAAGTCCTGAAACGCATAAGCGCGGCCATCGCCTTCTTCAATACCCACCACGCGGGCCATAGGCGGCAGTTGGTCGCCTACCGCGCCGCGGTAGAGAAAGGGCGTTTCGTTGACATCGTCGTAGCCCACATACGGATTCTCGCCGTAGCGGCGGTTAAAGCCGGTATCCCGCGAGAGCACCTGCCCTTCCGGATGCGTCTCCTTGAACTCCGCCCACGATATCATGGGAGCAGGGATGGACTCCAGCGTCTCGCCGGTGAGGTCGCCCACGATGCCTTCGCCTGTAAACTGCTGCCACCACGACTCCGTCTGCCGGTCCCACATCACCATGTCGCTGTGGCGGAGGTTGCCGGTGGTGCCAAAGGTCAGCCGCTCACCGTCAATTTCCGGGCGTACGAACGTGACGGCCGCATAGCAGAGCGGGCAGAAGGTGACGGCTACCGGGGTGCCCCCGATGGTGTCGTTCACGATCTCGTGCCACGTCAGGATCTGCAGTGGGTAGGCCCGCGCATCGCCGTTCACGTCGAGCGCGATTACGGGCTCATCGTTCGCGATCCAGTCATCGGCGGAGGCGATGTCGGTGTAGGCCGGGTTGTCGATGGGCGGAATGCCATCGGGCGGCGGACCGCCAGAAATGATCTCGCTGTACGGTACGCTGTGTTCGCAAAAGTCTGTGCTCCAGTGCGACATGTCGAAATCCGGTGCGCCGCCGACCGCAGCAAACGGGTTGTCGCAGTCCAGATCGGGCGGGGATTGTTGCGCCTGCGCGCATCCAACCACGAGGGCGAGCAGCAAGATCGTAGCCGACGGGAGCCAGCGGTGGAGGGGAGGAATCATGACGTAACAGTAGGCTTCTAATGAACACGGAAAGCAGCCGGCATGGATGCGCTCTGTGCGCTGACCACCGGTTCGTGTTACATCGCCTGAACGCGATGGCCCCGCCGTGCGTTGATTGCATGTCCATTTTCGTCTGGACTGTTTCCCCTGTATATCTGTGCTTATGCGTTGGCTTTTGTTGATCCTGGTGGTATTCGTGACGGGCCTTGCGGCCTGTGCCTCGGAGCCCCCAAACGAGCAGGCCGAGGCGCCCGACGCCGTGGCGACCCCCGCGCCGGATCTTGAGCGCGTCGGTCCCAGCCAGGGCGAGGCCGTAGACGCCGGCATTGAAGAAGCGCCCGACTTTGAGCGCGAACAGCTGGACGGCTCCTTCTTTCAGCTCTCCGACCACAACGGCACCGTGCGGGTGCTCAACTTCTGGGCCACCTGGTGCATGCCCTGCCGCGTAGAGATCCCCGAATTCGTCGAAATGCAAGACCAGTACCGCGACGACGGCCTGCTTTTTGTTGGCATCTCGCTGGACGGTGAGGGCTTTGCGGCCGTCGAGCCATTTGCCGAGGAGTTCAGCGTGAACTACCCGCAGGTGGTGGATGACGGCGAGCTTACGGACCTCTACGGCGGGGTCTACGGGCTGCCCACCACATTTGTCGTGGATCGTCAAGGCGACATCCGTGCCCGGTTTAATGGGCGCGTCCCTCAAGAAAACCTCGAACCGTTGCTCGTAGCGTTGCTCGACGAGTCGGTATAACGCCATTTTTTCGCTCGCTCTTACTGTTATGATTTCACGCCTTCCCGTTTCCTGGCTGTCTGTTCTCTGCACGGCCGTACTGCTGCTGGCCGGCACGACGGTAGCCGCCGCGCAACAGTGCGGCTTCGATGATAGCCGCGCGCTGGACGTCCCCATTACCGACGTGCTGGACGAGAACGATCCGATGATGGGTACCCCAGATGCTGAAGTAGTCATGGTCGAGTTTTTCGATCCAAACTGCCCCCACTGCCGCACGCTGCACCCCACCGTGAAGGAGGTGGTCGCGCAGTATGAGGACCGTATCCGGTATTACGCCAAGCCGTTTCCGCTGTGGGACTACTCGTTCCGGCAGGTTGAAGCCATGTTGGTTGCCGGCCGCATTGGTAAGTTCTACGAGATGGTAGAGCTCCAGATGGAAAACCCGCAGGATGGGGGCATCCCCATTGAGGACCTGGCTACGATGGGCGCGGAGCTGGGCTTTAGCGCAGACCGCTTTGCCGCGGTGCTGGAGGCAGGGCCGTTGCAAAGCCGTGTACGCCAGCTGCAGCAGCAGGGGCGCCAGGCGGGCGTTCAGAGCACGCCCACGCTCACCATCAACAGCCAGGTGGTAGCGGGCAATTCGCGGTCGGTGGAGTGCCTCAGCCAGTTGCTGGACGAGGCGCTGGCGGCGCAGCAATAGCGCGCCTGCTTCTCGTGTAACGGCTACGGGGCGGTAGGCTACGCACTGCTCCCGCCCCCGACGCCATTCGCAGGGTCTTGACGAACGGTGCTGTGCCCCGCTGAGTATAGGCTCCTACGGACGCGCACACAGATCCACCCGGCCCATTTTGCCGCGCACGCTATGAGACGCTGCCTTTCGTTTCTTCTGTTGATTGTCGCGCTGAGCCTGTCGGCTCAGGCGCACGCGCAGCCTCTGGCCAGCGCGGACAAGGTGAGCATCGAACCGGTGCTGGAGCAGACCGGTGTGTTGCCTGGCACGTCGTTCCGTGCGGCCCTGGTGCTGGAGCTGGAGGACGGCTGGCACATCAACGCGCATCAGCCGCTGCAGGAGTACTTCATCGGGACTGACCTCTCGATGGAGCCGCACACCGACCTGCTCCTGGCCGACACGCGCTACCCGGAGCCCTTCCTCGACAATTTTGGGTTCTCGGATGAGGACCTGGCCGTGTATGAAGGCCGGGTGCCTATCTTTCTGGATATTCGGGCCTCGGAAGACATCGCCGTGGGCACCCACGAGCTAAAGGGCGCGCTGCGCGTGCAGGCCTGCGATGACAAGGTGTGCCTTGCGCCCTCCACGGTGGAGGTGTCGTTCTCCATCCCCGTGGTGGCGGATGAAAGCGAGATCTCGACGGTCGATGCCGGTGTCTTTGCAGGCTATAAAGACGCAGGCTCGGGTACCGTTACGGCCGAAGCCAACCAGATCGCCTCGTTGTTTGACGAACGGGGCTGGGTGCTGGCCTTCCTCAGCATCTTTCTGATTGGCCTGGCCCTCAACCTGACGCCGTGCATCTACCCGATGATGTCGGTGACGGTGGCGCTCTTTGGCGGGCAGCAGGCCGGGGGCACGACGCAGGCGTTCGGGCGGGCATCGGTCTACGTGCTGGGCATCGCCACGATGTATAGTGTGCTGGGTGTGGCAGCCGCGTACACGGGCACCCTCTTTGGCAACTGGCTGCAGCACCCCATAATGCTGGCGGGCATCGCCCTGCTGCTCTTTGCCCTGGCGCTGAGCATGTTTGGGGTGTTCGAGATACAGCCGCCGCAGTGGATGACGCAGAAGCTGGGGAAGGCGCAGAACGCCTCCGGCCTGGCCGGACTGTATGGCTCGGGCGTGGTGGTGGGCGTGTTTGCTGCGCCGTGCATCGGCCCGCCCATCATTGCGCTGCTGGCCTTCGTAGGCGCGCAGGCCGATCCACTCTTCGGCTTCCTGGCCTTCTTTGTGCTGTCGCTGGGGCTGGGCTTGCCGTACCTCATTCTCGGCACCTTCAGCAGTCTCATGCACCGCCTGCCGAAGTCGGGCGTGTGGATGGTCTGGGTGAAGCAGGTCTTTGGCGTCATCCTCGTAGGCGTGGCCTTCTTCTATGGCGCGCTGGCCACGTACCCGGCCCTGGCTGAGTGGATGATCCCGGCGACGCTTATCCTTGGAGGGATTTATCTCGGCTTCCTGGAGCGTTCGGGCCATAACCAGACGCTCTTCCGCCGGACCAAATGGGCCGTTGGGGTTGCCGCCGTCGCAGGGGGCCTCTTCTTCGTGCAGTACCTGCAGCAGCCGGCCCTGGAGTGGGAGCCCTATTCCACCGAGCGTGTGGCGGAAGCGCAGGCCGCAGGGAAGCCGGTCATGATGGACTTCTACGCCGACTGGTGCATCCCTTGCTTGGAGCTGGAGCGCGTCACCTTCACTGACGACACCGTCCGGGCCCTGGGCGATGAGTTTGTGCGGCTGAAGGTGGACCTGACGCAGTTCAATTCTCCCGAAGCGGAGGCCGTGCGCGAGCAATACGCCGTGGCTGGCGTGCCCACCATCGTATTTCTCGATCCCCATGGGGAAGAAGTGCAGGATGCCCGCGTGGTTGGTTTCCTGAGCCCCACCCGGTTCGCGGAGCGCATGCAGCAGGTCGAGACGCCGGCGCAGCAGGAGGAGGAAGACGCGCTGGCCGCAGAGTAACACTGAGTAACACTGGATTCGGTGCGCCAGGAATGGCGAGAATAAGCTTCGCCAGATGGCGCGCGATCCCGTTCGCATCCCCCTTACGTTACGGCCTCGGGCTGCAGCGTGCGCAGGTCGAGGAGCGCATCGCACAGGTCATCCACGAGGGACTGGTCATGGCTGGAGACGACCACGAGTCCGCCGGTGT
>CAYFRR010000047.1:13887-18811 GCA_964345505.1 uncultured Rhodothermales bacterium
AGGTCATCCACGAGGGACTGGTCATGGCTGGAGACGACCACGAGTCCGCCGGTGTCCTTGAACGTCTCCAGGATATCGAAGACCGCCGCGGTGCTCTCGGTGTCGAGCCCCCGAAACGGCTCATCCATCAGCAGGACCTGCGGCTGGGCCACGAGCGCCGCGGCCACCTGCGTCTTCTGCAGCATGCCGCTGGAGTAGGTGCCAATGAGGTTGGCCCGCCGCTCATCCAGCCGGACCGTGTCCAGCAGTTGCGCAATGCGCTCGTCGCTGGTGTCGTCATGTTGGCCGCGCTCCCGCAGGATCCACGTCAGCAGCTCCTCGGCCGAGAGGTGCGCCGGAAGCTCAGGCTCGGCGTATACGAGGCCCACGTGCGCCAGAAAGCGATACGGATGCGCGTGGATGTCAAGATCGCCGTAGCGCACGGTACCGGTGGTCGGAAAGGCCAGCGTGGAGAGCAGGCGCAGCAGCGTGGTCTTCCCGGACCCGTTCGGCCCGATCAGGCCGGTGGCAGTGCCCGGCGCAAACGTCCATTCTAACGAGGCAATCACCGCCTCGCCCTGGCCGTAGCGCTTCGTCAGGTGATCCACCACCAGGGCATCGGAGGTAGTGCCGTCAGCCGTGGGGCCGGCAGACGTGGAGCCGGCAGACGTGGAGCCGGCAGACGGGTCTGCGAGCGCGGCGTTTTCAGAAGGCCGGTCTTCAGGCGAAGCGGGTGCGGTACTGGAACTCGGCGCCATAGGTCACCAACAGAGCACTGATCATTGCAAGGAGCACGTCGAACGCGGTCCACAGCAGCGCGTCGGTATAGCCGAACGCGCTGTCGAAGAACGCCACGAGGATAAGGCTGATTAGGACGGAGAGGGTCCACCGGAGGTTCACGAAAAACCGTGTGACGATCCACCGGGCGGGCGACTGCAGCGTCAGGTGAAAGGCGGGCGGGGCCATCCCGCGACGTGTGAGCACAAACACAGCGGCGTTTTTTGCCAGGAAGAAAAGCACGAGGTAGGTGGCGATTGCATCCATGGCCGCATCCTGAAAGAAGAGCACCCACAGCAGCACGTGGCCGACGATGATGAAGCGGCCGAGCGGCAGGCGGCGGTCCATCTGCCGCAGCCCGGCCCATACGGCCGGGCGCAGCGCATGCGGCACCCAGTAGACGGCATCGTAGGGGATGGGCTCGCGGTCGGCCACGCGGGTGCCCCCGGCGCTACGGAAGATCTCGCTGTAGAACGCGCTCGTGGCGTAGAACGCGCGGTCATACCGAGGCACGTGGCTGGCCAGCCGCTGCGCCGCCCGCGCACACAGAAGCACACCGGGGAGGAGCACCGCCAGCGGATGCAGGGCGCTTAGGTACGCTGCGGCAATAATCATCGCGATGCCGAGGCCAAAGATGCGCGGGGTCGCCAGCACCGCCGGCACCAGGCCATCGGGCACGGCGAGCAGCCCGGACGCCGAGGCGTGCTGCTTCATGGTGCGGTAGGTGCCGCCCGCCCGGCCTTCTTGCCAGGCTTGCGAGCGAGGGCCCAGGGTGGCGTAGCGCTCAAAGGCGTACAGCCCTGTGCCGCCTACAATCAGCGCCCCCGCAGCCAGATGCATGAGCTTGGGACCGAGGGCCGTGAGGGGCGCCCCTGTATCCACCAGGGCCAGCAAGACGCCCGGCAGCAGCGCCGCACCCACGATGGGGAGCCAGCGCTGCAGCTGGTGCCGCAGCAGCCCGCCGGGTGATCGGTTCAGGCGCTGCAGCTGGGCCACGTGCGGGTCGGGCAATAGCACGTGCGGCGGAATCACAGCGAAGACGGCGGCGGCGAGCAGCATCCAGTAGCGCAGGAGCACGATCCGCGTCTCCAGCGCCGCGCCCATCGCCAGCAGGACGCTCATGTAGCAGAGCACGCCCAGCAGCAACACCGCAGCCGCCTGGTTAATACGGTTCGGACGGGCATGGAGAGGCGCGAGCGATGAACGAGGCACGGCACATGCGATGAGTGCAACAGACAGGAAGGGCGGCCGCGGTGCAGCCACAGCGCCCTGCAATGGCACCGCGCGCCGATGGTTTCCCTTCAGGACGGTGACGGCTGGCTGTGCGACGCAAGCCCCCGACCCGCCGCGCGGAGGGCGACCTCGGCCAGAAACGCGCGCAGTTGATAGTTGAAGAGCGCGGGCCGCTCCACCGGTACGGCGTGATGCGCGGCGGGCAGCACCGCCAGACGGGCATCGGGCATCTGCCGGGCAAAAATGGCCTTGCGGTCAACGGCGGTGTAGTCGTGCCGCGAGGCCACGATAAGGGCCGGCTGCCGGATCGCATCCAGCTGCTCGTCGATGCTCCAGCCGGCGATGGCCCGGATGGACGCCACCAGCGCGTGGGTATCGTTCTGGCGGTAGCGATGGACGAATGTCCGGCGGAGGTCGGCCTGGTCAGGATCGGGCAGCAGGCGAGGCGCCAGGATGCGCCCCAGCACCTCCGGGCCGAACAGCTGCACCAGCAGCAGCCGAAATAGGTACGAGAGCCAGCGCTGCGGTGTGTTGAGGCGGTACTCGGGATCGCAGTTCACCACCGTGAGGGTCCGCACCGCCTGTGGCACGTCGTGCGCCAGCTGCAGGCTTACCATCGCGCCCATGGAGAGCCCCACCACGTGCGCAGGGGGCAGGCCCAGCTCGTTGAGCAACGCGGCGAGGTCGCGCGCCATCTGCGGGATCGTGTACGGTCCGCGGGGTTTCTCCGTAGCGCCATGCCCGCGCAGGTCTGGCGCGATGACCGTGTGCGTTTGCTTGAAGACGGCCTGCTGCGCGAACCAGTCCTTGTGGCTGGAGCCGAGCCCATGCACCAGCAGCAGCGGGGGCCCGCTGCCCTGCACGTCGTAATGCATGCGAAGGTCGTTGACGCGGTAGTACGGCATAGCAGCCGGGATCACGCGGGACGTAGGCGGGCGATACACACGCCAGCCACACGTCGGGGTTCAGCGCACCGCGTCCATCGCGCCACCCCATGTGAACCTGCGGACAACGTGGGAGCGATGCCGCCGCTTTTGTACTCCATGTCATCCTGAGAACCTCGGTAGGAAGGATCTCCCATATGGATGGTGCGGTGCTGCGCGTGGTCGGGAAGCCGCTTCGATGGAGCTAAGCGCAGCCGTCGTCAACATAGTACATCACCCGGTTAGTTGCTCCCCTGCAAAAACGTCAGAAGATACTCATTCACAACACGAAGAAGTACAAGCATATACCCAAAGTTTTTCATGTGATGGTATTGTGAATATCCATGAGTTTCCCTAAACTCCTATCACGACGTCGAATGATGAGGCGCAGGTCAATGACGTGGCCTGGGCGCGACACATATCCTCATACGCCTCTTTCCGTGGCGGTGTTAGATTCGGCGATACCCCTGCCCGCACCCATCGAACCCACACCTAAGGAGAGGAAAAGACCGTGACTAAGGAAAAGACGTTTGATTTCGTAATCGTAGGTGCTGGCTCTGCTGGCGCGGTGATCGCCGCGCGGCTCTCTGAAGATCCGGCCGTACGCGTCTGTCTCGTTGAGGCGGGGGGCGAGCCTCCAGAACATGGCGTGATGCCCGCTGCGGTGGCGTCGATGCAGAACGTTCCTGAAACGGACTGGATGTACACAGGTGACCCGGGCGGCACTGGTGAGGGGCTCGTTGGCAAGACCATGATGGTGCCGCGTGGCAAGATGCTCGGCGGCTCCTCTGGCATCAACTACATGGCGTATGTGCGCGGCCATCACGGAGACTTCGACGAGTGGGCCGCCAACGGCGCCGTGGGGTGGAGCTACGAGGATGTGCTCCCCTACTTCAAAAAGTCCGAGGGATTCATCCGCAGTGACGACGTCGTCGTTGATGAGGAGGCCCACCATACGGAGGGGCCGCTGGGGGTCTCAGTGCGCCAGCCTGTGCTGAAAGGGTCGAAGCAGTTCGTCGAGGCCGCGGGCCACGCCGGCATCCCCGAAGGCGACTACAACGGCCGCGATCGCGGCGGCCCGGAAGGATTGGCCTCACTCTTTCACACCACCACCCAGAACGGCCGACGCAGCTCCACCTACTACGCCTTCCTCCAACCGATCATGGGGCGGGACAACCTCACCGTCCTCACGCACGCTCACGTCAAACGCGTCCTCTTTGAGGACGACCGCGCCACGGGCATCGTCTACCGCAGCGTTGATGGTGAGGACGTCACCGTTCATGCCACGCGTGAGGTCGTGCTCTCAGCGGGCTCGATTGGCTCGCCACACCTCCTCATGCTTTCCGGCGTGGGTCCAAAGGAGCAGCTGGAGGAGGCCGGGATCCCCGTCGTCGCCGAGCTGCCAGATGTGGGCCAACACCTCCAAGATCACCTGCACATCCCCCTCTTTTTCGAGGCCCCCGGAGTCGGCGAGAAGATGCTCGACGTGGCCATGTCGATGGGACCTGATGCCCTGCGCGAACCAAACGGGCCGCTCCCCGCAAACCCCGCTGATGATGCGCATCTCCCAGAGGAGCTGCGTCAACTCAAAGCTGAGGCCGAACGCCAGTTGACCGCGTGGGCGACTACGGGGGAGGGCATCCCTTCCTCCTCGCTCTACGACGCCACTGCGTTTTATGCGACGGGACTCAGCAGCACCCACACCCATGACGCCCAGATCGCCTTTCTGGCCTCTGGGTACACCTCGGCCATCTGGGAATATGTCTTCCGTGTGCGCCCCGACGCCTACTTTGAAGATGCCGAAGCCGCGCTCGACCCGACGAAGGGCTATGTGGTCATCCTCCCCACCCTTGTCAAGCCCCACAGTGAGGGCACGATCACACTGCAGAGCGCCGATCCGATGGACGCACCGCACATCGCGCTCAACTACTATGATGCCCCCCATGACATGGAGGTGATGATCGCGATCATGCGCCGCTCGCTGGAGATCGCGGAGAACTGGCCGGATGATG
>CAYFRR010000048.1:0-18248 GCA_964345505.1 uncultured Rhodothermales bacterium
GGAACAGGCCCAGCGAGGCCATCAGGCCAATGCCACGGACCAGGTACTGAAGCAGCAAGTTCATAGCGGAGCAACGTTGGGTGAGGTCACCGTCTCTTTCGCGGCCTCTCGGTGAGCAGGTAGCGTCTCGATGGGCAAGAGGCGTCCGGGCGAGGCAAAAGATACAAAGCGAGACGCTTGGCGCGTGGTTTTACGCGATTCTGGGCAGTATCTCGACAACAAACAGGGCGTCGAAACAGGGCGATGAATTTAACTTGGGTGCCTTACGCCCATTTCGGTTACAATGACGCTGATCCTTTGGCAGCCCAGCGACTAACCGTGTCAGCATAAACAATAAATATTACCGGTAAGCCTGTCAATCTGAATAGGCATAAGGTTTCATTTAAGATTTAAATCCTCATCCGTCTTCCTGCTTTTTCTTTTGGTCGATACCAATCTTTGCTGTCGCAATAGTTAAAGCGAGCATAGATGGAACGGCTATTTTCCATAGCGGGCACGATATGTACGCACATACCATTAAACCTAAGCACAGACCACTCACCCAAAATAAAATGTCATAAGACTTTATCATCGCCTATAAATTGAGAATTCAAAAATAGTGGATTTGGCCATAATCTCTTAGTGGTGATTGGGCGATTCGCTGGAACGAGGCGGTCGGCAGGTGTCCAAACGCTACGTGTATCCAGACGCGGCGTGTATCCTGGCGCTACCTGTATGAAGCCGACCGGCGCATCTCTTGCAGCGATCTCCCCCAGGGGCCTGACTCGGTGCGGCGGTCTCTCGCTTGTGCCTCGGGCCTGCGTACCGCGCATACGTGAAAGCCTTTGGATACTCACGCTGATCGGCGTAACCTGATCCCACCCAGTGTGGTGCTGCCGCTGCTCAGATGCTCACGGACGGCTTCGACGCTGAGATGGCGTGTAATCGTCGTATGCGTAGGTGTCGGGTACGACCTTAATCCCCGAGGTCAGCGGTAGCGTGCCTGCATCGGTGCCAAACACCACCTCCACGAAGTACGCCGCATATCCATCCTCTGGGGCCTCGATAGGAATCATTGTCTCGGTGACGGGAACGGGAAGATCTGTTGACTCCCATGCCTCACCTACGACGTAATGCCGAAAATCCCGCACCTCATTAGTTGCGCTCCAGAGGCGTACCGCTTTAACGCCGCTCGTATCCGGAAGACGGATGTGTATGCCGTTCTCCTCCATCTCCCAGTCCAGTTGCGGAGGCGTGCGGCCCTGTACTACGTGGGCGTAAAAGGAGATAAGGCCGTCAATGGCATCCGTGCCTGCCATCGAATGACCGGTATTAGGTACATAGCGCAAGCGTGATGCAGTGGGCATGGCATCCCAGTAAAACTGCCACGAGTCGGGCAAAAAGAACTCGTCACTGCTCGCATTTACCACGTAGACGGGGATCTCTACATGGTCGAGATAGGCATAGGGGTCGACCAGAGCAGCAAGCGCGGCAAAAGCGCCTGTATCTTTCCAGTCCATAATTCCTTGCTCCTCATAGTCCGAGATGGCTGGTGACCATTCCCCATAGGCTCTCCAATGATGGGTGAACGAGGCTTGCAGATTGAGGACGTCGATGACCGCAGGGACCATGGCCACAACGCGGGCATCGAAAATGCCAGTGGCCCAGGTGGTCCACCCTCTCTTCGACGCGCCCGACACCACGTACCGCTTGAGGTCAGTGCCGTGCCGGTTCATCACCACTGCTGTAGCCGTGTCCATGGCGCGCATCGCCGCCCGGGTCATAGGGACACGTGCCAGCCATTCAATATCGTCTGTCTTCGCGCCACCCTCGAGAAACTGCCGCCAGCCGTACGCGATAAGGGCATCCTCGGAGAGATTACGAGCGGCGCGGTCCTCGGCAAAGGTCAAGGGCTGAAAGGGGATGTTGTGCACCCCAACAGCTACAGAGGACGTCTGAAGAGCGGCAGCTCTCAGTAAGCCGTCGGCGCCGGTAGGTTGGCTTGTCGTGCGCGACCCGCCACCGAGCCACAAAAGGGCAGCGTCTGACCTGATCTCGTCCGGCACGACGATCGTGACCCAGTGCCACCAGGTCTGCTCGTTTACATCTTCCCGGGGGGCCCAGTGTTGCGAAACCATCCGAACCACGTAGGTGGTGTAGCCAGCCCGCTCGTGCGTTTCATACACCTCGAAATCGAAAGCATCATCGGTTACAGCTAATGCCTGAGCCAGGGGGTGCGCTGCGAGCGAGGATCGTATGTGCTGCGCCTCCGCATTTGCGAGGCCGAGTAGCAGAACGATAAAAAGGGCCGCTACAAGCCGCCTCATTAAAGCAATCATATGCAGGGGATACGAGATCGGTGTTTGGAAGAAGCAGTCCCGGGGCTGGGTATAAGACTTACTCCCGAGATAGCATGCAAAGATCAGCGGCCAGGGTCGAGGAAGACCGGATTACTGTAAAACCAGATGTTTTTCCAGGCATGCTCCCGGCCCCAGCTGAAGGCCTCAGGCAAGAGCTGCAAGTCTTGAATCTCTCCGCTCCCTATCTGCTCAAGAATCCAGGCATTAAACGCGAGCGCATCAGGGAGCGGATCACCCTGAGCCCCTGTGTATGGCGGCTCGTGAGCACCGTGCGAGGATCCTCGGAGACGCAAGTACATCGCGTCTTCCACCTCGCCGAGCGTAAACTCGTGACGGGTCCACCCGTCTGGCAGCGTCGTTCCTTCCGTATGTCGTAGCAGCCTCACGACGCGCGCCTCGGGATGGGTGTCCCGGTGGTATGCCGGAGAACCTGGATCCGCTCGGGGCCCTATCCCTCCGGCAATGACCGCGATGTGGTTGACCCCCGGTTGGTCTCCGTTTTGGTTTACCGCTGGGGTGCGATAGGCGATGGTCACGCTCACGTCGCTGTCTCCATTGAGGGCCAACGTCCCGCCCATTTCCGCCGATTTGTCGCCTTGCCTGACGCTAAAGGAAAGGCGATCAATGAGATCCCCTTGGGCTACAAACACTCGGCCCGAACGCATGCCGTCTATTACGGCCTGCTGGCTCGTCGTGTCGCGCACCTGGATCCACGTCTTTTGATACTCCCCTGGCCAGAAGCCTCCATTCGTTCTGTGAAAATCTGAGTTCGTGAAGATCCAAAACCGCCGACCCTCACCCAGCAGTGCGTCCCACGCCCCTCCTACCCTGGCGGCCATGTAGCCGACACCTCCATAGGTCCCTCCTCCAAGCGCCCGTTCCGATCGAAAGCCTCCTCGGATAGGGGCAGACTGAGCCCCAGGCATGCCTTCAAAACCAAAAGCAATATTAGGTGCCGCATCGTTCCAACGCCGCAGGTCAGCCACCGTATACCCCATCGAACGCTCCGGATGGGCTGGGATGACGTAACTGGTTTTCGGATGATGCTGCTGCAGCCACGCAAGGGCCTTCAGGGCGTGCTCCTGCTGAAGCGCATCCGGGCCCATTTCTCCTGCGCCTCCGGCTAATCGGCCATTAAACTTTACTGTCGGACGATCAGCAGGTCCCCCGGAGGTATCGAGGTCTCGACGGTCGAACCGATACGCGAAAGTCGAAATGGGGACCGGACTGCCTGCCACAATACCTACACTTGCATGATCTACGCCCGGCGGATTCCACTCAAGGCCAAGTGCAAACATAGCGTCCTCGAACTCGACCTCGGCCTGCTGCACGAAGGGAAACGCGTACGCTTGCAAGGACTGCCAGCGCCACATGGCTCGTTGCTCGCGTCGGTCCGGTGCCGGATCTCCGCGGAATGTGATGCCCTCATGCGCCGTCCATGGCCGGCAATCTGGTGCCCTGTTGTAGGCCCCTCCGTGCCCTGAGTTAACGAGGAAGTGGAGGCCGTACCCTACCCCCTCTCGGAACACCTCGTCTGGCGAATGTTCACCATCCGTCAAACAGCTGTGCATGTGAAAGTCTGCCGCGACCCATCCAGACGCATCACTGCTATCGGGAGCAGGGTGTAGCGGCCTCGTGGAAGGCGTAAAGAGTAGATCAGTGGAAAGGGGCGCTACAAGGCTCCAAACGAAAAGGTAGAGACTGAGACTACCTATCGGCAGCCCAAGCCGTAGCACGTTCGAGCGGGTCATAGGCGAGAGGGCCGAAGGCGATTAGACATGAACAGTATGAGCTGCAGCACTCCCCTCACTCGCTGAGTAGCCGAAAGGTCGCAGGCTCACCAGCCGCTGCTTTTTGCAGCTCAAACGCGTCAAACTCCTCCCCGGTAACGGTATACGCGTGAAACTGGAGCACATCGCCGTCCACCTGAATGACCTGGAATAGCTGAGTACGCTCAGCGGACTTGTCGAGGGTGATGGGCTCGTAGGCATCCCACGCATCGGCCTTGAGATTATACATCTTGGGCCCACTTACTGAATTGACATACACGGTTCCTCCCATGGGCGATCGTGCGCTTACCCCCTGGGCAAGGTTTTGGGCAACTCCGCGTGCATACGTGTGATCGTGTCCCTGGAGAACCAAGTCAACATTGTACTCATCGAACAGCGGTTTCCATGCCTCGCGGGTTGCCAGGTTATCGCGGCCTTCAGAGGACGAAAAGATTGGATGGTGAAACGTGGCTACGGTCCACTTACCGGGGTTCTCTTCCAGCACACCGCGCAACCACTCCGTCTGTGCTTGAAGCGCCTGAGGACTGCCGAGGGCAGCGGGGGAGTTGAGTCCTATAATACGCACGCCCTGAATATCAAGGTAGTATGTCGACTCCTCAAGCCCTGGAGCACCATTTAGCGGCAGGGTAAACCCTGGCCGCCAGTGCCGCGACAGCTCACTCGATCCAGCATCTACCTCCATAAGAAATGCCACGGTCACCGAATCTCCGGATGCCGTCACAGACGTGACTGGTAGTTCGGTATCGCCGGGTCCTACCAGCCGTCCGTCGTATGTCGGCGCGCTCCCGGTAATCGTTAGTTGTCCTTCGGTGCCCGCAGCACTGAACCGCCACGTACCGGCGATATCCGCAGGGTCCTCGTTCGTATCCTTACGCTCTGCGCTAAACGTAGCCATGGGCAATCGAGGAGTAGAACTCATGACCATGCCCTCCATCGTCCCTGCCATGTGCTCCGCAACAACGGCGAACGTGTCGATCACGGTCTCCGCACTCGTCGCCTCGTATTCGTGATTGCCTGGAACAGGCAAGCTGGGGAGCATGGATTGAATGAACCCACCGGCATGGTGCCACTCGCCCCACTCTAAGTTTCTATGGGCGCGGTTTACGAGGTCGCCGGCATGCACCATGAAAAGAGCGTCTGGAGCTTGCTGGTAAGCGGCCCGGATCGCACGGGACCAACGGGAGCGCACGTCATTCTGGGCATCGCCAAAATAGATGAACGACACGGGCTCATCAGACGCCGTGGCCGTTCGCGCATGAAACCACTCGCTCCACCGCTCTCCATCTCCCACCCGGTAGGCATAGAGGCCTCCTGGGTCTAAGTCCGTAAAGGTTACCGAGTGGTAGTGCGCCGCTACGTTCTCTTGCTCAACATCCGTGATATCAAGAGGTTGAGTTTCGGCCCCTACCGAGGACGCGGTGCTTCCAAATTCAGGGTCTGCCGTCGCAACTGCGATCTCGGCAACCGATGACGTCACGCTATCGTCTGTGCGCCAGGTTACGCTGAGGGTGGTGGCCGGATCATCCGACCACGTTAAGGTGACGCGGTCTGGAAATGGGGACGGCAATTCCCCAGGTTCTCCATGATGGTGCCCGTGGCTTGTTTCCGTGGTGTCAGTAGCCACAAGGGGGACATTCTTGGCCTGCGCATCCCAGCTGTTGAGCAGGAGGAGGGCACAGAGTAAAGCGGGTATAGAGAGACGAAATGGCGACATAAGTACCAGATAAAGTGGTAAAGAGCGAAAAAGACCGCTGAACGGTGGTGTCGGGTTACCTGAGGGTTGGCTTTTGCGACGTAAGGCGTTCGGGGACGCGCACAAGGTCGGGGCCGTTTTGGAAGCCCATCGCCTACTCTACAGCCCCATGGTGAACGTCACGCGAAACGTCCGATAGTAACTCCGGATACGACTCACGTTTTCAGGCGCTCCAATGAAGCGCCGCTGATTAGATCCTGTGAGATTAGCAGCCTCCAGGGAAATCGCCGATCGGCCGAGCGGGCTCAGCGTGGTAGGCAGTTGCTGCCGGAGGGTAAGGTCAAGCCGCGTTCTGCCTTGAACAAACTCGTCTGTGCTACCATCGGCGTCCGAGCCAATACTCGAGAGGTACTCACCGCGGTAATTCGCGGCTATGTTGCCGAGAAACCCACCCTTCGTGTAGTTCAGCGCCGCATTCAGCACGTGGTCTGATTGTCCCGGAAGGTTCACGGTACGATCGCCGTACTGAAGCTCTCGTACATCGGGCCCGAAGTCTGCGTCAGACTGCGTATAGGTATAATTAGCGCTTACGCCGAGGCCTTGAAGAACACCTGGCAGAAAGGATAAGTCCTGTATCCAGTTGGTCTCGATGCCCCACACCGTGGCGTCAAGCCCGTTGACAGGCTCAATCACAGGAAATCCGGCGAACGGCCCTTGCTCCTGGATAAAGAGACGCTGGGTGATGAAGTCACTGACGTCCTTCTGAAACAGGCCAACCGAGAAAACGCCCGCTTGTCCTGGCAAGTACTGCTCAAAGATGGCGTCCAGATTGCGTATGGACGCAGGTTCCAGATCAGGATTGCCTTGATTAATGACGCCGTTATCCGGATTTACTTCCTGATAGGGCACCATGTCGAAATGACCTGGTCGCGCTAACGTGCGCGTAGCGGCGAGGCGCAGATTAGCGGTGTTGGTGAGGCGCAGGCGAGCTTGCACCATCGGGTAGAAGCCGCCGTAGCGCTCCGTAGCTTCGACGGGAGTGGTAGAGACGTAGTCGCCATTGAAATCAAATTGCACCTCGTTGCCCACGTAGGAGATGTAGGTCCCCTCATAGCGCCCACCCCCCACGACCATAAGAGGCCCAGCATTCAAGGTAGCCATGCCGTACGCTGCTGCGATGTCTTCCCCTGACTCGTAGCTGCTCACGTCCGATGCCGCACGTGATGCATTCACGCGGAGCTGTAGCTGGTCCTGATTCTGGGCGATAAACTGGTCCATCAGGTTGCGATTGAGGCGCGGACCAAACCCATATTGCCCCTCCAGAAAGCTCGAGACATTGGCGCCTTGCGTAAATGAGGTCATGTCGGTCCCATCAGGCCAGCCCGTCCAGTAGCTGTAGTCTCTGTCCCGGTACTTAAACTTGCTTGTGTATCGGCCTCCTACCTTGACGCTGTGCTCTTCGGCCAACAATTGAAAGGGCACCTCAAGGTTTAGCGCCCCGGCGTAATCACGGTCGTAGCTTTGATCAGTACGCGTCCGTAGGTCTATCATCTGATACCGCGACGGATCGAACTCACGCGTCCCATTCGTTGAGGTCAACGTTGGGAACTCGTTATCGACGACGTCGAAGGCGAAACTCAAATCCTCCTGCCCGAATGTCGCCCGAACATACGGCGCCTCGAAACCGGCCCGAGCCCAGGAAACGTCATAGTTCAGCGTTCCGAATCCCAGTTTATGCTCGGCGCCCAGCATAGCGGTCGACAACTGATAGGTGTAGTCATAGAACCGTCCGAAATGCCGTCCGCGTGCACTCTGCACGGTCGAAGGACCGCTGAAATCTAAACTATCAAATCTGTACTGTGCGTTTGTCTGATCGTCCTCTGTATAGTTGAGGCTCGTACGAACAAAGAAGGACGAGTGATCAGCAATGCCGAAATCGATCGTAGCATTTAGTCCGTATCGCGCCCGCTCGGCTTCGTAAAAGTTCTGGCGTACCCGCTCGGGCGCGCGAAACGCCTCGCCTCCCGCCTCGGCTTGCCGCCACCCGTACGTTCGAAGGCCGTTGTAATAAGGTGTCGTACGGCGGAAGTTACCATCGACAATCAGGTTGACCCCACTAAATGTATCCCCAAAGATGGCGTTCGCTGAGTAATTGGGCAGCTGTCGCTCGGCATACTGTAGCCCCGCCCCAACACCCACATCGAAGATACGCTCATCGATCTGCAAACGGCGGGTACGCAGGTTGATCGATCCTCCCGTAGATTCTGCGTCCATGTCGGGCGTCACCGTCTTGCTTATCTCAATGCTCTCGACGGCTTCAGCGTTTATAATACCGATAGCAGTGCCTCGGCCACTCGTGGTCATCGAAGGTACACGTTGGCCGTTGATCGTGACAGCCGTAAAGTCTGAAGGCAGGCCTCTCATGGAAGCTACAATACCCTCGTCATTCGATCCAGACATCACCACGCCGGGTATGCGCTGCAAGGCCTCGGCAACATTGGTGTCGGCATAGTCCTGGATCTGCTCAGCTGATACAATATTGGTGATGCGCTCCGACTGATACTGCTCGTTGAGGACCAATGAGCGGCGATGCCGCCGCCCGTCTACAACGAGTTCGTCGAGCCTATCAACCCCTCGCTCAAGGTATACCACGAGGTCGTCGCGGCCTTCAATAGCCACTTCTTTCGACGAGAAGCCGATGAAAGAGAACACAAGCGTCGCATCGTCAGAAGGCACCTCCAGTTGGAAACGTCCCTCACCGTCCGTCGTGGTGCCCGTGCTGGTGCCTTTGATCACCACATTAGCTCCCGGAAGGGGTTCCTCGGAACCTGTCTCCAGCACCTGACCGCGCACGGTAACCCCACCGCTTGCAGCCTTCAGGGGCGCCTTCATGATCTGGATCTGTCCGCCGGACAGCAACGCATAGGTGAGACCAGCGGAGGATAGTATTTCCGTTAGTACGGTTACGCCATCCGTGTTGGCATAGGTAGCCCGTATCAACGGTGCCGATTCCAGAAGGGCTGTGCTGTAGGCGAAGCGCCATCCGGTTTGTTTGGCTATACGCTCAAGTACACCTGCCAACGGCTCCCCCTGAGCAGTTAAAGAGACCGCTGGTGTGTCGGGTGGCAGCAGCAACTCGTCGTTGACTGTTGCTTGGCTGGTCTTTTCGTTTACTTCAGTGGAGGCCTGAGAAGCAGCGGGTCCTGGGATTAACAGAAAGAGAAGCGCCAGGAAGGGAAGAATTCGCAGGGGAAGGCGCGGAGATCGGTCGGTAGCGGATTTCATGGGCTGGGAGACTTCAAATGCACGGGGTGGGAGAAGAGCGGTCCAGCCTCTTTGGCTGGCGCGTTCACCCCTATGACATATAAGTACCGCCCTACAACTACACCCTACCGGTTACCTGATCATTAAGCCTTTTCCTGAGCCGCGGAAGCAGACAGAAGGAGCTACCTGGGCGTGGGTGCTTCGCTGCGTGAAGGCGCCCTGGCGATAGTAACGTCCAGGACGCTGTTGACTACTTCCAGCGCCTCGGCTAAGGTCTCCCCGTGAAAGGTGGCGGAGAGGCGCCCGTCAGCGGTTGTCCCTTCCCGAAGCTCCAACTCGGTCCCATACCAACGTTCCAAACGTCGCATAACCTCCGCTACCGAAGCATCCCGGAGAACGAGGTGCCGGTCTGTCCACCCAAAGTATATACCCGGAGAGGAGAGCACGAAGGACTCCAGAGCGCCCCCGGGCTCGTGTCTCGCACCTTCTCCTTTGTGGAGGTAAAGTCTGCGCTTGACTGCACCGGATGCCGAGCGCTCGAAATCCTGGAGCTCCACATCAACTAACCCTTTCTCAACGGCCACTTCTAAAGGCTCATCGCCTCCGTAGGCGCGCAGGTTAAACCGAGTGCCCAGGACGCGAACCTGAACACTGGTTGTTTCGACAACGAGCGCGGGTGTATCTGTCCGTCTGACCCTTGGCGGAACGTCAAAAAAGGCCTCCCCCTGCAGGGTAGCTACGATCGATGCTGAGCGGGGCCGCTGCCGCTCATACGTGAGACGGCTCTCAGCATTTAAGCGCACGGTAATTCCATGAGGTAACTCCACGACTGCCTGCTCACCTGACGAGGTTTCTACTGCTGCCATCTGTGAAGGCCCTGCCTCGTTGCCATACAAAAGAACTCCTGCCAAGACAAGGATGACCGTCAGGGCCAAAATACCTGCATAGTATGTGATTATACGATGTTGCTGACGTGCGCGCGAGCCGGATCGGTGCTGTGCACTCCGGGAGGAGCGTAAGCACGGCTTCGAGGAATTATCACCGGCCGCAGACCGACAAAGCGTAAGTCCGGCGGCGCGCCCGCTAACTTTCCCAGACTGCCGTCGGAAGCGCGTCCACGCTGAGTGTACGTCGCGGGGGGCTTCGTCGGTGTGTACCGCGTCCCATAGCTCCTCCATCTCTGCAAGTACACCGGCATTAACCGGGTCTTCTCTCGTCCATTCGCTGAGGGTGTCTTGCTCCTCTGGAGAGGCTTCACCAGAAAGGCACCGCGCTATCAAGTCCCAGTCGGGTTCAGGCATGAGAGAGAGGCAAAGCGCGTGAGGGATATGGATCTGCTGTAACGAGTCGTAAACGCACACCATAGACCGGTACGAGCCCCACAGTGGCCACGCCTGCAGCGTGAAGTAAAGGTGAATCCATCAGCCCGCCATCCACGGCCGAGCAATGTCCGAGAGTTTGTGCCGCAGGTGGCGCAGGGCCCGTGCCATATGAGAAGCCACGGTATGCTCAGAAATATTCAGTGCCTGGCTTATCTCGGCGTAACTTAAATCCGACACACGGCACAAGAGAAACACCTCGCGCTGCCGCGGAGAAAGTTCAATAATGGCTTTCTGGAGCGCTGCTTGAAGCGTCGCATGATCGCGCGTAGAGCCCTCTGTGCCAGGGAAACATACGTCGGGCTCAACCTCCTCGGCCAATCGGCGGCGCACCTGCCGGCGTTTCTGCGCTGTGTATACTCCGTTACGTACAGCCACGAACAAGTAGGCCCTGAGGGAGGTGCGGACGGGCCACGAATGGCGCTGCTCCCACAGGCGCATAAAAACATTCTGGACGATGTCCTCTGCGCTTGATGGATTGTTGCTGAGAGCCGTTGCAAACCGGTGAAGGGGCGCGTAGTAGCGCTTGAACAGTGCCTCAAACGCCTTGGTATCGCCATTTCTGATCCTGGTCGTAAGCTCCGCTGACTTTTGCATGTGGGCCCTGATCTACGACGCTGTGGCTTCGTGATTTACGACGGTTACCTCGGGAGTATAAGGACGACGGTTTGCTAAACAATAATGCACGTTCTGAGGCGTGAGCGCGGTGCGCAGCCGGTGATCCGGTGGACCATTCTACCTGAACCATTCTACCTGATGGGTCGGGGCTACTCCTCCGGAGCGCATACCGGGCCCGGCGTCACCGAACGTGAGGCATGGCCCCGGGCTGATCATTGGTCTTCGCTGCTGACTGCCATCTCTACGGGCTTGCCCGCTTCCTCCACGGGTGCTACACTGGAAGATCCATTTCGGCCGACGACCGCACGTCCTGGTTCTCAGAGACGCCGACTGGGCCCTTATTTACATAACGCCTCATCACATAGGCCTCCTGCTGCAGAGGCTTCCACTGGAGCAGTTCCAGCGTGCCATCAGCTCTCTCCCCTACCGCCGTGAGGCTCTCCACCCAGTCCCCGGCGTTGGCGTACTGCACGCCGCGAATCTTGCGGATCTCTGCAACGTGGATATGGCCGCAGACTACCACGTCGGCGCAGGCTGCCTCGGCGCGCTCGGCCACGGCCGCTTCAAAATCTGCAATAAACTGCACGGCTCGCTTTGTGTGCTGCTTCAAATAGGCTGAAAATGACCAGTAAGGTAGACCCAGCCACCCGCGGACCACGCCCACGCCTCTGTTAACCTGTAGGGCGGCATCATATGCAACAGCCCCCAGCATGGAAAGCCACTGCGCATTCCGAACTACACCATCGAAAGCGTCTCCATGTAGGATCAACGCGCGGCGCCCGTCGGCCAGCGTGTGCACAGCCTCGCGGGCGATAAGGATGCCACCAAACCTATAGCCACCGAACGGACGTGCGGCCGCGTCGTGATTCCCCGGTACATACACGACGCGTGTGCCCCCGCGAGCCAGACCAAGCATGGCCTGCATTACCTCGTTGTGGGAGTCGGGCCAGTGCCACGATCGCCGTAAGGCCCAGCCATCTACGATGTCGCCAACCAGGTACAGGTGATCGGCGCTTATCTCCTGGAGAAACGCTAAGAGCTCCTCCGCCTGGCTTGTTTTCGTGCCAAGATGCACATCAGAAATAAACAGGGACCGATACGGGCGCCCACCAGCTTTTTTGATCTTTCCCGCGGTTCCTGACTTCGCACCTGCCCGTGACATCGCCTCTGCGGCGTCTAAGCGCTCTGCTCGTCCATTCGTGAAAGGTACGTTGGCGAAGGACATAGATTAACACCGAAAATTGTAGGCCCCCTTGTGCCCGCGTACGTTTGCTTGAGCTCACGTACACAGACACCGTAAGCTAACACGCTGCGTCACGTCCGTTATTAGCATAAGATGATGGTTGCATTACTATACCGTTTTGATTCGCGCTGAATAAATACTGGAGCGCACATTGATAATTTAAGGATAACGTCGGCGTAAAAGGGAGAACACATCCCAGAGCTATGCTACAGGCGCACACACATGTAACGACGCTCCTGCAACCACATGCAGACAACAACGAAGCCTGAAGCGCCCACCGCTATCGACCGTCCAGCACCCCATACGGCGCACTCGAGCGCAGAGCGGCCAAGTAACGCAACGACGCGGGCGCTCCTCCGTGAGGCGCTGGGCAGACGGGAGGTCTCAGGGCTGGAGCGTGTTCGTCGATGGCTCTTTCAGCATGCGTTCGACCGGCTGGTGTATCCGCAAATCTGGGAAGACCCGCGGGTTGATGCGCAAGCACTTCAGCTGGGGCCCAACAGCCGCGTGCTTACTATTGCCTCCGGCGGCTGCAATGTGCTTAACTACGCCCTCGCCGGCCCGGAGCTAATTCACGCCATCGATCTCAATGAAGCGCATCTGGCACTGACCCGGCTCAAAATTGCAGCCGCCTTGCATTTGCCCACGCACCAGACGCTCTACCGTATGTTCGGTCTTGGGGCCCACCCGCTCAATGTTCAGATGTACGACCGCTTCCTGCGCCACCAGCTGCGGCCGCAGACCAGGCGCTACTGGGAGGGGTACACCGGGCTGTCACGTCGCCGTATCAACAGCTTCCAGACGGGAATATACCGCCGCGGTACGTTGAGCCGGTTCTTCCAGGTCGTGCACGGCATGGCGCGTCTGCTCGGACATGAGCCCGCCGGATTTCTCAAGGCGCGCACCCGGGCGGAGCAGCAGCGCTTCTTCGATAAAGCCATTGCTCCGTTCTTTTCTCATCCCCTAATTCGCACGCTCGGGCGTAGACCGCAGAGCGTGTATCTCCTCGGTATTCCCCCTCAGCAGTACCGGTTAATGGTGGCAGATGCGGGCGCTCAGACGGATGGCATTATAGGGATCTTTCGGGCGCGCGTCCGGCGCCTGGTATGTGACTTTCCAATCAATGACAACTACTTTGCTTGGCAGGCCTTCGGGCGCTGTTACGGGCCTCCAATCTCAGGCTGCGTTCCCGATTATCTGCTGGAGGAGAACGCGGAGGCGCTCAGGCATAACCTTCCACGCGTCGCGACCTTTCACGCAAAGCTGACCCGGCACCTCCAGGCTCAACCGGCAGCTACATACAATGCCGTAGCCCTTCTCGACACGCAGGACTGGATGGGCCCTGATGCACTCGTGCGGCTGTGGCACGAGCTCTCGCGCGCCTGTGCGCCCGGGGCGCGAGTCGTTTTCCGCACGGCGGCGAGGCGCTCACCCCTTGAGGAGGCGCTGCCCGATGAGCTCTTGGCCCGGTGGACTCGTCATGCAGCGCTTTCTGAGCGCCTGCACCGACAGGATCGATCGGCAATCTACGGCATGGTGCACGTCTACAGCTACACGGGCAAATAAATCGCTCGACCGGAACGCATGCGTCAGCGGAAGCCCGGGCTGCTTGCGTCCTTTCTGCTCTCTTCTACTCACTCCCTTGCGTGCCTCTTAGTCACTGGTATTTTCTTACGTATGCCAACGCCCCATCCCCCGCTATCGTTAAAGGTCAATCCGTCCATGATTGAAAAAAACGTAGCCTCCAGGCTCGCTCAGCCCTCGCTGCAGAGCGGTGTGCTCCAGGTGGATCGTACGAAGCGTATGAACCGCATGGATCGGATGTACCGCTACACCCGGCACATTTACGACCTATCCCGCGCACTGTATCTCCCCGGCCGAGATGCTGCCATTGAGCAGGCGGTGCAGCGCCTACCGGCGCGCGGCACGCTGCTTGAGGTTGGATGTGGTACGGGGCGCAACCTGCGCCACCTACGTCAGCATCGCCCTGACGCCCGCCTCTTCGGTCTGGATGCTGCATCGGTCATGCTCCGTACTGCCCGTCGCGCGTGCCACGAGGCTGACGTACATGCCACGTTGCGTCATGGGATGGCGGAGGATGTACACCCCTCCCACTTTGGCGTGCAAGGCTTCGATGTAATCCTGTGCTCGTATCTCTTCTCAATGATAGCGGCCCCACGGCCGGCGCTCTGTGCCGCACTCAGGGCGCTGCGTCCCGGAGGGTACCTGATAGTGGTGGACTTTGGTACGGCGGCTGCGCTTCCGCCCCCGCTGCGCGAACTCCTGCGACGGTGGCTCCGACTCTTCGGCGTAGCACACCGTCCGAGCGTTGGCGGTTACCTGCATCGTCAAAGGACTGCAGGTGCGTTGGAGATCATCCAGGAGCGGCACCTTCGAGGCCAGTATGCGGAGCTGCGCGTGTGCCAGACGTATGCGTAACAGTCCGCCGTATCTGGGTCGCACGTCGAAGCATCTCTGCTTCAGACGTGGTGCCCAGCCGTGGACGTCCCTTCTGCTGCTGGGGCATGAGCCGCAAGGTTGTACGGTACACGTAGGGCACAGAGCGCGTCTGCTGCCCATCGAGCGTGGACAGATGCACCCCTTCGATCAGGATATTCTTGGCCCACCATCTCTAAGTATTCCGCGATGTCGGCACTTGCGAAGCCATCTACGATCATAATAAAAAGGGCTGGCACGTGCCGACGGTACGTTTCTCGGCCGGCTGCCCGGGCGCCAATGGCGAGCGGGTCCCAGTGCCGGCACAGCAGGGTACAGATCGACCCCCGTAGCTGCTTTGCAAGGCCGTCTTCCTGATAGATCGGTGGAAGCTTCCTCATAACGTAAGTCCGGTCAGTAGATAATAGGATCGCAGTGCGCACCGGGTGGTGCTAACGGGCGCTGCGCTACCGGGCACACCGCTATTATAGGAAACCTACCGCGTCAGCCCATTACCCTGTAGTTATACAAGCCGGTTGCTGATCGGCAGCACCGCTACGAACAGGCTTTTTAACGCCAGGATAATGCTTTCGTGATCCTTTCCTAACGCGGGTGTCGTGCATTATGAGTACATTATGGTCCGGCTCTTCATGGTGAGTTGCTATGCAAAATAGTGCGCACACGACCAACGCCCCTCGCCCTCAACATGGGCAGAGAAGCACTGGTGCAGAGCTTGCACTTACCAAGGCCGTCATGTCGGTCATCCAACAGTCCATGACCGGGGACGAAGCGCGCGTGCTGTGTCTGGGTGATGGACCATTCACGCGCCATAACATGGCGGCCTTCCTCGAAAACTTGGGTATAAGGCCTCTGGCCATTCGCTGGGAAGTACGTCCGGCCCTCCTCGTGTGCGGGCGAGGAAATATTCACGCTGGCCGGGTACAGCGTCTCCTGCGCTCGCCACATGACGCCCCGGTCGTGTGCGCACAGGAGCACGCACTGTTCGCCCTCTATCGCTTACAATCAGAGCGCGCGAATACCTGTCGCATTACCTCACCCAACCATCCGGTAGAGCGCTGGCTCAGGCGGTTGGACGAGGCCCCCTGCGATAGCCCGCCTGGGGAGTCGGACGACCGGGCACTGGGCCGTGCGTTTCGTCCCGGCGATGTGCTGCGGGTGCTGCCCTATGTGGAGGCGGTGATCCATGGCACGCGAGCTCGTCGTCGAAAGGTACTGCGGCAGGCCTACGTGATGGACCTGAGGGCGCTTAAGCGATTCGCTCCCCAATTAGAGGCACAGGGGTACAGCGACGGTCTCGGTGCGGACCAAGACTGTCAGTCATGGGGAGCCCAGCGCAGCGCTACGCGGCTTAAACACGTCGCGGAGTCGCTGCTGTGCGCTTGGAATAACCCAGCGAGCCTCAATACGCCCTTGCGCAATATCTGCCGAAAGGATCTGCACTGGCTCCGGCAGAATATCTATGATGTGGGCGATTTCGACTTTCTCTGGCCCTCGCTATAAAAGGTATCGCCGCCAGGCAACATGCCCCTGTGCTGGCCACAAGAACGGCCGATGCCTATTCGGTTCCCACAGCGGGGCGTGCCCACAGCGGGGCGTTAGGGCGTGCTCAGGTCCATCGAGCTCACCTCACGTGCGCCGGGCTAACCACTTGAGGGCTTCATATTCCTTTTGGCGCTGTTCCCGCTCGGCGCTGCTCGTGGCACTTGCTCCGAGTCGCTCAGCACCTTGCGCCAACAGGCGGGCAGAAACACGACTGGGAACCTCGGTGAACCCCTGCCGCTGATACCAGCGGCGAGCCCTGTCGCTGACCAGGCGATAAGCACTCTCTATCATCGCATGTCCACGCTCCTGCATCTTCTGCACCGCATGGTGAAGAAGGGACCGCGCTACCCCATAGCCCTGCATCGCAGGGTGCACCATAATGAGGCCGATTTGCGGCACACGTCGAGCACCATTCAGACGGCGCGAAGGATCATTCAAAAGAGAGCTCCGCTGCTTCCACTCTAACAAGATGGCTCCGGCTAATGCCGCAGATCCTGTTTTCAGGGGCACCACGGCCGACTCCCGCGTGAGGCCTCCCGCACGCCACGCTGCGATATTATCCCGAGCAAGACGCCGCACCTCCTGCGATGGCGTTCCCAGCAAGTCCGAATTGCTTCCGAACGCACGGCGGAAAAGCTGAACAAGGCCCGTATGACTGGCGTGGTCCGCAGATTCTACCGGCCAGTGCGTGGAGATGGCCTCTTGGGGCGCTATGTGCAGCCGCGTGCGCATGGCATAGAAGTTTGGCCAGATCTCGGCCTTGCCGCCAATGTACGCGTAGGTCCAGCCTGGATGGCGTGGGTGGGCGGCAAAGGTTTCGTAGGTGCACGTCCAGGAGCCGGGCCGCACCGATGGCCAATACGCAGCATCCCGACACACAGCATGAAGCATCTGATCGTCGGTCAAGCTGTCGGGCATGGGTAAGAAAACAGCAGGTAAGCACTCGCACGCAGAACGGGTCGATACGTGCTTAAACAAGCAGATCCCAGATTAACGAACCATGATAATTGGTGCGAATACGTCCGTATGGGCTACAGACGACAATCTATGACGAGAAAAGCGTGTCTAGACCCAGTCGCGCACTGGGAAGCACAGACGTACAGACGCTGACACGAGAAAGGAAAATACAAGTGCGTCTTTCACGATGCAACCGTGGATTCTCACTCATGCAGCGGCACCCTCAAGGAGCCGAAGCGCTGTTTCGAGTTGTGCTCTCAACCGAGCGCGCAGCTCCTGCGATAATCCGCCGTACGCTCCTTGGTCAAAGGCCGATAGGGTACTACGGAGGTGCCGCTCTGCGATAGTGGCATCTGATGGGCACTCGGTAAAAGCTGAGCCGATTGCATCCGGAATGCCCTCGCACCGACCAGCGTGCCCTGTCCACTCACGGGAGATAGGGTGTTGCGGCATAGGAAGTAGAGGACCGTAACATTCGAAGCAAAAGCTTAGCTGACATGCTTACTCTTAATATACGAGCGGATTAGAACCCGACTGTTATCACGATGCTAAGCCAGTGTTATTTCTGCAACCGGTCTAAACCCGAGCTCGACGCAGGGCAATGCTTGCCATGGCGCACCACAAACCGGCATGATGCCCCCGCGCTCTTCGCTTGAGGAACGAGCACCGAACGCTCAGTCCGTGCTGCGGAAACGTACGGGGCCGGATGCCGCACGAGGGTCGACCGGGACCCCCTCCTGCTCGGCCTGTAACCTACCCGCATCGTAGAGCGCATGCACCGCAGCCCACACCTGCTACTTGTGCGATGCCCAAGAGCTGGGCAGTAAGCGGGTAGCCTCGGAGGTGCACATCGTTTGCTCTGGCTCTCGCTCCTTCAAAATGGACAGAATAGCACGCTCAGCGTTCATAAGTAACACAACAAATGTACTTGCAAGTCCCCCTGGCGCGATGGCTACGGCATCGTCT
>CAYFRR010000049.1:0-10166 GCA_964345505.1 uncultured Rhodothermales bacterium
GTGTCGAAGCGGCTGCAGCAGGCCCTGCACGCTTGGCAGCCGGCGACCTACGCGCTGGTGCATCCCGGCCCGCGCCGCATCGACCCGCACCACGACGTGACGCACCGGATCCAGGCCGCCCCGGCCGCCTTCGCCCGCGCTTTGATGGACGCGCGCCCACGGGCCGCCTCTCCCACCCGATATACAGAATCGTGGAAGCAGGCGGACACCGCTGCGGAAGCGGCGCTTTCCCGTGCGCTTCCTTCAGAGACATGCAGCGAACCTCAGGTGGCGCGCCTCGTGGCGGCCCACCTGCCGGACGGCCACCCGCTGGTGCTGGCCAGCAGCATGCCGGTGCGCGATGCCGACCGGTTTGCGCGCCGGCCGTCGGGCGCTCCCGTGCCCGTCATCGCCAACCGGGGCGCCAGCGGTATCGATGGGCTGGTGGCGACTGCGGCTGGCGCCGCCATCGGCTGCAACCACCCGGCGACGCTGCTGATCGGCGACCTGGCCCTCCTGCACGACCTCAACAGCTTGGCCCTGCTGCGGCAGGCACCGGTGGTCGTCGTCGTGCTCAACAACAATGGCGGGGGCATCTTTCACTTTCTCCCGATTGCTGAGGAGACGGACGTGTTCGAGCCATACTTCGGGACGCCCCACGGGATGGACTTCGCCCACGCCGCGCAGCAGTTCGGGGTGTCGTATCATCACCCTACGACGCCCAACGCGTTTGTTGAGGCGTACACAAGCGCCACAGAGCAGGGCGCGTCTGCCCTCATCGAAATTCGCACCGACCGCGCCGAGAATCACGCGCTGCACGAGGCACTGGTGGACGCGGTGCAGTCGGTTGATGGGGTGCTGTCAGCGTAGTTCGGTACACTCACGACCCTATGTGCGCTATGCTACACATCCACCGCAGGGGCGCCATATCCGCACCCCCCGTGGTGCTCCTGCACGGTTTTATGGGCCGCGGCGCCTCGTGGGCAGACTGGAGCGCCCCGTTGGCCGCGACGCACCGGGTGCTGATGCCAGACCTTCCGGGCCACGGCGCGTCGGTGGGGCTGGATGATCAGGCGTACACGATGCCTGGCGCTGCCGCAGCGCTGGTCGAAGGTCTCGATGCGGAAGCGGTGGCCCGTGCAGACGTCGTCGGCTACTCGATGGGCGGGCGACTGGCGCTGTACCTGGCCCTGCACCGCCCGGCCCGCGTCCGGTCGCTCACGCTTGTCTCGGCCTCGCCGGGGCTGCGTACCGCCGAAGCCCGCGCAGAGCGGCGCCGGCAGGACGCCGCGCGCGCCGATGCTCTGCAGTCAGACTTCGAGGGCTTCGTCGCGCGGTGGTATGGTCAGCCCGTGTTCGACGGCCTGTCGCCCGAGCTTCGCGCTGCGCGTGTGGCCCTTCGACAAGAGAACGACCCGGCCGAGCTGGCCCGTTCGCTGCATGGCATGGGCACGGGCGCGCAGCCGCCGCTGTGGGAACGGCTGGACGCCCTTGCCGTCTCTACCGCAGCGCTGGCCGGCGGGCGCGATGCGAAGTACATCGCCATTGCGCAGGCCATGGCAGCCGCGAGTCCGGCGATTACCGCGCACGTGTGTGCCGGGGCCGGCCATGTGGTGCAGGATGAGCACGCTGCCGCCTTTCGCCGGGTGCTGGCCCTGCAGCTCTCCCCCTTTCCTGTTCGTCTCTAACCTTTTTATTTGCTGATGGCTCGTCGCTCGGCTCCTACCGATCCCTCTGCAGCGCCAGCACCTTCCCGCGTGCAGGTGTGGATGTGGGCTGCTCGGCCCAAGACGCTCGCCGCGGCCGTGGCGCCGGTGCTCCTGGGGACCGCATTCGCTGTTGAGGCCGGCGCCTTCCACGGTCCGGCGGCAGCCTGCGCGTTGCTGGCGGCCGTGCTGATCCAGGTCGGTACCAACTTCAGCAACGACTACGTCGATTACCTGAAAGGCGCCGATACGGACCAGCGCGTCGGGCCGCTGCGGGTGACCCAGGCCGGACTGGTGCCGCCCGAACGGATGCGCCGGGCGACGATCGCGGTCTTTGCCGGGGCGTTTATCGTTGGACTGTACCTGATCTGGCGCGGCGGCTGGCCGGTGCTTGCGATCGGGCTGGCGTCTATCTTGTTTGGGGTGCTCTACACGGCAGGGGGGCGGTACTCGCTGGCGTACCTGGGCGTGGCCGACCTGTTTGTGCTGCTCTTCTTCGGGCCGGTAGCCGTGGCCGGGACGTTTTACGTGCAGGCGTTGACGGTGACGCCCGCTGTGGTGATCGCGGGTTTCGGCCCGGGACTGCTGGCCACGGCGATTTTGCTCGTCAACAACATCCGTGACGTGCGGCAGGACCGCGCCGCGCAGAAACGCACGCTGGTGGTGCGGCTGGGGCGCCCGGCGGGGGTGGTGCTGTACGCCGCGTGCATGCTGCTGGCGGCCAAGCTGCCGGTGGGCCTGTGGCTGGCGGGCTCGGGCGCGCCTTGGGCCATGCTCGCCTCCGCCGCACTGCTGCCGGCCGTGCCCATCATCTATACCCTGGCCACCGAGCGCAACCCGGCCAAGCTGAACCCGCTGCTGGGGCGCACCGGACAGCTGCTGCTGCTCTACGCCGTATTGTTTTCTGTTGGATGGGTAATCTGAGGATAGTACGATGGCCATGCCCTTCATCCATCGGCTGAACGGAGAGCCTCGCGAGGAGGCTTGTTCATGCGGTTGGATTGGACCTTTCCCATTATGAGGGAGCGCTGATGCCACAATTGACCGACGCCACGCTGTACCGCTACACCCTGCCGCTCACCAAACCGCTGCGGCTGGGCCCGGTACGGCTGACAGAGCGGGAGGGATTGCTGCTCCATCTGTGCACCGCGGAGGGCGCCGCGGGCTGGGGCGAGATCGCGCCCCTGCCGGCCTTTAGCCCGGCGTCCTTGGCCGATGCTGAGGCGCAGGCCCGGCGCCTCTGTGCCTGGCTCGCGGACCGCCGCGTGCCTGCCGATGCGCTGGCGCCGGAGGGCAACGGTGCCGCCGCCGTCGATGCGCTGGAGCTGCATCCGGCCGTGCGCTGTGGGCTGGACGGCGCGCTCGCGTGGCTTCTTGCGGATCAGACCGGCCAGCCCCTCGCGTCCTTCCTCGGCCCGGCGCAGCGCGCCACCGTCACGCTGAACGGGTTGCTCACCGCCTCGGACGATCTCGCAGCGGAGGCGCAGCGCTTGAAGCAGGCCGGCTATCCGGTCGTGAAGATGAAGGTCGGCCGCCACACCGTGGCCACCGACGTGGTCCGCGTGCGGCAGGCACGGGAGGCGCTGGGCGCGGAGGTGGCGCTTCGGCTGGATGCCAACCGGGCGTGGTCGTGGCAGGAGGCACTCACGTTTGCCGAGGCTCTCGGCGGGCTGGATACGCTCGATTATATCGAAGAACCGCTGGCCGATCCCTCGCAGCTCGCCCGGTTTGCAGAGGCCACAGGCTGGCCGGTGGCCCTGGATGAGACGCTCGTGGGGCTGGCCCCGGAGGCGGTGGCGGAGCATGCCTACGCTACAGCGCTCGTCTGCAAGCCGATGCTGCTGGGCGGGCCCGTCATCGTGCAGCGGCTGGCCACCGCAGCGGCGGAGTGGGGCGGGCGCACGGTGCTCAGCGCAGCCTTCGAGACGGGGGTGGGCATGCGCCTGTTGCTGGCGCTGGCGGCAGCGCTCGATGCGCCGGAGGCCTCGGGGCTTGACACCTACCGCCGCCTTGCAGAAGATACCTTGGCGCCTCGCCTGCCCTTCGATGGGGCGGAGGTATCGCTGGCATCCAATGCCTTTCAGAGACCGACCGTCTCAACAGAAAACCTAACACGGTTGTCCCTATGAGTACGACCGATAGCATCCCGTGCCCTGTATGGAAGGCGGCGCATGAGGCGCCGACAGCCCCCTTTTTTGAGGGTCCAGACGGCACCTACACCTACGCCGCGGCCGATGCAGCGGTGCGCGGGATGGGGGCTGGGCTGCAGGCGCACGGCGTCAACCCGGGCGATCGTGTGGCGGTACAGGCCCCGCGCGGATGGCGCCTCGCGTGCTTCCTCCTGGCATGCTGGCGGCTCGGTGCGACGGCCTGTGTGCTGAGCACCCGGCTGCCGGCGGAGGCGCTGGCCGAGCAGGCCCGCGCGGCGGGCGCCTCGCAGATCGTGCGTCCGGCTGAGGCCTCGCCCATTGATCTGCCCACACTGCCCTGGTCAGCGCTGACGCAAGACGTCCCAGCCGAGCAAGCGGCGCCCGCATGGACGCTCGATGCGCCCGCGGTGATCGTGTTTACCTCTGGCAGCACAGCACAGCCCAAGCCGGCCTGCCTTTCGCTTGGCAACCTCGTCTGGAGCGCGCGCGGGGCTAACGCCAACCTGCCTCTCACGCCCGCCAACCGGTGGCTGCTGTCGCTGCCCCTGTATCACGTCGGCGGCCTGGGCATTCTGATGCGCTGCGTGCTGGCGGGGGCGACGGTAGTGCAGGCTGCCTCAGATATTCCGCTTGCTGAAGCTGTTGCCGACCACGCCGTCACCCACGTCTCCCTCGTGCCCACGCAGCTGCAGCGGCTACTGCAGGCCACACCGGCGGATACGCCCACCACGTTGCAGGCCGTACTGCTTGGCGGCGGGGCTCTCCCGCCCGCCTTAATTGACGAGGCGCTGGATGCCGGTCTGCCGGTACACACCACGTACGGAATGACGGAGATGGCCTCGCAGGTGACCACCACGCCACCGGCGGCTCCCCGGGCGCAGCTCCGCACGGCCGGACCGGTGCTCCCCCATCGCGAACTGCGCATCGCGGACGATGGCGAGATCCTCGTGCGCGGGGCGACGCTCTTTCAGGGGTACGTGACGCCGCACGGGCTGGACCTTCCTCTCACGGCCGATGGCTGGTTCGCCACGGGCGACCTCGGGCAGCTGGACTCCGGCGGCAATCTCCGCGTGCAGGGCCGAAAGGACAACCTGATTATTTCGGGAGGCGAAAACATTCAGCCCGAAGAGGTGGAAGCCGCCCTGCAGCGGCTTTCTGGTGTAGCCCGAGCTGTTGTGGTGGGCGTGCCGGACGCCACGTATGGGGCCCGCCCTGTGGCATTTGTGGAGGTTGAGACCGGTGTGGCGTTCGCGCCGGATGCCTGGCACGAGGCCCTTGCCGCGCATCTGGCAGGCTTCAAGCGCCCGGAGGCGTATCATCCCTGGCCGGCAGGGGCCGACGGAGGCCTCAAGGTGGAACGCGCCGCGCTACAGGAGCAGGCCGAGGCGCTGCACGGCGCGGCATGATAGCGCTTCATCGAGCTTCATCAGGTTCTAACGTGATAGACGCCATCGCCGGAAACTACTCGCGCGTCCCTTGGTCCGCTATAGTCCAGATGGAAGCGCTTCCGACCTGCTAACATGGTTGTTATGTCCTCATGCCTGATACGATCACCCCGCCCCCGGAACTGCGTGGCGCAAAGGTACGCCTGACGCCGCTGCAAATCGAAAATATCCACCGCCACTTCGAGTGGAACAACGACCCTGAGCTGAACCGGATGGACACCGAGGTTCCTTACGTGGAGGAGCGGTTCGGGGCGTTCAAACAGCGGTTTGAGTCCATGCTGCGGCCCTCCTTCACCAACGTCGACCTGGAGATTCACGCTATCGATGGGCCGCTCATCGGGGTGGTGCACATCGCCGACATCAACCGGCACAACCAGCACTGCCTCGTTGGCCTCACCATCGGTGACCGCGACTATTGGGGGAAGGGCTACGGACGGGACGCCTTGGCGCTGGTCCTGCAGTACTGCTTCGAAACGCTCGATATGCACCGCGTCAGCGCAGAACCCTTCGAATACAACACTGCGTGGCAACGGCTGGTAGAGGGCATGGGCTTCACGCACGAGGGCACCGAGCGGGACTACCTGCACCGGAACGAGCGATACTGGGATAAGCACATCTACGGCCTACTCCGTCCCACGTACGAGGCCATGGATCTGCCCGAGCTCTCCGATACGTCCTCCGCTGCGACGACGTAACCACGTGCCGGCCGGTGATGGGCGCCGCAGTGCGGGGCTATGCGTTGCGCTGCAGCCAGAAGACCAAGATATCGTCGTCAAACCTGTCGTTGTGGCTGGCGTCCAGCACGCGCTCAAGCAATCCTTCGATGGGGGCGTCAGCCGTGTGGAGGTCATCCGTGCACCCCATCACGCCTTCCTCGCCAAGCATCGTGCCGTCAGGGATTTGCTGTTCCATCAGCCCATCGGTGTAGGCCATGAAGGCCGCGCCTGGCGGGATGGTGAGGGTAGAGTCCTGGTATTCGGTATCGCCTTTCAGCCCGAGGATCATGTCGCTGTACGTGATGAGTTCGGGTCCGTTATCGGTCACGAGCACCGGGCGGCAGTGGCCGGCGTTCGCGTAGGTGAGCTCGTGGCGTTTGGGGTTCCACCGGATCAGGAGGAGGGAAGCAAACGTGTTTTCCATCACCTCATCTTCGACCAGCACCTGATTGATTTTCTGCATCAGCTTGGCCGGGGACCGGGTCGACTCCATCATGGCCTTGAGGCTGCTGCGCACATAGCCCAAGAAGCTAAAAGCGTAGAACTTGGCCTGCAGGCCTTTGCCCATTACGTCGCCGAGGGTAAAGAAGTAGTCATCGCCGGCCTTCTTCCAATCGAAGATGTCGCCCCCGCCATACTCGCGCGGCTTGTTATAAAAGGCCGCGTGGTAGCCCGGCTCTTCCGGCATGCGCTTGGGCATGAGGCGCTCGGAAAAATCCTGGCCGAGCTTGGCGTCGAGCTGCGACTGGTACACGTTGGCCCGCTCGAGCAGCCGGTCGATGCGGGAAAGCAGCTGGTCGATGTCAAACGGCTTGGTGATGTAGTCATCAACCCCGGTACGCATGCCCCGCTGTTTGCTGGTTTCGTCGGCCTTCGCCGTGAGAAAGATGAAGGGAATGGCGCGGGTCGCCTTCTCCTGGGAGAGGGCATCCTGCAGAGCGAAACCGTCCATCTTCGGCATCATGATATCCGACACGATGAGGTCGGGGGCCTCGTCATGCACGTGGTCGAGGGCTTCCTCACCGTTGGCGGCCGTGCGCACCTGATACGTCTTGCCCAGCCGGTACTCCAGCAGGCGCCGCAGCGTGCGTTCGTCCTCTACTATGAGAATTGAATTTTCAGCCATGGATTGTCTTGAGTAGAGACGACGAATTCTAACTTTTGTACGGAGCCATTCACGCGTTCGTACGACAGGCGTTTCGTACACGCCTGTAGCATCAACAGGCCCATGCCGCGCTCAGGAAGCGACTCCAGCGAGGTGGAGCGGAGAGTCAATTCGTCATCCAGGTTAAAGCCGTCGGAATTATCGCTGATGGTGCACTGGATGCCGTCGTCCTGTACCTCGACGGACAGGCTAACCTCAGGAGCGTGGCCGTTGAAGTGGGCGTGTTGTACCAGGTTCGCGAGCCATTCGTGGACGGCCAGCTTCAGGCGGTGCAGGTCATCCACGCCCAGGGCAGGGGCAAAGCGTTCGTCGCGCTCCCACTGTGTAAACAGGTGATGCACCTGGTCGATCAGGACATCGAGATCGCAAAACGTATGGTGTTCAGCCAGCATGGGGCACAACGACCACGAGAAGGGTAGGGACGGAAAAGCTACGCGAGGGTATCTTGGGCTGCTTCCACGGAGGGGAATTGGCGAAAGACCTTGTACGTGCGGGTGAGCTGCACCACCACCTGTACCGGGCGCGAGACGGAAGCAAAGACCACCTGTCCGTTCAGCGGGGAGACTTGCCGGTACAGCGAAAAGATAGACCCAAGCCCGGTGGAGTCCAGAATACCGGTGTCGGAGAAGTCCAAAATAAAGTTGCGGGCTCCTTCTTGCACCTGCTCCTGGCACTGCGCTTTAAATTCGGAGGCATTCCTGAAATCCAGGGCTTTGCCTATGCGCACAATAACCGTTTCTTCGTTATGCGTTTTTAGCTCAAGGCTCATGGTGCAGTGGGTCGATCTAAGTACACGGGTGCAGTGGGGCGTTGCATGGCGCGTTGCGTGGGTACAGCACGGGTATCGGTTGGCAGCGTGTAACTTTAACACTGGTGTGCCTATCCCGTACGGCCCCTCTAAACTAACAATTTTAGCATCAGAAAAAAGCCCCGGGCTCCATCAGTACGTAAAGCAGCCGTCAGGCGTCTGAACTTCACGGGGTGGTGGACGGTCTGTTGTCCAAGCAAAAAGCAATACGGCCGCTCAAAATGATGGCGCGTCCACCCACTGCCGGTGTGCTTTGTTGCACCGCCTGTGCCACGGCGTGCCTCACACGTTTCGCCGGGCCGGACCCTTCGATAGACCCAAGTCATT
Organism: uncultured Rhodothermales bacterium; assembly: GCA_964345505.1. GTDB lineage: Bacteria > Bacteroidota > Rhodothermia > Rhodothermales > Salinibacteraceae > Tc-Br11-B2g6-7. The sequence continues at coordinate 8,297 of CAYFRR010000049.1, forward strand.
GGCGCTTCCTTCTTTCTATCGCCTTTTCGCCTCCGGCTGGTATGCGCACCCTGCTGTATATTTTCTTTCTGCTCCTGCTGAGCACGGCCTTGGGGGCGTGCGAGCAGCGCGAAGGGACGCCTGCAGCGGTGGAAGAAACAGATCCGTCCGAGCGCCCGACCCAGGAGAGCTGGGACGTGCGCTACACTGTGTCGCAGGTGCTGCGGGGTGAGGAGGCGAGCCGTCCTCGCCTGCACGTAGAAGCCGGCTATATGGCGGTATTTGAAAACGATAGCACGTACACGCTGCTGCAGCACGACCGCGATAGCCAGGCGGAGCAAACCGTGGCCTTTCTCTTCGATGAGGCGGGCGACTCCACGGCGACCGTCACGGCCAACCAGTTTTATTACTACACGGACGACCGGCGTATGGAGGCCGACGGCGACGTGCGGGTACAATCTGCGGAGGAGCGCCTGCTGGAAACCGAGTTTTTGGTCTGGGATGAAGAAGCACAGCGGCTGCAGGCGCCGGGCTTTGTGCGGCTGCGCACGCCTACCGAGCAGGTCGAAGGCTACGAACTGGAAGGCGATGAAACGCTACAAACGTACGAAATCAGCCGCGTGACCGGGCAGGTTACCCTAAAAGACGATCTGCAAGATCCAGACGGCACCGAAGACACGGAAACCATAGAGGATACGGAGTGAACCAGGGCCCCCTGTCATATCGATCGGTCTCAGCGCGCCGGGGAGCCCGTGGTCTGTGGGAGGCAGTCGTGATCCTGCTCCTCCTAACCAGTGGGATGGGGGCCGCGCAGGCTCAGGAGGCGGACGAGGGTACGCGGCAGGTCTTCATCCAGAATGTGGATCGCGTGGAGCAGCGCATCGAAAATGAGGAGCGGGTGCGCTACCTGCAGGGCAATGTGCGCCTGCTGCAGGACAGCACCTACCTGCAGTCCGACCGTGCGGTGCAATACCTGGAGCGCGATGAGATTTTCTTCTTCGACAACGTGCTGATTGCAGATCAGGGCGATTCGCTCCGCGCCGATACCGTCTTTTACAACCGCCGCTCCAAGGTGGGGGAGGCGCTGGGCCGCGTGGAGCTGTCCGACGGCGAGGTGCGGGTCTTCGCCCCTGCCGCCCTGCACTTCACTGACGAGAAGCGCACCGACTTCATGCAGGGCGTAACGCTTGTCGATACCACCTCGACGCTCACCAGCCTGGCCGGCACCTATTTCTCGGACGAGAACCGGGCCGACTTTGCCGGGCTTGTGCAGCTTACCGGCGACGACACGTTCTTGCAGGCCGATGCGGTCCGCTTCTATCGAGAAGAGGAGATCTCGCATGCCTACGGGCAGGTGCTCATCGAACGCTTTGAGCGGGATGAGGGGCAAGAGGAGACCCCTGCCGACTCACTCACGCGCACCTACCTGCTGGGCGACTATGCCTACAACGACGACAAACAACAGCGCAGCCGGGTGGAGGGCCGTGCGCTCGTCTACCAACTCCGCTACGAAGATGACCAGCTGGACACCCTGATGCTGCGCGCCGACTGGCTGTTTACGCAAGAGAAGGACGGCCACCGTCGGATCATTGGGAAAGGGGAGGTGCAGTCGTGGCAAGCGGACTTCGCCGCGGTAGCCGACTCGGCGGTGTACGACCGCTACCAGCCGGGCTACTTCCCGGTGCCGGGCGATGCGCTGCCGGATGCGGATACGCTGGAGGCGCTGCTGGCGGATGCCTCCCCCGAGGCGGTGCGCACCGGGGCGCCAGCGGCGACCGCCGCCGCAGATGTGCGACCGGATACGACCGCATCGCCGGATACCGCCGCCTCGCGTTCTCCCACCGCCACGCCAGCAGACACCACAGCCATCCAGCGCGCGGGTCAGGAGGCG
>CAYFRR010000049.1:10266-14974 GCA_964345505.1 uncultured Rhodothermales bacterium
CCGATGCCGCTGACGCCCCTCTCCCCAGACCGCGGCCATGAGGCCGAAGAGCCGCTGGAGGAGGCCCGCCTCTTCGAAGACCCCATCGGGTGGTTTGAGGAATCGCAGATGAGTGCCGACACCATCCGCGTGCGAAGCGGCGGGGGCGCTCCCGTCGATTCGATCTTTGGCCGCGGGCACGTTTTCCTGGCTCAGCTCGACAGCACCACGCAGCGCATCCATCAGTTGCGCGGGCGCATGCTGGACGGCATCAGTACCCCCGATTCGATGCGCGCTTTCGACGTCTCGCCCAACGCGGAGGCCGTGTATCATCGGCACAACGAGGCGGGAGCGCCCGATGGTGCACTTCGCGTGCGGGCAAACGCGAGCGTTTTTCGGTTCAAGGGCGACGAACTGGAGTACATCCACTTCGCCCCGAACCCTGAGGGCCAGTACTGGGAAGAAGAACTCGTGCCGGACCCCTTGGAGCTGGATGGCTTTCTGTGGCTGCCGGAGCTGCGGCCCACGCAGGCCTCGCTGCTGAATGCGGTGCCCGAGCAGCGCACGCAGCTCTTTATGTACCTCGCCGGTAAGCTGCTCCCCGACCGCCCGCCGCCCCCGCACCATTGGCTCCGTCGCGGCTTGCTCGATGGGATGCCTCTTCCGGAACTGCCAGACGACATGCCGCCCGCGCCCCCCGGCGAAGTGCCCTTGCCCAGGCCTGATGCGCCCCCATCGGACCCACCTCCACCCGATCCACCCCCGTCCGATCCGCCGCGGAACGACGCCCCGCCGGACACGGACGCCCCGTAGCGCGTTACGCTTCTTGCATCTCGACTCTCCACCCCACACCGCTATGATTGAACCCGACGCCCTGACGCTGCACGCGGAGGGCCTCACCAAACGCTACAAGCGTGTGCCCGTAGTCCAGGATGTGCACCTACAGGTGGCAGAGGGCGAGATTGTCGGCCTGCTGGGGCCCAATGGGGCCGGCAAGACCACCACGTTCTACATGATCGTGGGCATGGTGCGGCCCAGCGAGGGGAGGGTGCGGCTGGGGAGCCGCGACATCACCCGGCTCCCCATGTACAAGCGCGCCCGCCTCGGCATTGGCTATCTGGCGCAGGAGTCGTCGGTCTTTCAACACCTCACCGTAGAGCAAAATATCAGTGCGGTGCTGGAATTTCAGGAGTTGGACAAGCAGGAGCGACGGGCCCGGGTAGAGCAGCTCCTGGATGAGTTTGGCTTGGACCGGGTGCGCGACTCGAAGGGATACATGCTCTCGGGTGGTGAGCGCCGCCGTACCGAGATCGCCCGTGCATTGGCCGTCAAGCCGCGCTTCTTTCTGCTGGACGAGCCGTTTGCTGGGGTGGACCCCATTGCGGTGGAAGACATCCAGGCTATCGTGGCTGAGCTTAAGATGCGGGGCATCGGCGTGCTCATCACGGATCACAACGTGCATGAGACGCTGGCCATCACCGATCGCGCCTACCTGCTCTACGAAGGCCAAATCCTGAAGACGGGCACCGCCGAGGAGCTGGTGGCAGATCCGGAGGTGCGCAAGCGGTACCTTGGAGAGAAGTTCAAGCTCGACCGCTATCAGTAGCGCACGCTGCCGAAACCTTTGGGGCGCCGTGGTCGGTTACACCGGCTGTTTCTGTCTTCCATGGTGCGTCTAACCCCTATTTTATCACCCACCTTGCTGTAATCCTATGGTTGTTGTCATGCGCCCCGATGCGGGCGAGCCCGCTATTGAAGATGTCATCGAACGCCTGAATGGTTATGGGTTCGACGTGCACCGATCCAGCGGGGTTAATCAAACGGTGCTGGGCGCCATCGGCGTAAAGCCCGACTTTGATGTGCGCCACATCCAGGTGCTGGAGGGCGTGGCCAATGTGTACCGCGTGACCTCACCCTACAAGTTTGCCAGCCGCTCCTGGAAGCAGGACGACACGCTCATCGACGTGGGCGGACGGTCGATTGGGGGCGACACGTTTACCGTCATCGCCGGGCCGTGCTCGGTGGAAGATGAGGAACAGATGGAAGCGACGGCGGCCCATGTAGCAGCCCACGGCGCGACGCTCCTGCGAGGCGGCGCGTTCAAGCCGCGGACCTCGCCGTACTCGTTTCAGGGACTGGGGGAGGAAGGGCTTCGGCTGTTGCGCGCCGCTGGCGACCGGCATGATCTTGGCGTCATCACCGAAGTGATGGACATTGCTAAGATCGACCTCATTCACCGGTACACCGATATCTTCCAGGTGGGCGCGCGCAACATGCAGAACTTCGATTTGCTAAAAGAGCTGGGGCATGCCGGGAAGCCGGTCTTCCTGAAGCGCGGGGCCTCCGCGACCATCGAGGAATGGCTGATGGCCGCCGAGTACCTGATCGCGCACGGCAACCCCGACGTCATCCTGTGCGAGCGCGGCATTCGCACCTTCGAGACGGCAACGCGCAACACGCTCGACCTCTCGTCCATCCCGGTGGTGAAGCAGAAGAGCCACCTGCCGATCTTTGCCGACCCCAGCCACGGCACCGGGCGGCGCGACGCCGTCCTGCCGATGGCCCGCGCTGCCGTAGCGGCCGGGGCCGATGGCCTCATGGTGGAGGTGCACCCCAATCCCCCCGCTGCCAAGAGTGACGGCCCGCAATCGCTGCTGTTTGACCAGTTTGCGGAGCTCATGACGCACGTCCGCGCCATCGCCGAGGTCGTAGGCCGGAACGTCGCCCCGGCGCATGTCTCGGCGTAATCGCTGTTCTCTCCCCTTACCCAAGTTCCCCCTATCTCTATGTGTGGCATTGTTGGATACATCGGTCCGCAGCAAGCAGACGATCTGCTGCTGACGGGACTGAAGCGCCTTGAATACCGCGGCTACGATTCAGCTGGATTGGCCATTGTGGATGACGACAAGCTTGTGGTGCGCAAGCAAAAGGGAAAAGTAAGCGCCCTGGCGAAGGCCGTGGAAACCGTACGGGTGCAGGGCACGCTGGGCGTGGGCCACACGCGCTGGGCCACCCACGGCTTTCCGAACGATAAAAACGCACACCCGCACACGAGCAGCGATGGCGCCTTTGCCCTTGTGCACAACGGCATCATAGAAAATTATGCCACCCTGCGGAAGCAATTGCAGGCGAAGGGCTACCCGTTTACGTCGGAGACCGACACGGAAGTGCTCGTGCATCTGATTGACCATGTGCGCAAAGAGCGGGGGCTGGACCTGCCCGAAGCGCTCTCACAGGCGCTCTCCAAGGTCGTCGGAACGTACGGCATTGCCCTCGTCTCGTCTGAGGACCCCGACCTGCTGCTGGCTGCCCGCAACGGCAGCCCGCTGCTGCTGGGGGTCAACGAGCAGGAGTACTTTATTGCCTCCGATGCGTCCGCCCTCATTGAGCACACGCGGCAGGTCGTATACCTGAACGATGGCGAGATGGCCGTCGTCCGGCGCAGCGGGTACGAAGTCCGCACCATTGCCAACCAGCCGCTGCAAAAGGAAGTCCACGAGCTGCAGTGGGACATCGAGCAGATCGAAAAGCAGGGGTACGAGCACTTCATGTTGAAGGAAATCATGGAGCAGCCCAAAGCGCTGAAGGACTGCATGCGGGGCCGCGTCCGGGCCAGTGAAGGGCGCGTCGTCCTGGGAGGCCTGATGGATGTGATGGACCAACTCCGTGCGGCCAACCGCATCATCATCGCGGCATGCGGCACCTCCTGGCATTCGGCTCTGGTCGGCGAGTATCTCATCGAGGAGTTCGCCCGGGTGCCGGTAGAGGTGGAGTACGCCAGCGAGTTTCGTTACCGCAACCCCATCCTGCGCGATGACGACGTGGTGATTGTGATCTCCCAGAGCGGTGAGACCGCCGACACGCTGGCCGCCGTCCGCGAAGCCAAGCGGCAGGGCGTGCTGACGCTCGGGATCTGCAACGTCGTAGGCTCTACCATCGCCCGTGAGACGGATGCGGGGGTGTACTTGCACATCGGGCCCGAGATTGGCGTGGCGTCGACGAAGGCGTTTACTGCGCAGGTGCTGGTGCTGGCCATGCTCTCGATGAAGCTGGCCGAAGGGCGCACGCTGAGCCAGGCGGAAATAGCGCACAACTTGCACGCGATTGAGGCCATACCGGAGAAGGTGCAGACGGTGCTGGACCAGACCGAAACGATCAGATCCATGGCGAAGGTGTACCGCTACGCTGAAAACTTCCTCTACCTGGGGCGCGGCTACAACTTCCCGGTAGCGCTCGAAGGAGCCCTCAAGCTCAAGGAGATCTCCTATATCCACGCCGAGGGCTACCCGGCGGCCGAGATGAAGCACGGGCCGATCGCCCTCATCGACAAGTTCATGCCAGTCGTCTTCACCGCGCTCAAAGACCGGACGTACGATAAGATCATCTCCAACATCGAAGAAGTAGCCGCACGGGAAGGCGCCGTCATTGCCATCACTGACGAGGGCAACGGCGAATTGGAGCGCCTCTGTGAGTATGTGCTCCACGTCCCAAAGACAGAAGAATTCCTGTCTCCGCTCCTCACCTCGATTCCGCTACAGCTTCTCTCGTACCATATCGCCGTGATGCGTGGCTGTCACGTAGACCAGCCGCGTAACTTGGCCAAGAGCGTGACGGTGGAGTAGGGCGTTTTTGGGTGTGGGGGTATGGGGGTGTCGAATCGATGAAACGAGGAGTCGAGGAGGTTATGCAGTGAGGAATCTGCGTTCGGTACTCGGGGCAATGCTTCACA
>CAYFRR010000049.1:15074-17548 GCA_964345505.1 uncultured Rhodothermales bacterium
GATTCGGAGACGAAGGAGGCGCCCCGAACGGAACCCGTGGCGCGGCATAGGACTTTCTACGACTGCCTTTCACTGACCGATCTCCGTATGCTAAACCTCGACGCCCTTCAAGAAATCAAACGCCGGTTTCAGGAGGTCACCGACTTGATGTCGCGCCCAGATGTGGCGACGGATCCGCATCGCATGGCGGAGCTGGGCCCCGAGCGCGCGGAGCTGGCAGAGGTGGTGGAGCTGATCAATGCGTATGAAGCGGCGCTCAATGAGCGAGAGGAGTTGCAGGAGCTCATCGCGGAAGAAGACGAGCCGGACTTTGTGGCGATGGCGAAGGAGGAGCTGGAAGATGTGCAGCAGCGGCTGCCGGGGCTGGAGCGCGAACTGCGCATGGCGCTGGTGCCCAAGGACGAAGAGGACGCCAACGACGCGATCATGGAGATCCGTGCCGGCACCGGCGGTGATGAAGCCGCGCTGTTTGCGGGCGACCTCTACCGGCTCTACCATCGGTACGCCGAAAAAAAGGGATGGACGATAGAGCTGATGGACCTCTCCGAAGGGTCACAAGGAGGGTTCAAAGAAATCGTGCTCAGCGTGCAGGGCCGGGCCGTGTTCGGGACGCTCAAGTACGAGAGCGGCGTCCACCGCGTGCAGCGCGTGCCCGAGACGGAGTCCAGCGGCCGCATCCATACCTCCGCGGCTTCGGTGGCGGTGTTGCCCGAGGCCGAAGAGGTGGACGTAGACATCAAGCAGCACGAGCTCAAAATCGACGTGTACCGCTCCAGCGGGCCGGGCGGCCAGAGCGTGAACACTACCGACTCAGCCGTGCGCATCACGCACATCCCCACCGGGCTGGTGGTCTCTTGTCAGGACGAAAAGAGCCAGCACAAAAATAAGGACAAGGCCATGCGGGTGCTGCGGTCGCGGCTGTATGAGCAGGCGCTGGAAGAGCGCCGGGCCGAGCGCGATGCCGTGCGCCGCTCTGCCATCGGTTCGGGAGATCGCTCCGCAAAGATCCGCACCTACAACTACCCGCAGGACCGCGTCACGGACCATCGCCTGGAGGGCGATGACAAGAACTACCCGCTAAGCGACATCATGGACGGCAACCTGGAGCCGATCATCCGGGCGCTGCGCATGGCCGAGACGGCCGAGCGGCTGGCTCACCTGGAGACAGAAGCGTAGCTGGGGCAGAGAGTCGGCAGAAGGGAAGCCCCCTCTCGTGTTCGGCTCATAGATATTTCATGCCCCCGGTGGATCCCTGCTACCGGGCAGACGTGGTACTCTGATCGCACTCCCTGCTCCATCGCCAATCGGTGGGGCATGACTTGGTGCTTCACGCAACCGTCATTCCATAGGGTAATCCATGGCTGAACAGCAAACGACATACACGTACGAACTAACGTACATCATCAACACGGTCCTGAACGAAAAGCAAATCCAGGACGCCGTCCGCCGGGTCAACAACGTGATCCAAGAGCACGGCGGTGAGGTGTCGGAAGTGGATGAGTGGGGCTCCCAACGCCTCGCCTACGCCATCAAAAAGCGTCGCAACGGACACTACGTCAACCTCTACTTCGAAGGCGACGAGGAGACCGTGCAGCGCCTCGAACGCGCGCTTCAAATCGACGACGACATCCTCCGCTACCTCACGCTGCGTGTCACGCCTGTGATGGAGCGGCAGCGCCACGAAGACCGCAAGGCGTACGCCCGAGCCCAGGCCGAAGCGGCCAAGGAGCAGGCGGCCCGCGAGGCGGAAATGGAGGACGACGATGACAATTCCGAGGACGACGAGTAGCATTTGCGCCTGCGTCCCTTCCCGTGTTGATTCAATTTCTATCAGTACATTATTATGGCTACGAAAGACCGAGAGTACGTCGATTATAAGGACACAGAATTCCTCCAGCGGTTCATCAACGAACAGGGCAAGCTGTTGCCACGCCGGGTGACGGGCGTGTCTGCCAAGATGCAACGGCAGATTACCCGCGCCGTAAAGCGGGCACGCCATCTGGCGCTGCTCCCCTTCGTGGACGATGCCATGCGGTAGGCCGCACCGCTCGCTTTTTGTTTCATCGGGTGTCGGCCGCTGCGCCGCACCGCTGACGACCAAACGTTATGAAAGTTATTCTCAAGCAACACGTCGATCACCTTGGGGAGGAAGGAGAGATCGTGGAAGTAAAAAACGGCTATGGCCGCAACTATCTCATCCCCCAAGGGCTTGCCAGCCTCGCTACGCAGGGAGCCATCCGCGAGCGTGAAGAGACGCTCCGCCAGCAGGCGCGCAAGCGGGCGCACAAGCGCGACGAGGCACAGAACGTCCGGCGCGAGCTCGAAGACACTGAGGTGATGGTGCGGGCTAAGGTGGGCGAAGATCAGCGCATCTTTGGTACGATCACCACACAGCAGGTGGCCGACCAGCTTCGCAAGGAAGGCTTTGACATCGACCGGAAAAACATCGAGCTGCTGGAGGACATCCGGCTGCT
>CAYFRR010000050.1:0-17450 GCA_964345505.1 uncultured Rhodothermales bacterium
GTCAGCGAAGAGCTGGCCCTCCGGGTCCTCTACTCGTCATTGAGCGGGTAACAACCGGCATTCTTGCCCTCCTTTTCAACCCTCCACTGAGGTTCGCCATGTATCGCATTCCGAAGCTACTTCTTGCTGTTCTCTGTACGTTTGGTTTCCTGTTCAGCGCGGCCATGCCCGCGGCGGCGCAGCAAAGCGAGCGGCACCATACGCTCACCGTCAGTGGCGAGGCTGACGTATCGGTCGTGCCCGACATGGCCGTGGTGCGCTTTGGCATTGTGAATGAAGCTGAGGATGCGATCACAGCGCGCCGGCGGAACGGTGAGCTGGCGGCGCAGGCGATGAACGCGGTGCGCGAGCTGGGCATTGAGGAGCGCAAGATTCAACTGCAGACGCTCCGCCTGCAGCCCAAGCGCGAGCGGGATCCGGAAACGCGCCAGATGCGCGAGGTGGGGTACGAGGCGAGCCGCATGGTGGCGGTGGAGGTGGTAGACCTGGAGCAGCTGCCCGAGCTCATCGCCCTCGTGGTAGAGCAAGGCGCCAACCGGTTGCGCGGCATCCAGTACGACCTCAACGACCGCACCGCAGCCGAGCACGACGCCCTGCGGCAGGCGGTAGAAGCCGCGCAGGCCAAGGCCGATGTGATGGCGTCGACCCTTGGCGTGACGCGCGGCCCGGCGCTGTCCGTGCAGGAGCAGAGCTTCAACTTCGCCCGCCCCCAGCCGCAGTTTGCCCGGGAAGGCATGATGGCCCAAATGGCCAGCGCCGTGCAGCCTGACGCGTTTGCCGAAGGCGAGATCGAGGTGCGCGCCACCGTGCAGGTCGTCTTCCGGATGGATTAGGCGCGGCCTGCAAGCGCTCTGGAAACGGTTTGTCCTGCCTCTTCCTCTCCCTCTCAGGCTTCGTGCGAGCGTTCCCGCTTAACTGCGAGCCGCCATCCACGCCTGAATATCCTCAAGCACGCGCCCCCCGTTTGGCTCCCGAAACGTCTCGTGCCGGGCGTTCTGGTAGAGCTTCAGCGTTTTGTCGCGGGCGGCGGCGCGTTCATGCAGCGCGATGCTGCCTTCCGGCGCCACGATGCGGTCGGCCGTGCCCTGCAGGATGAGCAGCGGTAGGGTGAGGTCCTCCATGCGCTGGTCGATCTGCTGGGTGGCGCGAAGAATCTCAGCGCCCGTGCGGGCTGGCATGCGCCCAGTAAAGGTGAGCGGATCGTCGAGGAAAGCCTGGACCACCGCCGGGTCGGAGCAGAGCTCGTGGGGATCGAGCTGCACGGTGGGCAGCCGCGGCGCGAGGCGGCTGGCGAGGCGTGCAAACGGGCGCAGGACGGGCGCGAGATCGTCGGGTACGGCCAGGGCGGCGCTGCTCAGGATGAGCCCGTCCGCGGGTCGGCCCGCCTGCAACAGGTGATACAGCGTCGCCACGGCACCGCCCATGCTGTGGCCCATCAGAAAGAGGGGGACGCCCGGGCGGTGATGCCGGACCCGGACGAGGAAGGCCGCCAGGTCTTCGACCAGTGGTTCAAACCGCTGCACATACGCCCGGCGGCCGGGAGAGCGCCCGTGGCCGCGCTGGTCGTACAGGTACACCGCCGTGCCCTCGGCAACAAAGCGCCGCCCGATTGCCGCGTACCGGCCCAGGTGCTCCGCATAGCCGTGCAGCAGAACGAGCACGCGGGCCGGAGGACCCTTCGGCAGCCACGATTCCTGGTACAGGCGCTGGCCATCAGCGGAGAGCAGATGGGTGCGGGAGGGGCGCATCTGTTGGAGCTGTTGTACATCAGCCATGAGCCGGGCAGAACGTTGGAAGAGACAAGCGAGAGAGGTACGGCACAGTGCCCCTCAGGGTGCAGCCCTCCGGGGCGCACTGGGAAAGACCCAAGACGGGGTTTGCTACAAAAGAACAGCAGCGGCAGTCTGCGCGTGCATTCGTATTTGCTTTTATTTTCGCTGCTACTTAACATGGGCTTAATACGCATCATCAAGCGCTATGGGCACAAAAAACACATGGCTGCCGCTGCGCCATTGAGCACGCCGTGCCGCAGGCCGTTGCTCCGTAGCAGTCCCCCGTCGCTCCTCCATCGTTCACCCACTACGAACTCGTATGCGTTGCAGCCCTACTTCTATTGTCGCTATCGCCGGCCTGTGCCTGGCGGTCTTGCTGGGGGTAGCGGCCCCGGCCCACGCGCAGCAAACGGTCTCGGGCGTTGTCACTGATGCATCGGATGGGACGACCATCCCGGGCGTGACCGTTGCCGTTCAGGGGACCCAGGCCGGAACCCTTACCAACACCGAAGGCCGGTTTGAAATCACCCTGCCGGCGAATCGACGCACGCTGGTATTCTCGTTTGTGGGGTACGCGACCCAGGAGGTCACGGTAGACGAAGGGCAAACCCAGCTGGACGTAGCCCTGGAGCAGGACGTGGTGGGCCTGGATGAAGTGGTGGTCACAGGGCTGGCCTCCACGGTGGCGCGCGAGAACCTGGCCAACTCGATCGAAACCATCGACGCCGAGACCCTGACCGGCAATACCGGCGCCCAGTCGCTCGACGCGGCCCTGAGCGGTAAAGTCACCGGCGCCCAGATTTCGTCGTACACCGGCGCGCCGGGCGGCGGCATGTCCGTGAAGCTGCGCGGCGTCTCCACGATCAACGGCAACTCGCAGCCGCTTTACATCGTGGACGGTGTGGTCGTCAATAACTCTGCCATCCCGAGCAACGTGAATGCTGTCACGGCCGCCGCGGCAGGCGGGAGCCGGAGCAACCAAGACAACCCGGTCAATCGCATCGCCGACCTCAACCCGCAGGATGTCCAGTCGATTGAGGTCTTGAAAGGGCCGTCGGCCGCGGCGATCTATGGCGGACGCGCGGCCAACGGGGTGGTGCTGATCACCACGAAGCGAGGGACGGGAGGCGACACGCAGGTCAACTTCTCCCAAACGGTAGGCGTCACGCAGATCCGGAAGGCACTTGGCATGCGGCAGTTTACGGCCGACACCGCGGAGGAGGCGTTTGGCGCGGAGGGACGCGCTCAGTTCTTGGAGGCACAAAACGATGGTTTTATCGATTACGAAGATGAGCTGTTTGGAGAGAATGGGCTCCTGAGCACCACCAGCCTCTCGTTGGCAGGCGGCAACGACCGGACCCGTTTTTTCATCTCGGGACTGCTCCAGGATGACGAAGGCATTGTCGCCCGCACCGGCTACGAGAAACGCTCAGCGCGCGTCAACTTGGATCATGCCTTCTCGGATAAGCTGACCCTCTCGGGGTCGGCCAACTACGTAAACGCCCGGACCCGGCGCGGCCTCACGGGAAATGACAACTCGGGGACGACCTTTGGCGTCGCGCTGACGGCCACGCCCAACTTCATCGATCTCCGCCCCGACGAGAGCGGGACCTATCCCGACCACCCGTTCAACTCGTCCAACCCCCTCCAGACGCGGGACCTCTTTACCAACCAGGAGTTTGTCAACCGGACCACCACCAGTGCCCGAATAGAATATACACCCCTGACTACGACGCAGCAGACCCTGCGCGTTGTAGGGGAGTTCGGAGCGGACTTCTTCTCGCTGGAGTCGGAGGCGCTCTTCCCGGAGTTTTTGCAGTTTGAGCGCACGAGCCCTGAGCCCGGCACCTCCATCCTTGGCGAAACCACCTCGCTGAACACCAACGTGCGGTTGATCGGTGTGCACATTCTCTCGCTCCCCGACCGCGACGTAAGCTTCACCACCCAGGCAGGGCTGACCGGGGTCCGGGCCGAGCAGGTGAGCTCAAACTTCGTCGCACGCGGGCTCATCCCGGGCCAGCAGAACCTGGATCAGTCCACCTCCCTCAACGCCGGTCAAACGCGAGAGAAGCAGAACGACCGCAGCTTTTTCGTGCAGGAAGAAGTCGACTATGCCGGCCGCCTGATCGCGACCCTCGGCTTGCGAGGGGATCGCAGCTCGCTGAATGGCGACGTGGAGACGTTCAACCTGTACCCCAAGGCGTCCCTCGCCGTGAACCTACACGCGTTTCCGTTCTGGTCCCTGGATCGCATTAATCAGCTGAAGCTGCGCGCGGCCTTTGGCCAGACGGGCAACATCGCTGGGTTTGGGACGAAGTTTACCTCCTTCCAAGCCACCTCCGTGGGTGGGGTGGTCGGCACGTTGATTGGTCTGCGGCGCGGCTTTGCGGATGTGGAGCCGGAGCGCCAGTCGGAGATCGAAGGGGGCATCGACCTGGGCCTCTGGGATAACCGGGCCAACCTGGCGCTGACGCTCTATCGTAAAGAGATCACCGACCAGCTGCTCCAGCGCGAGGTGCCCTCATCCACCGGCTTTCGGCAGGAGACGTTCAACGGCGGCACGCTGGTCAACCGCGGCATCGAAGCCAGCCTCACCCTTATCCCTGTAGAAACCGACCGCTTTAGCTGGCAGTCGACGACGAACTTCTGGGCCAACGATGCCGAAGTAACGTCGCTGCCGGTGCCGGCCTTCCGGGCGCTTGGCGGCGGTTTTGGGGCCACGCTCGGCGAGATCCGCGTGGAGGAAGGCAAGAGCCCCACCCAGATCGTCGGGATTGACGACCGTGATGGCGACGGCGTCTCGGATGGGGTCTTCCAGCTGGGCGATGTGGCACCGGACTTCCAAATGACGTTCTCCAACGAACTCGCCTACAACAACTGGAGCCTCTCGGTACTGGCGCATTGGAAGAAGGGAGGCGACAACATCAACCTTTCGGAGCTGCTCTTTGATCTGGGACAGACCTCCCCCGACTTCGACGACGATGACAACGGGAACGGCGTCCCGGATGGCGTGGACCGGGTGAACAATCTCGGGGTGTCTGCCGCGCAGTTTGTGCAGGATGCCTCCTACTTCCGGATCCGTGAGGTTGCGCTCTTTTACGACCTGCCCGACGGCCTCCTGGACTCCTTCTCCAGCAACCTGGTGCGGACGGCCCGCATTGGGGTGTCGGCTCGGAATTGGCTTACCATCACGCCCTACAAGAGCTACGATCCCGAGGTCAATAACTTTGGCACGCAGCCGGTATCGGATGGGGTGGAGGTCACGCCCTTCCCGCAGACCAAGGAGCTCTTCTTCCATCTCCGGCTTGGCTTTTAGGCCTCCCCGCTGTGTCCGCCGCATTTTTTCTGATTGCCTTGTCTCTTACGCACGCCACCATGATCATCCCAACCCTCATCGACGCCCGCTTTTGGGCGATATCCTTCACCGCGGGCCTGCTGGCCGTGCTGCTGACCGGTTGCGACCTGATGGGTATCAGCAACGAGCCCGATCCGAACGGCCCCAGCCTGGAGAGTGTCGTGCAGGAGCCGACGCGCGAAAAGATTGCTAACGTGGCTGTCGGGGTTGAATCGGGCATGCGCACCGATCTCAACCTGTACCTCACCGATGTCAGCATGATCGGGCGCGAGGTGTATCGCTTCAGTGCCTCGGAGCCCCGCTTCACCTCCGAGTTGCTCGGGAGTGGGGCAGCAGTGCTGGACAACAACACGTTCTACATCACGCGCCCGTGGGCCGAGCGGTACCGCGTGATTCGCAACGCCGAGATCATGCTCGAAGCCCTGGACAACGCCCCTGACGGCCTGTTTACGGCTGAAGAGATTGCGGGCTACCGTGGGTTTGCGGACACGATCATTGCCTATCAGCTATTGCTCAACGCCAACCTGGTGTTTGAGAACGGGATTCGTGTGGACGTCTCCGCGGAGGAGTTGGGCCCGGTAGTGTCCTACACTAATGCGCTGGGCGCCATCGCCACACGCCTGAACGAGGGCGCGGCACAGCTTGAAAACGCGGGGACGGATTTCGCTTTCCCCCTCTCCGAAGGATTTGAGGGCTTCGACACGCCCGCGACCTTCCGGGAGTTTAACCGGGCGCTGGCCGCGCGCGTGGCGGTGTACCAGGGCGATTACCCGCAGGCCCTCACGGTGCTGGACGAGACCTTCTTGGACGACGAGGCGCCGCTGGATCAGGGGGTCTATCACGTCTTCTCAACCGCTCCGGGCGATCTCGTGAATCCCTGGTTCATCAACCCGCAGCAGTCCGGTAACCTGATTGCCGCGCATCCCAGCTTTGTGGAAGACATTGCGCGCGACAGCGAAGACGCGATCATCGACGCGCGGTTTGATAAGGTGGTGGCGCGGGAGGAAACGTTTGAGCAGGTCGGGCTCCGGTCGGAGTGGGGCTTCTTCGTATACGCATCGCAGGTAGCGCCCATCCCGATCCTGCGCAACGGCGAACTGCTGCTCATCCGCGCAGAGGCCAGTATTCAAGAGGATGACTTCGGCACCGCTGTGGCAGACCTCAATACGGTTCGCGCCGCGGCAGGCCTGCCGGCGTATGATGGGCCGGAGACCGAGGAAGCCCTGCTGGACGAAATGCTCCGGCAGCGCCGCTACGAGCTGTACGGCGAAGGCCACCGGTGGATTGACGTGCGCCGGTACGGCCGGCTGGACGAACTACCCATCGACCGCGCGGATGACACCGTGTGGACCCAGTTTCCCATCCCGGCGAACGAAAACCTGTAATGGCAGGCATTGCGCGATATGTTCGGTGAACGGGGTTCGTGGAGCGCGACGGCTCTGATGCTGCCGGTGCCATTGTAATGAAAGGCGTGATGTATAGCGCGCCCCAACGGGCGGCTGAGGGCGTGAGGGGTACCGAAGGACGGGTGAAGAATCAATAGCGGCCTTGTAACATTATACGCGTCTTCCTACGCTGCAGTGTTACGCACCCTGGTTCCCTACCGCACGCCCTGCATGGTTCGCCTACGCACATCCCGACTCTTCCGCGCCCTTGCGGTGCTGCTCGCGATGAGCGTGGGGGCGTTGCTGTGGGCGCCTCTGCAAGAGCGCGACGAGGCCTCGGCGGAGTACAGCCGGTGGCTGCGCGCCCAGGCCGATGGCCCCACCGATGCCGCGTTTGATGCGGCGATGGACCGGGCGCAAGAGGCCGAGTCGGCCTCGCTGCAGGGGTTTCTGACAGCCTTTGCGGAGGCCTATCACGACCTGGCCCCGGAGGGCGACCTCGGGCAGGTCTTTGCCGCCCCGCACCTCTCGACGGATGCGCTGCTGATGTACCTGCAGACGCGCTCCACGGGCGCCGCAGCCGATGCGGTGCATCTGCGGATGCTCATGGGGCTACAGAAGTTGGCCCCACAGCCCTCGCCCGATCGCACGCTGACGGCGGCGATGCAGGCGTTGCTGCAGCATCGCGCAGCGTACCCTCCTCTCTTGCAGCACGAACGACTGCGGGCTGCTCCCGTGGTGGTCACTCCGCTGCGAGTACTCTTCTCTGCACGGCCCATGGCGCCGTAGCTGTACCGCAGGCCCTGGTTCTGAACGTGCGCGACGGTCGTTGTGCGCGTCGCCCGCACGGGCCACGGGAGCATGCGCTTCCGCGGGGCTACCGGCCTGCCGCTCTTCCCTTGACCACTCGCTGTGGAACGCCATGGCGTCGTGGAACGCCCCAACCGCCATACGCGCGGCGGTCCGTGGGTGTGGCATCCTCTTTTCTGCTGTCTTTATTCTTTCGATCCCATGCAAAACAACGGGTTTAAAGTACTGCTGACCGTGTTCTTTATCGGTCTTTGCGTTTGGTATCTGTGGCCTTCGGCGCAGACCTACTACTACAATCAACAAATGAATGGCATGGAGGGGGCCGAGCAGGAGGCCTACTTCCAGGAGAACTACGAAGCTATCCAGGCGGCACAGCAGCGCTCGCTCAAGCTGGGGCTGGACCTGCTGGGGGGCATGCACGTGACCATGGAGGTGCGCGTGGATGAGTTGCTGCGCGGATTGGCGCGGGATCCGGACGAATCCTTTGAAGCGGCGGTGCAGACCGCTACCGAGCGCAACCGGGACGAAGGCCTCTCGGTGATCGACGCATTTGTCGAGGAGTTTGAGGCCCGCGACCCCGACGCGCGCCTATCGCGCTACTTCCGCAACCCGGAGCGAGACATCACCCGCCGCTCCTCCAACGAGGAGGTGGCCGAGTACCTCCGGGCGCAGTCTGACGAGGCGGTCGAGCGTGCCATCGAGATTATCCGCAACCGTGTCGACCGCTACGGGGTGACGGAGCCGTCGATCCAGCGACAGGGCTCCCGCCGCGTGGTGGTGGAACTGCCCGGCGTGGATGATCCGGACCGCGTGCGTAACCTGCTCCGGGGCACCGCGCAACTGGAGTTTCGCCTGATGGCGGAGCCCGAGGAGCTGACACGCTCCCTGCAAGACATCATCGCCTACTACGACGAGATCGACCCTGAAGAGCTGGAGGACGAGCTACAGGATGCGCTCGAGGATATGCCGGATGACGACGAGCGGATCGACGAAAGCGAGCTCCCGGGCGTGGTTGGAGGCGACGCGCCTGCACCCGACGAGGAGGTGGCCAGCACCGACTCGCAGGAGGTGGGTGGTGGAGCAGCCGATCAGGCAGCCGACGATCCCGATGCGGCGCTTGATGAGTTGCTGGCGCAAGAAGGGGGCGACCTGACCTCAGGCAACCCGCTGCTGGATGTGCTGCAGCCGATGGGGCAGAGTGTTGTGTTTGGCTACGTCGCCGAACCGGATACGGCCGTGGCGAACCAGCTGCTGCGCCGCGACGAGCCGCAGGCCATGCTGCCGCCCAACATTGAGCTGCTGTACGGCTCGCGCACCGCCGGCACCGACCCCCAGGGCTTCGAAATCCTGGAGCTGCTGGGCGTCCGCGAGGAGGTCGAACTGCAAGGCGAAACCGTGACCGACGCGCGCGTCGACTTCGACGAGACCAACCGGCCGCGCGTCTCGCTCTCCATGGATTCTGATGGCGCCCGCACCTGGGCGCGCGTCACGGGTGCCAACGTCGACAAGCAGGTGGCGATCGTGCTGGATGACGTGGTCTACTCGTATCCCGTCATTCAGGACCGCATCGTGGGAGGCCAGACCTCCATCACCGGCCTGCAGTCGCGCCAGGAAGCGCAGGACGTCGTCAACGTGCTGATGTCAGGGGCGCTGCCGGCGCCGGTCGACATCGTGCAAGAGCGCACCGTGGGGCCGAGCCTCGGGGCCGCCTCCATCCGTGCCGGGTTCATCTCGGTGGTGGGGGGCCTGCTGCTTGTGGCGCTCTTCATGATCATGTACTACCGCACGGCCGGCACGGTGGCTGATCTGGCCCTGCTCATCAACATCATCTTTATTCTGGGTATCCTGGCCGGGTTTGAAGCCACACTCACGCTGCCGGGCATCGCGGGTATCGTGCTGACCATCGGTATGGCCGTGGATGCGAACGTGCTCATCTTCGACCGCATCCGGGAGGAGCAGCGCGCAGGCAAGACGCTTCGCGCTGCCATCAACGGCGGGTACGCCAAGGCGCTCAGCGCCATCTTTGACGCCAACATCACGACGTTCTTTGTGGGTGTCATCCTGTACTCGTTTGGCGTCGGGCCCATCCAAGGCTTCGCCGTCACACTGATGGCCGGTATTCTGGCGTCGCTCTTTAGCGCCATCATCATCACGCGCATCATCTTCGACTACATGGTCGAGGAGAAGAAGCTTAGCGTCAACTACGGCTGAGCTCCCGAGCGTACGTCGAACGTGCGACCGTCGATCTTGCAACCCTCTGCCTCCCGCGTGGGAGGCGGTACAGATATAACTTAATCCTATGCGTTGGTTTGAAGAGTCAAATTATCCGCTCGTATCTAATCGAAAGATTGGCTACGCTATTTCTGGTTTCTTCCTTACGGTCGCCATCCTTTCCCTTGCCTTTCGCGGGCTGGAACTGGGGATCGACTTCCTCGGAGGGATGGAATTCATTGTGCAAACCGAGGAGCAACTCAATTCGGTAGAGGTGCGCGGCACCCTGGGCGAGCCCCTGGGCGCAGAGCCTGAGGTGCGTAGCTTCGGAGGCGATGCCCTGCTCATCCGGACCGCCGTTGAAGGCGAGATCTCTGATGTGCAGGAGGTCATCATGGGGACGCTCACCGAAGCGTATCCGAACGCGAACCCCGTCCTTGAAGGCACGGACGTGGTCGGCCCGCGCTTTGCCGCTGACTTGCAGCGGGGGGCCATCTACTCGGTCCTGGGGGCCCTGCTCGTCATCTTCCTCTATATCCTGATCCGGTTTGAATGGCGCTTTGGCGTGGGGTCGGTGGCGGCCCTGTTTCATGACGTGATCATCACGCTGGGGCTGTTCTCGCTGCTGCAGGGGATCGTGCCCTTCTCGGTGCAGATCGATCAGGCCATCATTGCCGCCTTCCTCACGATCGTGGGGTACTCGCTGAACGATACCGTGGTGGTGTTTGACCGCATTCGGGAGTTCGCGAATCTATTCAAGACGGATCCGTATGAGGAAATCGTTAACCGGTCCATTAATGCCACGCTAAGCCGCACGATCGTGACGTCCGTCACCACCTTGCTCGTGGTGGTCATCCTCTTTATATTCGGAGGCGAAGTGTTACGCGGCTTCTCCTTTGCCCTCATATGCGGTGTGGTAATTGGAACGTACTCCTCCGTGTTTGTCGCCTCCCCCGTGGTTGTCGAACTCAACCTGCGGCGGATTCAGGCCCAGAAAGCGGCGCGGTAAGCACGGCTCACTGAACTTGCATTAACCCACGGACCCTCCAATGAAATACTCCATCGATGAGCGCTACAACGCGGTCGTGCTCAAGCTCAAGGGCAACGTGATGGGCGGCCCCGACGGCGCCAAGCTGCACGATCAACTGCGCGACCTCCGCGACGACGGCAAGAAGAACGTCGTGGTCGACCTCTCCCGCGTCAAGTTTATGAACTCCAGCGGGCTCGGGATGCTGATCAGCGGCATGACGTCCATGCGCAACGGCGGGGGCGACCTCCGTCTGGCCAACGTGGCCGACCGCATCCAGTCGCTGCTGGTCATCACCAAGCTCATCACGGTGTTCAAGCACTACGACAGCGTTGAGGAAGCAGCCAAGAGCTTCGAGGACGAGCCGCCACAACCGGCCGACGACGAAGCGTAGCCCGACGCGCCACGGCATCTCCTGGCGAGCATATGCGAAGGCGGCCCTCCGGTGTTCGACGAGGAGCCGCCTTCGGCATGTACGATTTCGTCTGAGACGTCGGCGTGCGGCGGTCTGTAGCACACGCTAATCATGCTACAGACCCGAACATCCACCCGGCCGGGCCGGGTGCCCGCAGATTCTTTACCACAAGCAATGGACTTATGCCAGTTACCGTAGTCATCGGAAGCCAATGGGGCGACGAAGGCAAGGGCAAGATCGTAGATTTGCTAAGCGAAGACCTCGACATCGTGGCGCGCTACCAGGGCGGCGCGAATGCCGGCCACACCATCTGCTGGGAGGATCAGGAGTTTGTGCTTCATCTCGTCCCCAGCGGTATCTTCCACGACAACACCACGTGCGTGATCGGCAACGGGGTGGTGATCGACCCGGCGGCCGTGATGGACGAAATCAACACCATTCAGGAGCTGGGCTACGACGTCGAGGGGCGGTTGCTGATCTCCCACAACGCGCACCTCATCATGCCCTACCACAAAGCGGTCGAGCAAGCGCGGGAGCGGCTCCGGGATGCCGACGCCATCGGCACCACCGGCCGCGGCATTGGCCCAGCCTACATGGACAAGTTTGCGCGGACGGGCATCCGTATGGTGGACCTGCTGGACCGCGACACGCTGCGGGCCAAGCTCACCAACGCCATCGAGGCCAAGAACAACCTCCTGCGCAGCATCTATGGCGCCGAGGAGCTGGATGTGGATGCCATCGTGGACGAGTATGTGGAGTTTGACCGGCTCGTGGATCCCTACGTGACGGACACCACGCAGTACCTGAACCGCGCGCTGGCCGACGGGAAGCATGTGCTGGCCGAGGGCGCGCAGGGCTCCCTGCTGGATGTGGACTTCGGGACGTATCCGTACGTGACCTCCAGCCATCCCACCGTGGGCGGCTGCTGCACCGGGCTGGGCGTGCCACCGACGGAGATCAACCGGGTGATTGGCATCGTGAAGGCCTACAGCACCCGGGTAGGCAACGGGCCCTTCCCCACGGAGCTGCATGACGACGTGGGCGAACGGCTGCGCTCGGTGGGCCACGAGTTTGGCGCCACCACCGGCCGGCCGCGGCGCTGTGGGTGGCTCGACCTCGTCGCGCTCCGCTACACCGCCCAGGTCAACGGCTTTACCGATATCGCCGTGACCAAGCTCGACGTGCTCACGGGTATGGAGGAGCTGAAGGTGGCCACCACCTACCGCTACGACGGTAAGGAGTCGGCCCGCTTCCCGAGTGAGACTCAGACGCTGGAGAAGGTGGAGCCCCAGTACGAGGTGCTGCCCGGCTGGACGGCCGACCTCCGGCAAGCGACGTCGTTCGCAGAGCTGCCCACGAACGCGCAGGACTACCTGACCTTTGTGCAGGACTTCCTCGGCGTGCGCATCTCGCTGGTGTCGATGGGACCGAAGCGCACGCAGACCATTACGGTACCGCCCGCTGACGCTCCGGTGGCGGCGTAGCCTGTATCACAGCGGCGTGTGGGGATCACACCTTGGGGCCGCGCGGTGTACCATGCGCCTCGCCGCGGCCTCGCCGCATGCCTCCTCTTCTGCGCACCGCCCTCCGCTGCCATGCGTCCGTACCGTTTCTCCGTCAACCTGAAGCTGGGGCTGATCCTGTTTGCTGTGGGCTTGGCGGTGGCCTCCCTCTGGTACACGGACAACCTCGTCGACCGCCTCCGCGAGCGGGAGCAGGCCCTCATGCAGCTCTGGGCCAAGGCCAACGAGCAAGTCACGCAGGCACCGGCCGACAACCCGTACCAGGGGGAGCTTGAAACGCTCGACGATCTGCTGCGGCGCTGGCGGCAGGCGCCCCCAGAGGGCGGTATGTTGCTTCCCATCGGAACGGCCGACTCGCTGCGCCGCGCCGTCAGCTGGGCGCAGGGAATGCCGCCGGGCGACCAGCTCGACTTTATCCTGAACGAAATCATCGAGCCCAACCCGTTCAACATCCCCGCCATCGTCACGGACTCGACGCAGGCGGCGCCGCTCTTCTGGCGCAACGTGCCGGTGGCGGATACCGTGCGGGTGCTCTCCACAGAAGACTCGCTGCGTCTGGTCCGCCGGGTGGAGCGGATGGCGGCCTCCTACGAGCCGATTCCGATCCAGCTCAGCGAGTCGCCGGCGATCCGGCAGTACGTGCACTACGACGAATCTGCGCTTATCCGCGAGCTGCGCATCTACCCATACGTGCAGCTCTTTTTTGTAGGCCTGTTCGTGCTCATCGGGTACGTGGGGTTCTCGTATGTGCGGCGGAGCGAGCAGAGTAGCCTGTGGGTGGGCATGGCCAAGGAGGCGGCGCATCAGCTGGGCACGCCCATCTCCAGCCTGATGGGGTGGACCGAAGTGCTCCGGACGCCGGGCTTGCCGGAGGCGCAGCGGAAGGAGGCGCTGGACGAGATTGAGGACGACATCGTCCGCCTCAAGCGCATCACGGCACGTTTCTCAGACATCGGCTCGCAGCCGCGGCGGGAGCTGGCCAACCTGCAGCCGGTGTTGGAGGATGCGGTGGGCTACATCCGCCGGCGCATCCCCCAGCAGCGCGGCCGCGTGGAGGTGACCACCGAGTTGGGCGCTGGCCTCGAAGCACCGATCAACCGGGACCTCTTCGAGTGGGTGATCGAGAACCTGCTCAAGAACGCCCTCGATGCCATCGACCACGAGAAGGGAGAGATCTCCGTGACGGCCCAGCGTAGGGAGGATACGGTCCGAATTGAGGTGCAGGACAACGGCAAAGGCATCGAGCGGCGCGACTGGAGCAACGTATTTCGGCCCGGATACAGCACCAAGCGGCATGGCTGGGGCCTGGGGCTCAGCCTGGCCAAGCGCATCGTGGAAGACTACCATGGCGGATCGTTAACCGTGGCGCAGTCCAAGGTGAGCGAGGGCACGACCTTTCGCATTGAGCTTCCGGCAGGCTAAGCCACCGTTCGACGGCAAGCGTGCCAGCGCGCGCAAGGCGGCGCCTGGTACGAAAGCAAGCCCCCGTGCTCCGCATGAGGGCAGGTCAGGACGGCATCACGATTCGGTCGCGGAGGGTAGCCGCATCGCCGTCCGTGACGGCAATAAAGATGACGTCGCGATGCCGCCACACGAGCACCTGCGCGTGGCCCAGGTCGTGCAGATCGTAGTGGGTGTCATCCTCGATCTGGCGCAACACATCCAGGTCCAACTGTATGCGGCCGCTGTACCGGTCCAAGAGGCGGTAGGAGAGGGCGTAGAGCATGACCGGCGTGCCATCGGCCTGTTCGTAAAAGAACGCAGGCACCGTGACGTTAGCCGCGAGCTCCGCCAGCGTCACGCCCTCGAGCGTTGCCTGGTCGATGCTGGGCAAAATGGGGCGGAGGTTGAGTTCGTCCTGCACGTAGCGCTCGGCCTCGTCCAGGCGGCTGGTGGCCAGGTTGGGGCTGGGGCGCTCGGCCGCGTGCTCAGCAGAAAGCATGATGAGGTTGGTCTCCGGTCCGCGGTCAATCCACTGCGCGGTGATATAGCCGGCGGTGCCGACCAGGGCGACCAGTACGATGGCTACGAGGGCTCGCGTGAGCGACCGCGAGCCCCGGCCCGTAGGAACGCTTGATGGAGAAGAGGCGCGCTCTCCCGTAGCAGCAGGAGGATCCTCTTCACGCGCCTTTTGGGGCGCCTGACCTGGTGCGGAGGTGGCACTGACTACCGAGTGGCGCAGTCCTCCGGGCAACGGAGCCCCAAGGGATTGCATGTGCGCCTGAAGAGCCTCTCTCAACCCACCCTCGGGAACGTAGGCCCGGACGAGGGCCTGCTCGCTGGGCCGGAGATCGGCGCGCAAGCCCTGCAGCACTGCCGCACGGGCCCGCTGTACCTGCTCGGCGGCGGCCGTCTCTGTCTGTCCCGTGACCTGCGCGATAGCGTCGGGCGCCAGGCCCTCCATATCAGCCAGGAAAAGCAGCACGCGCTCGCTCGTCCGAAGCGTCGCAAACACAGCCGGCAGCCGATCGGTGACCGTCTGGCGGGCCAGGTCCTCACGGTGCGACTGCAGCGGCTGATCCACTGCAGGATCGGGGGGCTGGCGCTCTACCGAACGTCGCCGCGGTGCGTCGGGCCAGGCCAGCGCCTCGGAGGCCGGGTCTGCGCGATGGGTCGCAAGCAGGAGACGGAGCGCCCAGACCTTGCCCTCGGCAGCGGTCGATACGTCAGCCGGTACCGGTGCGGCAGATGCGGCAGCGGCTACGACCAACTCCGTGGCTATAGTGGAGCGGGGGGTGAGCAGCCGGGCAAGGGTGTACAGCGACTCCAGGTGCACCAGTAGGATCTCACGCGCAGAGGAGGGGGCATCGGAGGCCATGGTAAAGCGAATGTACAAATGGGGACGCGAAAAGCAGCGTGGCGGAGCGTCTGCGGGGGGCTACTGCTCCTTGAAGACGAGGTTAACTGGAGCGCCTTTACGAATGTTGAGCATAGTGGCGGCGTTCCCGCTGTTTACGGCGATCTCCAGAAAGTCGCTGCTGCCCACCACGAGCAGCGGCTCGCCCTTCTCGACGTTCCCATACGTCTGGTGCAAGCCACGCACGACGCCTGTGCCCACGTAGCACGCGGAGCGTCGCCCATCGCGGCGTTCCTCCAACAGGGACTGCGGGATATTGGTAATGCAGTTGCCGAAGTGGTCAATGTGCACCACCCACCCCCGAATGCCCTCGGTGTCGGGGATGGGCAGGGCCCAGTGCAGGGCTTTCAGTTCGTCCAGCGAGGGCCCGAGGTCGTGAAGAGCAGCGCCGGCGGCAATGCGGGCTGCCGCCGGAGCGAACAGGTCGCGCCCGTGAAAGGTGGTACTGAGACGCTCATCTGGACTGACCTGTGCGGGGTCCAGCGTCACCCCGGCATCTATCGGGTCTCCATCCAGCAGCAGCGAGAACAAGCCGTTGTCGGGCCCCACAAAGTAATGACCGCCTGCGCGGATAGCGACGGGCCGCCGGTCGGTCCCTACGCCCGGATCGACCACCACGAGGTGCACCGTCCCTGGTGGGAATTCCCAGGCGGCTGTTTTCAGCAAAAAGGCCGCCTCCATCACGTCCTGCGGCGCCACTTCATGCGTCAGGTCGACAAAGCGCAACGTGGGTGTGGCCGAGAGCATGACCCCCTTCATGGCGGCGACATAGCCATCTTGTGTGCCAAAGTCCGTGGTCAGGGTGATGAGGGCGGGGGTAGACATGCGGAAACGGAAGCGAACGGAGGGGAGTGTTGTTTTCAGCGAAAAATGAAAACGGCCGGTGGAACTGCTCATTCCGGGAGACGGTCGAAGCTCATCCGACTATTCTAACAAGGTCCCAGCGAAATGGCTACGCAGGCAACCACTGACCGCAATAATTCTGCCGGTCCTGTTTCGGAGCCGTACGACCAGGCGCTGGAGCGGTTCACCCTGTTGTGGGGGGAGATGGCCTCGAACTGGGGCATCAACCGCACGATGGCACAAATTCATGCGTTACTCTACGCCTCTGACAAGCCGCTGCACACAGACGCGATCATGGACCGGCTCCAGATCAGCCGGGGCAATGCCAACATGAACCTCCGCTCGCTGGTGCAATGGAATCTCGTGCGGAAGACGCACCGGCCCGACTCGCGAAAGGATTTCTACGAGGCGGAAAAGGATGTCTGGCAGATCACGACGGAGATCATCAAGGAACGGCAGCGCCGGGAGTTGGGCCCGCTGGGCGATAAGCTGGAGGCGCAGCGCCAGCAGCTGCTGGCTGCGGTTGACGTCGACACGTGTGCTGAGCTGGAGCCCCGGGAGCAGTACCTCTGCGAGCGCATGGCCCGCATGATCCACATGATGCGCGTGTTCGATGAGTTTATGGACGCGTTCCTGCCGTTTCTGCGCGAAGAGCACGCGCCGTTCCTGCGTGACCTCATCGGGGTTGCCCGTGCCATGCAGGAAACGGTGGAAGAGGAAGACGCCCCGCTGGAGGAATCCCTCCAGGCGCTCGAACCTTCAAGCGAATCGGCTGAGCCATGATCGCGCGGCCTTCGGTCTGACGCCCCAACACGGACGCATCCTCCTGACGCCTCACACGCCACACCAATAGCATGACGCATACACAGATCGGCGCCCGCGGCGAGGCGTTAGCAGCGGACTTTCTGGAGGCCAAGGGCTGGCGCGTGATGGAGCGCAACTACCGCTTCGAGCGAGCCGAGGTGGATCTCGTCTGCTTCGAGCCGGCCGCGGAGGCGTCTCAGGGTGGCGAAATTGTGTTTGTGGAGGTAAAGACGCGCACAGGCGTGGGGTTTGGTCGCCCGGAGGAGGCGGTGACGGAGGCGAAGCAGGCCCACATCGTCCACGCCTCCCGCGCCTTCCTGTACGAGTACCAGCTGGAGGGCGCCCCCTGCCGGTTCGACGTGGTGAGCGTGGTCCTGCGCGGCGAGGATGCTCCCGAGATTACGCACTTTCGAGACGCGTTTGTGGCGTCGTGAGGGAGGGCGACAGC
>CAYFRR010000051.1:0-17230 GCA_964345505.1 uncultured Rhodothermales bacterium
TACGACGATAGATGAAGCGCTGGATGAAGCGGTTCTGTCCGATGCACCACCTGATGTGTCGCTTGATGTAGTAGATGAGGTACCTGAAGTGTCAGATGAGGCCGTGGATACGTATGGGGCGGGGCCCGACGTAATACCAGACAATGCATCAACAGATGTATCGGAGCCAGAAACAGCCCATGAGGCAGCGCCAACGTTGGAGGAGCCCTCGTCAGTCGAGATCCAGCACGACAAGCAGACAGAAAACGAAATGAATGAGCATGGAGAGGACGCGCTGACAGCGGCTGCGCCCCTTCACGACGACGCGGACACGCCGAACGCAGTAGCGGACGATTCCTTCGCCGCTGCGTTAGATGAGCCGGCTGTGGACACCGACGCCGCCTCGGATGATGAGCCGGATTTCTCGCCCATCGATTGGGATGCTGAACCGGACACCGACGCGCTCGACACCTCCGATACAGAACCGTTCACCGCGTCTCCCATAGCCGAGGATGAGCCCTCGTCGGTGGCTGATGATGAGGTCGCCCTCGACGATGCGTTTTTCGATGGGGACTTTTTTCCCGATATGGCAGACGATGAGGATGTGACGTCAGTGGAGGATGATGACGCTTCGACCGCCGACGTTGCCACCGTCGATCCACTGCCCCCAACAGTCGCGGCGGATGAGATCCTTTTTGCGCGGGCTGTCATTGGCGGCGCGCCAGACGCACGGGCATCCCTCCGCAAGACGTTTGCCCATACCGCCTATCGCCTCGTTGAATGGCCAGCCTACGACGTGCTGGTGGAGGCTGTAGGGGTGCGGGAGGATGAAGGGGACCGTGCAGGAGGGGATACGCTTGCGAAGGTGTTGCAGCTTATTCCGGGGACCATCCCCGTCATCCCGCTCCGGGATTCACACCCGACGCAGTCCATGGACGAACTGCGTGCCTTAGTAGATGGGGTCGATGACGTACTGCATGACGCCCTGCGAGAGCAGTCAGCGCAAGAAGCCTGGCACATGTCCGTGCTAATGGACAAGGAAGACGTGCGCCGGTATGTCGTCGACCACCATGCGCCTGTGCGAGAGCATCTCAATGAAATGCGCGGCAAACCCCAAGGGGTGGCGCGGTTCATAAAGAAGAAGATGGTCGCGTCCATCAACGAGGAGGTGGACCGCCTGGCGGACGAGTGCACGGATGCGGTTGCTACGCTCATCGAGCAGCATGGCAACGACGTCACTGAAGTCGCACACACCCCGGGCCGCGATGGAGATTACTACCACCTCGCCCAGATCGCAGGCTTGTTCGACCCCGAAAGTGATGATGAATTGGTCGCGCTGACCTCCGAACTGGTCGAGACCTACGGCATGTACGGCTTCATCTTTCGTCCGGAGGGTCCGTCGAAGCCTCGTCACTTTTCGATGGTCTTCCCAGAGGCAGACGGTGGCGCGTAGCGTGTGGCGCGCCCCGCAATCTGAGGCGCCTAAACAACCCGCTGGCCTGAGCGTCTGTATGGGGCTTCGCTATGCGCCCTAATATGCGTCCCAACGGGTCGACCGCTCCACGCTGCCTTGCCGATGCTTCACGGCCGTTCCTCGTTCATTCTGTTCGTAGCCTGGCGCTACCTCCGCCGGGCCACCGGGCAGCGGGGCGGCGGTCGATTTTTGCAGTTTATCGCCGCCATCGCTATCGGGGGAGTGGCCGTGGGAGTAGCTGCGCTCGTCCTGGCACTGGCCATCGTGCATGGCTTCAGCGAAGAAATAGAGGGCAAGATCATCGGGTTCGGCGCTCACGTGCAGGTCGAAAGCCTGACGGAGGGTCCGCTCTCGGGTGCCGCCGAAAAACAAGACACGCTGCGGACACTGAGCAGCGTGACGCAGGTAGCTCCGGTGGTCTCTGACTTCGTGCTCCTGCGGCGTTCAGCGGCCGAGGTTGAAGGAGCCGCCATCTGGGGCTCAGATGCGCTACCGGCCTACGTCGCGTCTGAGGTTCGGACAGGTGTCGCTTCCCTGCAGCCCCAGCCTGATGGTAAACCAACGCTGATTGTGGGGCAGACGCTGGCGCGGCGGTTGGGCTTAGAGGTCGGCGACCTCCTCACCGTTTTCTCCTTACAGGCGCGATCGCAGCCTCAGCAGCGCCCCACTATTCGCCAGTTCATTGTGGGCGGCATCTTCGAGACAGCTCTGGCCGATTACGATGAGCGATTTGTGTTCGCGCAAGCCGACGAGGCGCGACGCCTCATCGGATATGGTCCGGACGAGGTAACGCGGCTGGATGTCACGCTGTCCAACCCGCATGACGCCGCGTCGATGGCGCGTTCGATTGAGGAGGTGCTCGGTTTTCCAGCGATGGCGCGCACCATCTTCGACGTCTTCCGAGGGCTCTTTGCCTGGGTCGACCTCCAGCAAAACATCATCCCCGTGGTCATTGCCGTGATCGTGCTGGTCGCGGCGTTCAACATCATCGGTATCCTGATGATGTTCGTCCTGGAAAAGACGCGTGCGGTCGGGATCCTGGCCAGCATGGGCGCCTCGCAGGCACGCATCCAGCGGCTCTTCGTTGGCATGGGCTTTCTCATTGGGTTGGGGGGCACCATCTTAGGGCTTCTGCTGGCGCTCGCCCTCGCGCTGGTACAGCTTCGCTTTGGCGTCATTCCGCTACCGGCCGAAGCCTATTTCATGACGACCGCACCCATCGCGCTGCGCGGGATGGATTTCTTGTGGGTTGGCCTGCTGTCGCTCGCACTTTGTACGGTAGCCGCCTATATTCCAGCTCGGATCGCCGCCCGACTTGACCCAGTGCGGGTGATCCGCTTTCGCTAACGAACACACCTCCCAGCATACTATGATTTCTGTTGATGACACCGCGCCCGACTTTACCCTCTACGGGCACGATATGGAAGCCCACACCTTGTCAGAGGCCCTGGCCGACGGCCCGGTTCTGTTGCTCTTTTTTCCGGGGGCGTTTACGAGTGTCTGTACCAATGAGCTAAATAGCGTCAACAACGAACTGGAAGACTTTGGCGGTGAAGCCATTACCGTGTTTGGCGTCTCCACCGATTCACCGTTTGTGTTGAAGGAGTTCAGCCAGGTGCACAAGTTTCAATTCCCGCTGCTCAGCGATCACACGGGCGACGTGGCTGCATCCTACGGCGCAAAGTACGATCACAACTTCACGTCGATGGAGTTGGATCGCATCGCCAAGCGTGCGGCCTTTGTCATCCGGCCCAACCAGACCGTGGCGTATGCGGAGGTCCTCGAAAACGCTGGGGCGATGCCCGACTTCAAAGAGGTGAAGCAAACGATCCGCGGGTTGCTTTCTTAGCACACCCTTAGCCTATCGCTGAGTGCATCGCTGAGTGCATCGCTAATGCGGCCACCTGTCCCTTCACGTTGACCGCTCGATCGTATGTTGATAGGTACGGTTCAATTCGCGCCTCGCTACGGACAACCAGAGGCCAACCGCGCTCATGTGGCAACGCTCGTGGCAGGCGTGTCAGCGGACGTACTTGTGCTGCCGGAGCTGTTTACATCGGGCTATTTCTTTCAGTCCAGCGCCGACGCGCAGGCCGTAGCCGAACCGGTACCAGACGGGCCTTCCTGCGCGTGGCTCACCGGACAGGCGCGCACCACCGGGACGACGTTTGTTGCAGGGCTTCCAGAGCGAGCGCCCGAGGGGGCGCTGTTTAACAGCGCTGTCATCGTCCCGCCGGACGGCCCGGTGACGTGCTACCGGAAGATCCATCTTTACAACGAAGAGAAACTGCATTTCGCGCCGGGGCAGCACCCGCCGCCCGTCGTTGACCTTACAGCGCGCGATGGGACCCCGTATCGACTGGGCCTCATGATCTGCTTCGACTGGTTCTACCCGGAGGTGGCGCGGTCGCTGGCGCTTCGGGGGGCCGACATCATTGCCCATCCGTCCAACCTCGTCCGCAAGAATTGCCCGCGCGCCATGCCCATTCGCGCGCTCGAGAATCGGGTGTTTGCAGTGACAGCGAACCGCTACGGGTCGGAGTCGAATGGTGACACGTCGCTTACCTTCATCGGGCAAAGTCAGGCCTGTGCGCCCAACGGTGAGCTCTTGTACCGGGCGCCACGTGTCGGGGACGCCGTAAACGTAGAAGAGATCGACCCGGCGGAGGCACGGTCGAAGCGAGTGACGGCACACAATGATCTGTGGGAGGATCGGGCCCCCGCCACCTATACCCCATAGGAGCCAGCACACAGCTCTATCAGCGCTGGCGTGCTCTTACAGGCTGGCGTGCCCTACAGTACGCTCCGTAGCACCTGCTCAATCCGCTCTGCCGGATCCTGTTCGCGGGGCGGCGGCACAAAGGGACGCCCCGTGAGGCGCTCGTACAAGTCCACGTAACGCTCCGAGACTTTTTGTCTGAAGGCATCAGGCATGTCTGGGAGATGCTGCCCCTCCTTGCCCATAAACCCCTGCTCCATCAGCCACTCGCGTACAAACTCTTTCGAGAGTTGCTGCTGTGGCTCCCCCGCTTGCTGCCGTGCGTCGTAGCCCTCGGCCACGTAGTAGCGTGAGGAATCGGGCGTATGGACTTCGTCGATGACGCGAAGTTCACCATCGGGCGCATGCCCAAACTCGTACTTTGTATCGACCAGCAGCAGCCCGCGCTCCTGGGCCATGGCGGTGCCGCGGGCAAACAGCCCCAGTGCGTACGTCCGGAGCTGCTCGAACGTCCCCTCGTCCAGCGTGCCTCGAGCCAGAAGCTCCTCGCGGCTGATGTCCTCGTCGTGTCCCTCTTCGGCCTTGGTAGCCGGCGTAAGAATGGGCTTCGGGAGTGGGTCGCCTTCCTTAAGTCCATCCGGAAGCGGCATACCACAAAGCGTACGGCCGCCCTCACGGTACACCCGCCAGGCATGCCCAGCCAGGTAACCTCGCACCACAAACTCAACGGGCACCGGCGTACAGTGGAGCCCGATGCTGACGTTCGGGTCGGGCGTGGATTGTAGGTAGTTTGGCGCAACGTCCGAGGTGGCCTCAAGGAAGTACGCCGCCAGTTGATTCAGCACCTGCCCCTTATGGGGGATAGATTGCCGCAGCACATGGTCGAAGGCCGATATCCGGTCCGTCGCGATGAGCACGACGCGGCCGTCGGCCGTGTACACGTCCCGGACTTTGCCCTCATATCGAGGTCCGATCCAAGACAATGAGGTGCGATCGAGGGTCGGCGGGAGGGAGGACGGCATAAGGTTACGCGTCGCGGTAAACGTCGGTGGAATGTCTGACCTTGAGCGTGGGGTGGATGACGACCTCGATGGGCGGATCATCAAGGGATCCATCCAGTCGGCGCATGAGCACCTCTGTAGCGCGCTCGCCCACATCCATCATTTGCTGTGCAATACTGGAGAGACCAATGAAGTAGCTGGTCTTTATATCATCATACCCGATAACCGAAATATCATCCGGTACACGCTTCCCAGCATCCGTGATGGCTTTCATGGCACCGATCGCCTGTACATCACTGCTGGCGAAGACGGCGGTAAGGTCGGGCGCGGCCTCCATCAGCTCCTGCATCGCCTCGTAGCCGCTTTCTTCGCTGAAGCCGGCGTGCTTCGAGGTGGTGCCACTGCGCACGAGCGCCGGGTCGTAGCTGATCCCTGCGGCTTGTAATCCCTCCTTGTACCCTTCGATCCGCTTCGTCTGGAGCTGTCCATCAGTAAACGACCGAATCATTCCGATGCGCCGGTGGCCCCGTTCTGTAAGATGATCGACCGCCTTTTTGGCGCCCTCGTCGTTGTCCCAGTAGAAGCAATCCAGTTCACTATGGTGGTGGCCCACGAGGACGACCGGCGCGTGGAGCTTCTGCAGGTCGCCGTACAGCTTCTTCGTCACGGGTACACCGGACAGCAAGAGCCCATCGACCGTGCCACGTCTCAGGAAATCATTCAAGCGGTCCTCGGGCCCATCCGCCCCGAGGTCACACAGAAGCAAGTCACTCTCGCCGGTAATAGTCTGCAGGCGCGAGCGTACGCCCTTTAGCAACTCGTTATGGAAGGGGGTCGTGAACGTGGGTATGGCGATCGCCAGGGTGAGCGTACTACGCTTCGCCAGCGTCTTCGCCGTTCGATCAGGCCTGAATTGCAGATCGTTTATGACGTCCTGGACTGCTTCACGTGTTTTCTCGGAGACATCCGGAGAGTCGTTGAGCACGCGCGATACCGTGGAGATGGCCACGCCGGCTTTTTCCGCCACATCGTAAATTGTGATCCGTTCTTTTTCTTGCTTCTGTGGCATTACAGTGCCTCTTGATCAGTGGGGTCAGGGAGAGTACGCATGCAGGGGCAACGGTACTGCGGCCTCAGGTACGCAAGGCCCAGAAATAATCAGGAATGGTTCGGTCATCGGTTGCGAGGCCAGACTGAAGGGCCTCCGTCACCACCCCCTTCGCATACTGAAGTGCTTCAACCAATGCCGCTCCATGCAATAGGTGGTGTAAGATAGCCATGGTCAAAACGCTGGATGCGCCCTGCTGTTCGTTGAGCGGAAGGAGGGGTGCTTCAAACAGCGCGAAGTCGTCGCCGTCGTAGTAGAGATCTACAGCAAAGTCTGCTGCTGCGTTCTCGTCCTCAAAGTGGCGCGCGGGGATCTTGCCGCAGCGGATGTGGACATGCGCGGCGCCTTGCTTGTGAAGGCGCTGCACGGCGACCTGTGCATCGTCCAGCGAGCTGATTTCCATGCCGGCCAAGAGTTCGGCATCACGCCGACGGAGGGTGACAAGGGCCGGAACTGCCAGGTGGGAGACCAATGCTTCGCGGCCTCGCTGATTAATGATGTCCTCTCCGCTCGGGCCGCTCAGCGTCAGATCCAACAACACAGGACCCTCAACATGCTCATCGAGAGCGGCGAACACAGCCTCTACCGTTTTGTGGTGGCCGATAATGCCCACCTTGGCGGCCTCCAGGGACGACGTTGCCCCGAGATGCTGCAGCTGGGCTTGCACCGAATCCGTCGGCACCGCTAAAACGTCCGTGACACGGCCATGGCTCGCACTGATAATGGAGGTGCACACGGCCTGCGGTTGCAACCCAACGGCTTTCGCAGCCAGGAGGTCTGCTGCCAGGCCGCGCTCAGTGCCGGTATACAGTGCGCTGATAACTGCGACGTTTGGGGGAGCAACAGATGCCATGAGCAGCGGCGGAGTGGTGAGAGGATTGCATGTACAGCACGAAGCATACCACGCGTCAGGACCAACATCTACCTGTCAAACAGCTATACAATTATAATCGATGGAACTTCGCTTCGGAATTGTTACGCTCTCTCTACAAATAGTTAGGCTACAGCACACTCACAAATGAACAGCCGCACATCGTCTACATTTCACAAGTGTTATTAATAGAAAAACAATTTGCATGCTATCGTCGCCATCAATCCCCACTCCGTTGCGCCTGCGCTGGTGGGGTGCGGTCACGGTGTTTTTTGCCGTATATGCGGTCACGTTTTACCTGTTGCGGTTGGCCTGGATGCCAGCGGTGGCGCTGCAGTGGAGCATTTTCTCCACAGTGAGTCTGCTGTACATATTAGCTTGGGTGTGGCACCATCTGCCGTACAACCACCGCGCAGGGCAAGAGCGCGTGCTCGCGACCATAGGTTTTGGCAGCACGGTTACGCTGGCGCGGGGGTGCTTGTATGGGCTTTTAGCCGGCTTTGTGCTGGCCCCGAAGCCCGAAGGTCCGTTGCTCAGTTGGCTGCCGGGAGGGCTGTTTCTGGTAGCCGCGTTAACGGACTACATCGACGGGTACCTGGCCCGCCGGACCAATCACGCCACGCAACTGGGTAAGCTTCTGGACCTTGAGGTCGACTCGTTTGGCGTGCTTGTCGCTACGATCTTGCTTGTGCAGTACGGCCAACTTCCGGCCTGGTACCTCATTGCCGGGTCTGCCCACTATCTCTTTCATTACCATCTGTTGTGGCGAAAGCGGCATGGACTCCCTGTGCACGAGCTGGCTGACTGGCCGCTCCGGCGCTACATTGGCGGCTTCCATGTTGGCTTCCTGTGCGTGCTCATGTTTCCCGTGTTTGAGCCTCCGCTGACGACCTTTGCTGCCGTTGCCTTCCTGCTTCCGTTCGCCTACAGCTTTGGCTCCGACTGGCTTCGGTCTACTGGCCGCTCGCGCATGGTACGGCTTGACGGCTCGCAGCGCCAAGCGATGGCATGGAGTGCGGCCCTTGGTCGACTCGTCCTTCGCCTCGCTGGTCCAGCAGCGCTCGTGTACTGCGTAATCCAGCTCATGCCAGGCCATTATCCGCTGCAGATGGGAGCAGCAGTAATAGGATTTCTGCTATTTATCGGCGTTGCCGCCCGGCCCCTCGGGCTCCTGGTGCTGGGTGTAGGGGCCTGGTATGGATTGGGGGCGGGACTCACGTTGGTCTCCGGTGTGACGGTCGCGACAGGTATCTATTTGTTTTTGTTTGACCTACATCATATCGCGTCACTCGCCGCCATACGAGATCGTATGCTGCACGCAATAGACCTGTAACAAGCCCGCAAAGCTGTTGCCCAAGGCAAGCCTGAAGGGTACCATATGATGCCTGGTCAGGCAAGTTATACCCGGGCTTTTATTTTTGTTCATGACGCATGATACCCTCTACCTATGTCGCATCCCTCCGTTACCCGCATTACGTCGGCACGCATACCGACGGTTGCAGGTGAATTTCAACTCTACTATTTTGACAACTCAGTAGACGAGAAGGAGCACCTTGCGCTCGTCTTTGGCGATGTAGAAACCCCGGACGACGTATTAGTGCGCGTCCACTCCGAATGTTTTACCGGTGACGTCATCGGCTCACTGCGATGTGACTGTGGAGAACAGCTAAACCGTTCGATGCGCCTAATTGCAGACAAAGGAGCGGGGGTCGTGCTGTACCTGCGGCAGGAGGGACGTGGCATCGGACTGGAGCACAAGCTGGAGGCTTACAACTTGCAGGACCAGGGTTACGACACGGTCGAGGCCAATCTGGAATTAGGCCATGGTGCCGACGAGCGTGACTACACGGTAGGCGCGCTGATGCTGCAAGATCTTGGCGTCGAAGCTGTGCGGCTGCTCACGAACAACCCAGCCAAGATTGAGCACCTGGAGGCGTTGGGCATTCGTGTGAGTGAGCGCGTCCCGCTAAACCCCCACATTAACGAGGAGAATTCAGGTTATCTGCGCACCAAGGTGGAGCGGATGCGCCACCTGCTAAACCTGAACGGGCCGGCGGGGCGCTTTGCGAACGGCCATTCGGACTCCACGGATGCGTTCGGCGAACGGGCGCAAGCTCACTTCGAGCGGACAGGACTTCCGTACGTCACGCTCAGCTATGCGCAAACCCTGGACGGTTCGATCGCGGCGGCGCCCGGGCAACACACCTGCATCAGTGGCAATGCTTCTGCCCGCTTTACCCATCAGTTGAGGGCGCAACATGACGCCATCCTGGTGGGCATCAACACCGTCTTATCCGATGATCCCCGCTTGACGGTACGACACGCCGAAGGGGCACATCCGCAGCCGGTCATCCTGGACACGCACCTCCGGTTCCCTCTGGACGCCACACTACTCTCTGGACCCGGCCCGGCGCCACTCATAGCAACGGGTCCGGACGTCTCAGCTTCGCGTCGCGAAGTGCTTGAAGCGGAGGGAGCCGAAGTGATTGTGTGTAGTGATGCCAGCGGTCAACGCATTGACTTACAACACCTCTTGAAGACCCTCGGAGAGCGGGGCATCCGCAGTCTCATGGTTGAGGGCGGGAGCACCGTTATCACCAGCTTTTTGGTGGACCGCTGCGTCGATCATGTAGCACTTACCATCTCACCGCAGTTCATGGGCGGATTGCACGCGGTTGCCGCGCCTGGCGCTCCCTCCGGAGATGGCGCCCCGACAGCTCGGGCTTCCGACGCGCTTCCCCGCCTTGAAAATCGCCGGCAGCGGTGGCTCGGCGAAGACCTCATTTTGCGCGGAGACCCGGTCTGGGAGGCCTCAGCGTAAATGCGCCGAACGGTTGTCTTTGAAGGGCCACAGCACGTCCGTGTGATGGAGCGTGAGCAGCCCGTCCCCGGTCCTGAGCAACTGCTTGTAAAAGCGACCTGCTCTGCCATCAGTGCGGGTACCGAAGGTTTGCTGTATCGCGGCGAGATGCCCCGATCCATGATGCAAGACGCCACCCTCACGGCGCTTCAGCAGGAGATCGGGTACCCTATGCCGTACGGCTACGCGACGGTAGGAACGGTAGTAGACGTTGGCAGCGAAGTGGACGCCGAATGGCAAGGCCGCCAGGTGTTCTCATTTCATCCGCATGACAGTCTCTTTACTGCCACGCCAGCACAAGTGCTACCGCTGCCGGACACGCTCGCCCCAGAGGATGCCGTATTCATACCTAATATGGAGACCGCGGTAACTCTCGTCCTGGATGCCCATCCGCGCCTTGGAGAGCATGTAGCCGTCATGGGCGCGGGTGTCGTCGGGCTACTCACGCTCGGTCTACTGTCGCGTTTCCCGTTGGCCACGTTGCTTTCGGTTGAGCCGCAGGAACGCCGACAGCACAAAGCAACGGCATGGGGCGCGGATGCAAGTGTGGCCCCCGATAAGGCCTCTGCATGGATTGCTGAGCACCAGGGCGAGGGCGCCGATCTATTGCTTGAGGTGTCAGGAGCCCCCAAGGCGCTTAACGATAGCCTTTCTTACCTGCGACACGAAGGTCGGCTGATCGTCGGCTCCTGGTATGGGACAAAGTCGCCCGCGCTTGATCTCGGTCTGGATTTCCATCGCAAGCGTCTTGTGCTGAAGAGTAGTCAGGTGAGCACGTTACCTTCAGCCCTCACCGGCCGGTGGACGAAGAGCCGGCGTCTTGGGCAAGCTCGCCACTGGGTCGAAACCCTCCACCCGTCCACGCTCATTAGCCATCGTATTCCCATAGAGGAAGCTGCATCAGCTTATGAACGCTTGGCCGACCGTGATGCATTACAGATTGTGTTTACGTATTAACTTTTTGATCACCCTCTTCCAGTATGTACAAATTGATGGTAACGCGCGATTTCGTCGCGCAGCATTTTCTCACCGTTCCAAACTGTGGACCAGAAAACGAATGGCACTCGCATCACTTTCGCGTGGAGGTGCACCTCCGCGCCCCCGAGCTAAATGAGCATGGGTACTTGGTCGACATTGATGACGTGAAGACCGCGCTGGATGCCCAAGTAACACGTTTCCGGGATACTACCCTGAACGACCACGACGCTTTTGCAGGGCTTAATCCCAGCGTAGAACATTTCGCCCGTATCTTCCTGGAGGGCGTGACGGAGTCCATGGACACGGACCACCTCGACGCAGTGACGATTAAGATCTGGGAAGACGACGAAGCTTGGGCATCGTATGAGAAGGCATGCGGATAGGTCTCATCATCTATGGCTCCATTGACCAGCAGACCGGTGGCTACCTGTATGATCGGAAACTGGTGGAGGCCCTGCGACGAGACGGACATTCTGTTCGGCTCTTTACATTGCCCGCTGGATCGTACACTGCCCATCTTGCCGACAACTCCCGGCTGGGGTTTGCACGGCGTGTAGCAGCCGCTAATCTGGATATTCTTCTGGAGGACGAGCTGAATCATCCGTCGCTGTTCCTGATCAATCATGTGCTCCGCGCCACATGCCGATGCCCGATCATCTCGATCGTACATCATTTACGGTCCAGTGAACGGCATCCAGCCATCGCGCACCGAATCTACCGCCTCGTTGAGCGCCAGTACCTCCGATCTGTGGATGGCTTCTTATTCAATAGCCATGCCACGAAAGAAGCCGTGTATGCGCTTGCACCCTCCATGCAGCACGCCCCACATACAGTCGCTTGGCCAGGCCGCCCAGATCTGACCAGCGATAGCGTGCCACTGCCTGAATCAGAGGACAGTGAACCCGAAACCGGCGGACCCTTGATCATGCTGTTTGTCGGGTCAGTCATTGAACGGAAAGGCTTGCGTGAACTGGCCGCTGCACTACACAACGTACCTGCGGATGGGTGGGCACTGCATGTAGCTGGAGACGATACAGTAGACCCTGTCTACACAACCGAATGCCAGCGGGCTCTGCGCGACGTCCCCGGTGACGTGCATTGGCATGGCTTCGTAGATGATAAGCAGCTCCAGAGCTTGTATGAAGCGGCCGACGTGTTGGTGGTGCCATCCTTTCACGAAGGCTTTGGCATCGTATACCTTGAGGCTATGGGGTATGGTGTACCCGTGATCGCTGCAAGCAGAGGAGGAGCCTCGGACTTTGTGCATGACGGGCACAATGGCTTTCTCGTTGACCCCACAGATCGGACAACGATCGCACACCGGATTGGGCACTTGCTACATCCACGCACGCGACAGCGCATGGGAAAAGCGGCTATTGCAACGTACCGTGACCATCCATCATGGGACGAGAGCATGCGTACAGCCGCTAAAAGTATATATATGTATACAAATAGCTAATCTATGAATACCGAGGTAGACTACGTACGGTACTTGAATGCCAAAGAGCCTGTCGATAAGCGCTCAATCAGCACTTATGTATTCGATACATTTATCAACCATATTAAAAATACATTAGAGGCTAATAAATCTATACGTGTACTTGATGTTGGTGCGGGGCTTGGATCGTCGTTTAAGCGGATTTTTGAGTCTGTAACGCATGGGCATGTTGACTATACAATTGTTGATATTGAGAAAGCATATGTGAAGACGGCGCAGAAGGAGGTTACGCAGTGGCTGCGCGGCAAAGGGTACTCGGTCCAGGAAGATAACGCCGACGATATACGCGTGAAAGACGGCTTGCGGAGCGTCCATTGTCATTTCGTGACAGCCGACGCACTTACCCTGGCGTCCGA
Organism: uncultured Rhodothermales bacterium; assembly: GCA_964345505.1. Classification (GTDB taxonomy): domain Bacteria; phylum Bacteroidota; class Rhodothermia; order Rhodothermales; family Salinibacteraceae; genus Tc-Br11-B2g6-7. The sequence goes on from CAYFRR010000051.1 coordinate 12,845, forward strand.
ATCGGCGCAAGCGTTCGACGCGCTGGTCGGTCAGGCCTTTCTGGATATTGTCCCGCTTGAATCCGGCTTGACCGCTTTATTTAAAGCGCTGAAGCCCAACGGGGCATTCTATTTCCCGATTAACTTCGACGGTATTAGCGCTTTGCTACCTGTGGTAGATCAAAAACGAGAAACGCTGGTGGAAGAGATATTTCACCGCTCTATGGACGAGCGGGATGACGGGCGCACAGGCGGTAGCCACACAGGTCGACAGCTCCTCGACGTGTTGCCAGCTGTAGGAGCACGGATTGATGCGGTCGGCGCCTCGGACTGGATTGTGCGCCCAACACCAAATGCCGGCTCGTATCCAGACGACGAGGAATACTTTCTCAAATCCATCCTTAAGTTTATGCACAACGAGCTGACAGCATCGGAGTCTATCACGTCCGAGGAAGTCGCCGCGTGGTACGATCAACGACTCAGTCAACTGCATGAGGGCGAGTTAAAGTACATCGCGCATCAGCTTGATTATGCAGGGCAGTTTGTAGGCATATAGTTTTAGATAGCAGACAGCAGTGTGGCGCAGATACCCGACGCTGCCCGATGTCATCTCTACAGGAGGCTGAAAGGTGTCAAACACTTGCATATGATCTCAACGTTTGATAAGTATTATTACCAAAGGTTGAAAATAGGTTTATATTCCAGCTGCATAAGGTATAAAGACTCTGTAATATGGCTATAGAACGAACGTCGTCAGATGCACTTCAGGGTCCAATCCGTGACCGCAACCTCATCGATCTGTATCTCAAGCGCTACGATAGCGAGCAGACGCGCCGGGCCTATCGAAACGACCTGGAAGATTTTTTCGGCTCGCCTACGGTCTTTCTGCCAGATATTCGTGGCGTCACCTTTGTTCATGTGAACGCCTACCTGGAGCGGCTGGCGGATGACGGCTATGCGGCTTCTACCGTCCAGCGGCGCGTCGCTTCACTGCGCGGCTTTTTTGACTGGTTAGTAGCTCTGGACGCGCTCGACCGAAATCCTGCCCATCCGAAACTGGTGCGGCGAATTCAGAAGGCAGACCGGGCTGATCGATCACTGGTCGTATTAAGTGGCGATCAGGCAGAGGCTTTGCTGGATGCCACATCAGCGTCTGCTGATGCAGCGATGCGAGACTATACGCTCATCTATACGCTCTTGCATTGCGTATTGCGACGCTCAGAAGCCGCAGCCATGGACGTTGCGCACCTCCGGCCACTCAGCCGGTACTGGGTGCTTGATCTACCTTCGACAAAAGGCGGAGCTAACCAGTACATCAAGGTGCCTGCGCATGTGGTAGAGCAAATCGATCGCATGTGTGCGCACTATAGTATTGCCCAAGGGCCACTGTGGCAGTCGCTGAGCAACAACAACCGAGGCGGCCGCCTCACGCCACATTCCATCTACCGGATTGTGCGCGAAACGGCTGAACGAGCCGGGTTGGGTGATGTAGGGGCTCATACCTTGCGCCATACGGGCTGCACGTTGGCGTTGGAAGCCGGGGCTTCGCTTAAGCAGGTCCAGACGCATGCCCGCCACAAGAATATCGAGACGACCATGATGTACATTCATCAGCGGGATAAACTGCGGGACAGTGCGGCAGATTATATTCACATACGAAAGGGAAAGCAGTCGTAAGACCGCTTTCCCCTGGTTAATGCTGGCTCAAATATTCGTGCCGACCACCGGTATGCTACGACGTGCTTAGATCGGCGGCATACCGATATGTGGCCGCAGCCGGCTCATCTACGGGCATGTGCTCCGGTTTCAGCGCGTACACCGTGCCTCCATTGGTGAAGGTGTGGATAGCGGCCATATTCAGCAGCTCGGTAGAGTCTTCTTGCTGAGCTCCATGAAGTACCACTTCCCCCGTCTCCTTATCAGCTGATCCCCAGATAAACTCGTGGACCGGTGTAAATAAGGTGTCTACCCGTCCAAACATGGAAGAGCGAATAACATCTTCCAGAGCGGCAGATGCGTGCCCGTTGTCTTGCTGAAAGGCTGCCTGGAATCGTTCGACGGCCTCTTCCTGCGCTGCCTGGAAGTGTGGATCGACGATCTGCCAGGTCTTTTCATGGAGCTCATGAGGGGCAAGCTGATCCGGATTGCCGCCCGCGATCTCGTCGGTAATGAGATGGGGATAGCTGTTGACCTCCCGGTAGATGGGCAGGTAATACGATACTCCTGCCAGTACTAATGGTGCACGATCATCTTTCAATAGCTCCTTGACGGAGTTGTCGATTTCGCGGAAGTATCGCTTCAACCGCTCCTGTGGCTTGGATCGGAATTCCTGCTCGCCGCTACCCTGTCCATGGAAGATAGCCTCACTCTCCCCCGCTTGATCATTGGCTGTGCGGTGGGAGCGCACCTGTAGTTGCTGTTCAGGGTCATCATAGGCGAGGGCCTCGGCAATACCTTCCGGTATCGTACCTTCGTCTACCTGATCGAGCCCTTGGTGCGTGCCACGGAATAAGCGAACACTATTTTGGCTGAGCGCCAGTACGTGAAACCGGTTATTGCTCGCAATGAGGGGAAACAGTGGCTTCAGGTAAAAATGATTCGATACATGGGCAACCTCGTCAAAACGTAGTGGAAGACGGAGAAAGAGATGCGTATCTGGGGTGATGAAGCCACAGAAGCCTTCACTCATCGATCGCCACAAGGTGGCGTCGTCCAGTAGGTCTGTCGCTGGTTGAAGAGTTTCATCGATAGCGGCATCCTTCAACCCGCGCTCCTGCAACTGCAGGCGAACATCTCTAAGCACATTCTTGAAGCGAATGCTGTTTTGTGCATGCTCAGCCTCAACGCGCTCGGCTGGCATGTAAAAGGATATACACTGCTCCGCCTCGTGGGCGGCCAGTTCTTGGAGATCCTGCCGATTCAGTCGGTCCATAAATGGTTTAAACTATGTGAGCGTGAGCGAGATTTGGCGGATTGCTCCTTCCTCTTCTTTTAAGAGGTAGGTCGCTACGTGTGCCCGTCTGTGTCTCAGTTTACTTATCATAGAAACTTGCAATAACAGTTTTAAAATGTTCGGTGTAGCACAGCGCGCACAGGCGCTGCGTCTGCACCCGCGATGTTGAGTGGGAGCGCCGACAGATTGTAGGTTCCTTCAGGCACCTCACGCAAACACAGGTGCTCCAGATGAACAATCCCTGCACGCGCCAGCGCATGATGCGCGTCGAGGGTCGTGCTATCCTCCGGGTCCACAGACGGCGCATCCGTACCGATGAGCATGATTCCTTGCTGTGCAAACCATTCCACGGCAGCTGGCGAAATGGACCGCCAGTTAGCGTCCCAGGCTGTTGCGGGTACGGAGCTGTGTCGCGTCTTCAGCAGCACCCGCGAGCACTCGGAGGGTATGTGCTTCAGATGCGCGGGCTGTATAAAGTTGTCGATGGGTTTACGGTCTGTCAGATCCAGGACGTAAGCAGGTCCAATGAACGCGTCGAGCGGCAAGTCCGCGATGCTGGCTCCACTGGAGCGGACGTGCAGAGGAGCGTCAGCGTGAGTCGCCGTATGGAGGCTCATGCGTACGCTACTGAGATTCACGCTTGCCCCCTTCTCTTTTCGCAACGTCCACTCCTGCGTAAACGGTTGATCTCCGGGCCACACGGCGACCCCAGACTTAATCACACGGCTGATATCATACAACACCCGCCCCATATCGTACACTTTTCCGTTGAATGTCCATTTGACTTATATCCTCTGCTCCTTCTGCAGATGGTAACCTACAAAACTTCAGGGTATTTCACCTACCTTGAACAACCTCCCTGCGCGCACCGCTTCTGTGGGCTCACCACCGGCATTGAATATTCTTGATACGACTGCACGTTACGTGCAGCATATAAGCTATTGCCGTGGTACCCTGTGTCCAATGCAATCAATAGCGCATCATTAGAGAGGAGTAGTTGTGGATTTTGACGTTTGTGTGGTTGGCGCCGGGCATAATGGCCTGATAACAGCAGCTTACCTGGCGCAGTCCGGCTACCGTGTGGGGGTATTCGAAAAGCGAGACATCGTAGGTGGGGCGGTCTCCACCAAGGAGATCATCCCAGGCTATCAATTTGATCTGGGTGGCAGCGCCCATATCCTTATTCGCCTGACTCCCATTATTGAAGAGCTGAATCTAAGCGCATACGGACTCGAGTACATCGAACTCGACCCGCTCTTTTTTGCCCCATTTCCAGACGGCGACAGTATCTATATTTACCGGGATGTGGATCGCACCGTCGAGCATCTGGAATCGAAGTTTCCTGGTGAGGGCGTGGCTTATCGGCGGTTTATTGATGACTGGACCGATTTTTCGGAAGCAGTGTGCCGGACCTTCCTCTCTCCTCCCACCCCGCTGTCGTTGGGAAAAAACCT
>CAYFRR010000052.1:0-14713 GCA_964345505.1 uncultured Rhodothermales bacterium
AGGAGGGCCGCTCCGCGTGTGGGGGTGTGGGGGTAATTCTTTGGTTAAGACGATGAGGCAGCGAACGAGGAGTCGAGGAGTTAGAGGTCTGGTGGCGCGTTGTGTTTGTGGGATGAATAGCTTCACCAGCGCTCTCTCCTAAACCTGTTACCGGCGAAAAACGCCACCACCCACAAACCCCAAAACTCCCACACGCCCACACGCAACAACCCTCACATGGCACGGAGTTAGCAAAACAGGGAGACGTACCGCCGGCACCTGCCGGCTTCGCTCCCACGAGTTGTGTTGTCCACCATGGCTTCTCTGTCCTCTCTCGCCACCTCCAACCCCGATCAGCGGCGTGATGTGCTTCGGCGCGTGCTGTACCTGGTGGCCGGGCTCTTCTTTCTGTGGTGCGCGGTCTACCTGTTTCCGACAGGCGCTACGGCGCCAGGCGAAGAACCTGCCGCGGTGGTGGACGAAAATGCTTCGCCCGGCGCCGGGTTTATCGCCCGCACCGCCGAAGGGCCGGCGCTCTGGACCCCGGGTAACGCCATCGCCCTGCTGCTCTTGCTCGGGGGTGGCGCATGGGCGCTCTACCTGCAACGCCGCCGGGCCGAGGACGCGGAGGAGGGCACAACCCTCGAAGCGCTCGAGACCCTCCAGCTGGCCCCCAACCAGGACGTCCGGCTCGTGCGCTGCGGCCCCGACGTGCTCGTCCTCGGGGTCACCTCCGGGCAGATCACCTGCCTCAGGACGTACCCCGCCGAGGCTTTGTCTGCCACAGCCCATGCCGATACGCCTGCTACCGCAGCCCCCGCACCTGCCTCGGAGACCGAACGAAAGGCTGCATCAGTGGCCCCGCTTGCGGGTGACGGTGCTACCGCGGCCGCCGCCCCCAACTTCGCTACCCTGCTGGAGCGCATGGCAGGACAGCACGTCCGCAACACCCCGTCCACCGGCGCCCACGCCTCTCGATGAATACCCCCCTCGCAGGCCTCGAGCAGCGCCGCAGCAGCGCCGGGCGGGTGCTGGCGCTCGTTGCGCTGCTCGTTGTCGCGCTGCTGGTGCTCGTGCCCACGCATGCCCTCGCCCAGGAGGCGGGGGGCGACGGGCAGGCGCTCAGTCCGCTGCCGGGCATTGAGCTCACCGACGGCATGGACGACTACGAGCTGCCGGTGCAGCTCCTGCTGCTGCTCACCGTCCTCTCGCTGGCACCAGCCATCATCGTCCTGATGACCAGCTTCACCCGGCTGGTCGTCATCTTCTCCATCCTGCGCACCGCGCTCGGCACGCAGCAGTCGCCTCCCACCCAGGTCATCATCGGGCTCTCGCTCTTCCTCACGCTTTTTATCATGTACCCGGTCTTTTCAAGCGTGCACGAGGACGCCCTCTTGCCCTACATGGAAGGCGAGGTCACGCAGGAGGTGGCGCTGGACCGGGCCGTCTCGCCCATGAAGGGCTTCATGCTGCAGCAAACCCGCGAGAAGGACCTGATGCTGTTTATGGACCTGGCCGACATTGAGGTCTTCGACGATGCCGAAGCGGTGCCGCTCCACGTGCTGGTGCCGGCGTTTGTCATCAGCGAGCTGCGCATTGCCTTTCAGATCGGCTTCATGCTGTTTCTGCCGTTCGTGATCGTGGACCTGATCGTGGCCAGTGTGCTGATGAGCATGGGTATGATGATGCTCCCCCCGGTGATGGTGTCGCTTCCCATCAAGCTGCTCCTCTTTGTGCTCACCGACGGCTGGTACCTCATCGTACAATCTGTGGTGGAAGGCTACCTGTAGCCTGCCAGTGCCGCTCGTTTCCTTGAATGATTTTCCTATCACGCCATGAACAGTGACGTCTCGCTTTACTGGGTGCAAGAAGCCCTCTACACCGCCGTCCTCGTCGCCAGCCCGCTCCTGGGCGTAGCGCTGCTCGTTGGCCTCGGCGTCGCGCTCTTTCAGGCGGTGACCTCCATGCAGGAGATGACCATCAGCTTCATCCCTAAGCTGATTGCGATGCTGCTGGTGCTGCTTCTGCTGGCCTCGTGGATGATGCAGATGCTCACGGACTTCACCACGGCGGCTTTTACGTTCATCTCCTCTGTTTCGCAGTAGCCCCTACCTATGGAGCTTCTCGAGCCAGCCTACCTGTTTACCGTGCTGCTCGCGTTTGTGCGGATCGGCGGCATCTTCATTGCCGCGCCCATCTTCGGGCACAACGTGATGCCGGTGCAGGTGCGCGTGTTGCTGGCCGTGCTGTTGGCCTACGGGTTTGCCGGCCTCATTCCCGGCGCGCTGCCGGCTACCTTTCTGCATCCGGTGGGCTTTGTGATGGCGGTGGCCATCGAAGCCGTCACGGGGTTGCTGCTGGGCTTTACCGCGCAGCTCATCTTCTGGATCGTCGAGTTTGCCGGCGAGATCATCGGCTTTCAGATGGGCCTCAGCCTGGCGCACGTCTACAACCCGGTGGACGGCTCTTTCTCGAACCCCCTGGGCCGCTTTCTGACGATCACCCTGACGCTGCTTTTTTTGGCGATGGACGGGCATCATCACATCCTGAACGCGATGGCGCTCTCCTTTGACGTGGTGCCGCTGGGAGGCGCCAACCTGGCCGCCGCGGGGCTGCCCATGCTCGACTGGATCGGCTACTTCTTCCGCACCGCGCTGCAGTTGGCCGCTCCGTTTATGATCCTGGTGTTTCTGATCGACGTCTGCCTCGGCGTTTTTGCCCGGGTGGTGCCACAGGCCAACCTGTTCTTCCTCGGCCTGCCGCTGAAGCTGCTCGTGGGCCTCAGCATGGCCTACGTGTTCGTGCTCTACTTCTTCCCCTTTGTGTCGATGCTCATCGACCAGATGCTGGACGACCTGCTCCTGCTCATTGAGGTGCTCGCCTCCTGAGACGAGCACCGCGCACGCCCTCCGTGGGCCTCCGTGGGGAAAGCCTTTCCGGCCGTCTCCGCCCGATCTTTTCCTTTGACCGCCTTTGCTAAGCTGCCGTGAGCGACTCCCCAGAAAAACATGAAAAGATACACGACCCCACGCCACAGCGCATCAAGAAGGCGCGGGAGGATGGCAATCTGTTCAAGTCGAAGGAGTTCGTCTCGGCGGGCGTGCTGTTTCTGGGCGGGCTGATGCTGTACTACGGTGTGCCGCGCGTCTTTCGGTCGATGCAGCGCATGATGCAGGAAACCCTGCTGAATGCCCCCGAAACGCAGATCACGATACAATCGGCGCCCGGCCTCTTCATTCGCGCCGCGCTCCATGTGTCGGACATCCTGCTGCCCTTCTTCGGGCTCATGCTGGTGCTGGGCTTCAGCCTAAACGTGGTCCAAACGGGCTGGAATATAACGCTGAAGCCGCTGCAACCCAAGGCCAGCCGCATCAACCCGCAGGAGGGGCTGAAGCGTATTTTCTCCTCGAAGGGCCTCTTTGAGGCGTTCAAGGCCATCATGAAGATCGTAATTGTAGCGCCGATTGCCTTCTTCAACATCCGCTACATTTTACCGGAGGTCTTGCAGTTGCACCTGCAGGCACTGCCGCAGGCCCTGGCGACGGCGGCCGGGTGGATCGTAGCCATGCTGGCGCAGATGATTATAGCGCTGGTGCTGCTGGCCATCATCGACTTCTCGTTTGAGAAGTGGAAGTACCACGAGGACCTCAAGATGACGGACAAGGAGCTGAAGGACGAGCGGAAGCAGCAAGAGGGCGACCCGCAGCTGCGCGGCAAGCGGAAGCAGATGGCGCGCGAGATGGCGCAGCGCCCGCGGTTCGACCACGCCGTGATGAAGGCCGACGTGGTGGTTACCAACCCGACGCACTACGCCGTGGCGCTGGCCTACGACCGCACCGCCGACGAGGCCCCGCACGTCGTCATCAAAGGCATCCGGAAGCGGGCGCTCCGCATCAAGCACTTTGCGCTCGACAACGACGTGCCCGTGGTGGAAGATCGGCCGCTGGCACGTGCCTTGTATAGTGGAGTGCCCGAGGGGCACGCCATCCCGGAGGAGCTCTACACCGCGGTGGCCACGATCCTGGCCGAGGTCTACCGCGACCGCGGCGAGCGTGTGTAGCCCCCGCCCCATCGTTTTCGTATGCCACGTCGCGTTCCTGTGCCCACCGCCCCACCATCCACATCCATGACGCCCCTGCTCTCGTCCAACCGGGCCGGGCGCACCGAAGCGGCGGTGGCGGGGGCCGTGGTGCTCGTGCTGCTGGTGATGGTGGTGCCGCTGCCGACGTTCATGCTGGACATGCTGCTGGCCTCCAACATCGCCATCAGCCTGGCGGTGCTGCTGACGGCGTTCTACGCCAACAAGCCGTTGGAATTCGCCATCTTTCCAGGGCTGCTCCTCATCACCACGCTGTTTCGGCTGTCGCTGAACGTAGCCTCCACCCGCCTCATCCTAAGCGACGCCAACGCCGGGTCGCTCATCGACGCGTTTGGGGGGTTTGTGGTGGCGGGTAACTACGCGGTGGGCCTCATCATCTTTATCGTGCTGGTGCTCATCAACTTTGTGGTGATCACGAAGGGCTCCGGGCGCATCGCGGAGGTCGCCGCCCGGTTCACGCTCGACGCCCTGCCCGGCAAGCAAATGGCCATTGACGCCGACCTGAACGCGGGGCTCATCGATGAGCAGGAGGCGAAGCGCCGCCGGCAAGAGATCACACAGGAAGCCGACTTTTACGGCGCGATGGACGGCGCCAGCAAGTTCGTGCGGGGCGACGCCATTGCCGGCCTGGTGATTACGGCCATCAACATCGTGGGTGGACTCGCGGTGGGCATGATGCAGCAGGGCATGTCGGCCGGCGATGCGGCCACCGCGTTTGTGCTGCTGTCGATTGGCGACGGCCTCGTCTCGCAGATCCCGGCGCTGCTGATCTCCACCGCCGCCGGTATCATCGTCACCCGCGCCAGCGGCGACAACACGCTGGCGCAGGACATGCGCGGGCAGCTGCTCACCAAGTCGCATCCGCTGCTCATCACGGCCGGCTTCCTGATGCTGCTGGGCCTGGTGCCAGGCCTTCCCGTGGTGCCCTTCTGGCTGCTCTCCGGCACCATCGCGCTGGTGGGCTGGAACCGTATGAAGGCCGAACAGACAGCCGACGAGGAGCATCAGGCGCTCTTGGAGGCGGCGGACGAAGAGCCCGAGCCGGAGTCCAACCCGTCGGATCTGTTGATGGTCGACCCGCTGGAGCTGGAAATCGGATACGCCCTCATCTCCATCGTAGACCCCGACCAGGAGGGCGACCTGCTGGAGCGCCTCAAGCTGCTGCGCCAGCAGCTGGCGGTGGAGCTGGGCGTCGTGGTGCCGCCCATCCGCATCCGCGATAACGTGGGGATGGATTCCAACACGTACGTCATCAAGCTGCGCGGCAACCCCATTGGCGAGGGCGAGGTGCTGCCGGGCTACCACCTCGCGCTCCTGCCCGAAGACCAAACGGAGGCGCCCCCCGGCATCCGCACGGAAGACCCCACCTTTGGCCTGCCTGCCGTGTGGGTGGCCGAACGCCACTTGCCCGAGGCGGAAAGTATGGGCCTGACCATCGTGGAGGCGCCCGCGGTAGTGACGACGCACCTGTTGGAGGAACTGCGCAAAAATGCCCATCGCCTGCTCGACCGGCAAGAGGTCAAAAAGCTACTCGACAAGGTGGAAGAAACCGCCCCTGCCCTGGTGGAAGAACTCGTCCCTAACCTACTTTCCATCGGGCAGGTGCAGAAGGTACTGAAGCGCCTGTTGCGGGAGCGCATCCCGGTGCGCGACCTGGTGACGATCCTCGAAGCGCTGGCTGACTACGCCGCGAGCTCCAAGAATATCGATGTGCTGACGGAATACACCCGCGCGGCGCTGGCGGCGACCATCACGCGCGAGTTTGCTGACGGCGATGGACGCATCCATGCGTTCGTGCTGGATCCGGTGTTGGAACAGCACTTGCTCGAACGTGCAGAGAACGGCGACCTGAACGCCAACACGCTGGGCCTCTCCCCGGAGCGGGCCGAGCGCTTCGTTCAGGAAGCGGAGCGCCTGGCCAAGCGGCTGATCGGCGCGGGCCATCCACCGGTGGTCCTTACCTCGCCCATCCTCCGCGCCACGCTGTACAACTTCCTCGCGCCCATGCTCACCGACATCACGGTCCTCTCGTACAATGACCTGATCCCCGACGCGTCCGTCGACCTGATCGACCACCTGACGCTGCCGTAACCTGCCCGCCTATTCTGTCCCCTCATGAACGTCAAGACCATCGAAGGACGTAGCATCCAGGCCGCGCTGGCCGAAGCCCGGCGCGTGCTGGGTGATGAGGTTGTCCTGCTCGACTCAGTGCCGGCCCGCGACGACCGGCCGGCCCGGGTCACGGTGATGCTCGATGCCGCGCCCGCAGACGCCACGCCGGAGCGCCGGCGCAGCGTAGGCCACACGGTGCCCACCCGCCAGGGTGCATCCGCGCAGGCCAGCCGCCGAACCCCTGAACGTCGCGCCTCAACCGAGCGCGCAGCGAATCGCCGCACGGCACAACCTGCCGGCGGCCGTGGCGAACAAGTTTCCGACGGCACCGGGGGGCTGGTGGATGTGATGGAAGACTCCCCCATCGACGTGCAGGGGCTGGCCGAGCGGATGCGCCAACTCACGGCGAGTGCGCGCCGCACCCAGGACCCCGCCCGCGGCGACCTCTTCCCAAAGACCGGCGCCGCGGCGAACGACAGCCCGCCACCCTCCTCGTCGGCCGATCTCGAGGCTCTCCTGGAGTCCCAGCTGCGCGTGCTGCACGACCGCCTCGAAACGATGGAGCGGCGCTTTGGCGGCGCGGTCATCGGCGCCGGGCATCGGTGGGCCGCCCATCCGCTCTACGCCCAACTGCTGGAGCGGGGCATGGCGGCCAGCACCCTCACCAAGGTGTTCGACCAGCTGGCCGAGCACGGCTACGATCCGGAGACGGACCAGGAGAAACTGCAGTGGGCGCTGGCGCAGGAACTGCTGCGCCGCCTGCAGCACACGGCCCCGTCGAAGCAAACCACCGGCACGCAGCTGCTCATCGGGCCCAGCGGCTCGGGCAAGACGTCGCTGCTGCTGAAGCTGGCCCTCCACCCGCAGTTCTTTGCGCGGCGGCAGCCGGCCGTTATCGTGATTGAGCCGGATCCTGAGCAGGAGAGCTTGCACCATAGCCCGCTGGAGCTGTTTCGGCGCCACGGACTACCCGCGCAGAGCGTGCAGACCGAAGACGAGATGCGCGAGGCGCTGCGCCGCGTGCAGTCGTTCGACCAACTCCTCATCGACACGCCGCCGCTGCCCGTCCGCCCGGCTGATGCCCGCCGCATGATGCAGCGCCTGCGTCGCTTCGTCGCGCCCATCCTGCCGCTGCACGTGCAGCTCGTGTTTAACGCTACACGCGCGCTGGACGAGTTTCCCCCCGACATGCTTACGCGCCTCCCGCTGGCCCCGGATGCGCTGGCCCTTACCCACCTCGATGAGGTGCTGGGCTGGGGGCGCGTGGCCGAGTGGCTGCTTCAGTTCGACCTCCCGGTGCAGCACCTTACCAACGGCCCGCACGTCCCCCACAGCGTGCGCGCCTTCTCCCCTACCTGGTTCGTGCAGTCGCTCCTCAACCTGTAGTCGCCTCCCGTACGCCCTCTACGCATGCAACGATCTTCCACCATATTGACCGTCACCAGCGGGAAAGGCGGTGTTGGCAAAAGCGTCATCGCCGTCAACCTGGCCGAGGTGCTCCTGGGCCAAGGCTACCGCGTGGCGCTGCTGGACGCCGACTTTGGGCTGGGCGACTGTGCCGTGCTGCTGAACGAGCAACCCGCGGCCGCTGTGCTGGACCTGGCCCGCCACGCCGCCCTGCGTGAGGAGGTGCTGCACGAGACGAGCCGGGGCCTGACGCTCATCCAAAGCGTGGCCGCCCCGGGCGATGCCGACGGGCGCGAGCGCACGCTTTACGCTACCCTCGACACGCTGCTGCACGACCTCCGCGATGCCTACGACTACATTCTGATCGACACCCCGGCCGGGACGGACGGGCCGGTGCGCTGGGCCCTCGACCGCGCCGACCTGGGCCTGCTCGTGCTGGTGGGCGAGCCTACTGCGGTGGCCAACGCCTACCGCCTGGCCAAGCTCACCTACCAGGCCGACCCCGATTATCCGCTTAGCCTGGTCGTCAACTTCGCCGATACAACCGCCGAAGCCGACAGCGTAGCCGACCGGTTTGGGGAGATCACCCGGCGCTTTACCGGGCAGACCCCCACCTATCTCGGCTGGGTGCCTTACGCAGCCACCTTGCGGCAGTCGGTGCGCCAGCAACATCCAGCTGTGCTAAACCCCGGCGCCGTCTGCCAGGCCTTCGTGGGCCTTGCCGATACGCTCACCGCCGGCACCCCTGCGCTTCTCGCGCCTGCTTGATTCCCTTCGCCTGACCTTCCTCGCCTGACCTCCTTCCCTCACGATGCAGTCTGTCATCATTCAACTGAGTGCCCTGAGCGGCCTCCTCATGTTCTTGCAGATGGCCTGGACCCAGGCTCCGCTGGAGGTTGCGCTGCTTCAAGGGGCTGGTACGGGGCTGATCGTGTACCTGGTGGCCGTCGTGGGCCTCACCCTCGTGCGGCATATTTTGACGTATACGCCAGAGCCCGAAGAGGAGGCGCCCAAAGAGAAAGTCGAGATTGATGGCGCATCGTCTTCCAATTCAGCGCCCTCCAACCGCTCTACCCAGCCGGGCACCGCCTCGTCTGACCCCACAGAGTCGTCCCCCGCAGGCGATACGGCCGCCCGCAGCGCTCCCCGTTCCCCGGCACCCGCTGCCCCTGAAACGGCTGTGGCCTCATAGCCTCACCGGTCTCCGTTTACTGCCCTAATGCCTACGCTACCATGACTGAGGATTTACAGACCACCGTCGATCGCTACATGGCGGACCCATCGCCAGCCAACCGCGAGGCTGTGGTGGTGGCCGCCGTGCCGCTCGTCCGCTCGCTACTGGGCAAGCTGACGCTGCCGAACCACACGCTCGCTACGTACGAGGACCTCGAAAACACGGGCCTCCTGGGCCTGCTGCAGGCCCTCGACACGTACGACCCGGACCGGGGCACGCAGTTCGTCACGCATGCCTACTGGCGCGTGCGCGGCTCGCTAATCGACTACCTCCGCTCCATCGACGCCCTCTCCCGCGGGAAGCGGAAGAAGCTGGCCGAGGCCAATCAGGCCATCGACACGCTGCGGCAGATGCTGGGTGAGGAACCCTCCGACCAGGACGTGGCGGATTACCTGGATGTGTCACTCGACGAGTACTACAGCTTGATGAGTGAGGCGCAGTGCCGGTTTGCGCTCTCGCTGCACACGACCATGGGCGACGAGGACAGCCAGACCATGCTGGATGTGCTCCCGCATGAGGACGGCGAAGCCGGGTTTGCCGCGGTAGACCACGACTCGATGATGGGTGAACTGGAGAAGCTCATCGCCGAGCTGCCGGAGCGGCAGCGCATCATCATGGGCCTCTACTACACCGAAGACTTGACGCTGCGCGAGATCGGCGCGTTTTTCGACCTCACGGAAGCCCGCATTTCTCAGATCCTGGGAAAGACCCTCCTGACGCTCCGCAGCAAGCTGGAGGCCGTTCAGGCGGCGGCGTAGCTCCCCCTCGTCATGGTGAGCGCAGCGAGCCCTGCGAGCGGAGACGAACCAGTCTTCGGCTCGCTGGCACGAGCCTGCGCGAAAACAAAGCATGCGACGGACTGCCTTGGCACGCCTGCTACCGGAAATACCCCTCACCCGTTGAGGATCTCCTTCGTCTTCAACTCGGCCAAGCTCTGCTCGTGTACGTGGTACGCCCGCCGGTCGTACAGCACAAAGCGGATGGTGCGGACGTGGTCAAGCAACGGCATCTCCTCCAGCACCGTCTGCAGCGCAACCGCGGCAGCCGCCTCCATCGGATAACCAAACGCCCCCGTCGAGATGGCCGGGAAGGCTACCGACGAGAGCTCGGCCTCCTCCGCCCGGGCCAGCCCGTTCCGATAGCACGCAGCCAGTAGCGCATCGGAGGGCTCATCACGCCCATATACCGGCCCAAGGCAATGGATCACGTGAGGGTTCGGCAGGTTGTGCCCGCCCGTAATGACGGCCTCTCCCGGCTCAATGGGCGCCAGCGGGCGGCACTCTTCCGTGAGTCCGGGGCCTGCGGCGCGGTGGATCGCGCCGGCTACCCCGCCGCCAATGCGCAGCTCGGCATTAGCCGCATTGACAACGGCGTCGATGTCGGGCTGATGGACAATATCGCCTTGGCGAAGCTCAAGGGTAACGCCTGCATGGGTAATATCCATGGCGCAAAGGGGAAATATGCAGAGGGTGCGGTGGTAAAACCAATGACCACCGCGGACGAGGGTTCGCTTGCGTGTCGGAGGATGCCCTCGTTGCGCCTTGCCGGTTGCCGCTTGCGCCCGCCCGCACCATCGCCTATTCTGATGGAATCCTTTCACGTACTCATGCACTACCCATGAACGGTCTTCCTCCGGATACGTGGCTCGTCCTGCTCGGAATTATGATTGTGCCCCTGCTGGGGTATGGGCTCTACCGGCTGGATGTAGCCCGGCGCTCATCACCAGACGACGCAGCCCCTGACGCCTGACATGACTGGCCTCCACCTCACATTTGGGCTCTTCCTGCTGGTGCTCCTCGGCATCGGGGTGTATTTTTACCGCACCACCGATACCCGCCGCCTGGCCGACTACATGCTGGCCGGGCGCGACGTCGGCACGTGGCCCATCGCCATCTCTGAGGTGGCCTCCGTAGCCAGCGGGTGGACGTTCTTCGCCTGGGTGGGCGTGGGCTTTACCACGGGGCTGCACGGGCTGTGGTTTTCACTGGCGATGCTGCTCGTGGTCCTGTTCATGTACCGCTACGTGGGGCCGCCTTTCCGCCGAGCCTCGCAGGCACTGAATAGCCAGACGGTGGTGGACCACCTCGCGCTTGCCTTCCAACGCACCGCCACCGGTACCGCTATCCGCTGGGTTAGCACCGTCGCGGTGGTCGTGTTTATGATCTCCTACGTGGGCGCTCAGCTCATTGCCGTAGGGGAGGCCCTCGATACCGCACTCAACCTCCCGTACGTAGCCGCGGTGCTGACGGGCGGGATTGCTGTAGCCGTGTACACCACCCTCGGCGGGTTCAGCGCTTCGGTGTGGACCGACGTGGTGCAGGGCGTGCTGGTGCTAATCGCTGCCCTGCTGCTCCCCATCGCGGCCGTTGGGTCGGTTGGCGGGTGGGGTGTGTTTCTGGATGAAGCCGCCGCCATCGACCCGACGCTGCTCTCCAGCACGGGGGGCCTGGGCGGGGGCGCGCTGGTGGTGGCCTTGCTGGCGTGGCTTACGTTTGCCATGGGCGCTATCGGCCAGCCCCACGCGCTGATGCGCTTTCAGGCGATCCGCTCAGATACGCTTATCTCCAAAGCGGCGGTGATTGCCCTCAGCTTTCAGGCCCTCCGCCTTACGGTGCCCCTGTTCATCGGCATTGCCGGGCGCGTGTTATATGGCGAGGGGGCCGCGCCCGAGTCGGCGGCCATGCTGATGCTGGCGGACCTCTTCCCACCGTGGCTGGCCGGTGTGCTGCTGGCCGGCATCATCGGCGCGATCCTGTCCACCTCCGACTCCATGATGATCGTCGCCTCGGCCGATCTCACCACGCTATATCGCACACAGGCGGGCACGCAGGTGACGGAGGGCACGGTACTTCGTCTGGGACGCCTGATGGTCGTCGGCGTGGCGGCCCTGGGGGTGGGGCTCGCCCTGTGGCGCCCCGGCACCATCTTCGACATCATCGAATTTGCGTTCGTCGGCCTGGGCGTGACCGTCGGCCTGCCCCTGGCCGCCCTCATGTGCTGGCCGCGCACTACGGGGACGGCGGTGCTGGCCACCGTAGGCGTCGGGCTCGTCGGCACCATCGCCAACCTGTACCTCCTGCCCGGCCTCTTCCCCATCCTCGTCTGGCCGGCGGCCTTCGCTGTCCTCATCGGCACCACCCTGCTGACCAGCGAACCCGCGGCCCGTACGGCGTGACTCTTTCGCCTGACCTTGTTTCCCATGCCAGAAGACCTGCTCCTTTTCGTTGGCCGCACGCTGCTGGGCCTCTTCTTCATCTTCAGCGGGCTGAACCACTTTACCGTCTTCCAGCAGATGAGCGACTTTGCCGAGGGGCGTGGGGTACCGCTGGCCCGCGTTGCCGTGGCAGCCACGGGGCTCCTGCTCGTCGCGGGTGGGGTGTCCGTCCTGGGGGGATTCTGGGTGCAGTGGGGCCTTGGCGGCCTGATCCTGTTCCTGACGGTGGTCACCCCCTGGATCCACAGCTACTGGCGCATGGAGGACCCCCACCGGCGGCAGGAAGAGCAGCTGCACTTCATGAAAAACCTGGCCCTGCTGGGCGCCCTGCTGATGCTCTGGCAGCTGTGGGGGTAGCGCGCCGCGTCACGCTTCGTCCTGCGCCCGGGCCAGAATGTCCGCCGCGCGGTTGACGCTCTGCAGGTAGTAGTGCGCGCGCAGCGCCTCCTGGGCCTCCGCGGGCAGATCGCCGTGGTGCCCCTGGCGCCGCAGCCGGTCTTCGCGGGCATGATAGAGCACGAGGGCCGCCGCCACGGAGATGTTGAAGCTCTGCGTAAAGCCGCTCATCGGGACGATGCACGTCGCATCGGCTTCGGCCAGCAACGCCTCGGAGGCGCCGTCGCGCTCGTTCCCAAAGACGATAGCGGTGGGCTGGGTGAAGTCGAGGGTGCCGAGGGGCACCGCAGCGTCATCAAGGTGCGTGACCACCACCCGGTAGCCGCGCTTCCGGAGGCGGCGGGCGCAGGCGGCCGGCGTATCCCACACCTGCACGTCGAGCCACTTCTCCGCGCCCTGGCTCGTGCGCCGCGAGGTCTTGAACTGGGGGTCCTCAGCCGACGCATGCTTGATGACATGAAACTGATGAAACCCCAACGCCTCCGCCGAGCGCATCACAGCGCTCACGTTGCCCGTGTTGACGATGCCCTCCACGACTGGCACGACGGTGGTGGTGCGCTCCTCCAGCACCGCCTCGATGCGCGCCTGCCGGCGCTCCGTCAGGAACGGGCGCAAGTGGCGCACGATGGCGGCCGGTGCAAGATCGGTAGCCGCGGCCGGGTCGGGTGTGGACTGCGCGCGGCGGAGCAAGCGCTGCATCTCGCGGGTGGCATCGGAAGGATCGGGCATAACAGAAAAAGCAGCACGAGAGGATACGGGAAGGATCGGTACGCAGGCAGAAGCCGCCGGTTTGGGATGGATGGCATAGCCGACGGACGGGTTTTCACAACAATATGGGAAGCCCGTGCGATCAGCCCTCGGTATCACTCGTTGATGTCCACAAGTTTATTTTATTCCACCCTCTCCTATTTTCCTATGATGCTCCACGATAAGGTAGCTGTTGTCACCGGTTCCAGCCGCGGCCTCGGGGCCCATTTCGCCCACCAACTCATCGACCGCGGGGCACACGTCTTTGGCCTGGCGCGCAGCGAAGACGACCTCAATGACTTGCAGGATGAACTGGGCGAGCGCTTCCATCCGGTGGTATGCGACGTCACCAACGAGCAGCAGGTAACCAACGCCTTCACGCACGTGACGGACACCGCCGGGCGGCTCGATGTGCTCATCAATAACGCCGGCTTTGGCCAGTTTGGCGCGGTTGACGAGCTGACGGCCGAAGCGTGGGACCAGCAGCAGGCCACCAACATCCGAGGCGTTTTTCTGTGCGCACGGGCAGCCGTACCTCCTATGAAGGCCCAAAACGAGGCCGACGGGTTTGGCGGCCACATCGTGAACATTGCCTCCATTGCCGGCCTCGTAGGCAATCCGAACATCAGCGCCTACAACACCAGCAAGTATGCCGTGCGCGGGTTCAGCCAGGCCCTCATGAAGGAACTGCGCGACGACGGCATCAAGGTCACCTGCGTGTATCCCGGCTCTGTTGAAACCAACTTTGCGGACGTCGCGGACAGCAGCATCGCGCCCCATCCCATGCAGCCCGAAGATGTGGCCGGGACAGTGCTTCACGTGCTCGAAGGCCCCGACAATTACCTGATCTCTGAAGTGGTGATGCGCCCGCTCCGCCCGCGCGGCTGAGGCCTGCTGGCGCGCTTTTTCGCCGGTAGGAATCCTCTAAGGCTCCAGCGTACCCGTACCCCCTTCGCCACGTCCCGGACACCCCATGATCAAGAACATCTGCGTGTACTGCTCCAGCAGCGATGCTGTAGACGCGGCGTATGTGGCGGCGGCGGAAGCACTGGGAACGCAGATTGGGGCTGGGGGGCACACGCTCGTTTACGGCGGGGGAGCCATCGGACTGATGGGGACGCTGGCGCGGGCCGTGCACCGGGCCAACGGCCGCGTCGTAGGCGTCATTCCGGAGGGCTGGACGTCCGTTGACGGCGCTGCCTACGAGGCCGCCGACCAGCTCGTCGCCACCCGTACGCTGCAGAAGCGCCGCGCCGTCATGTTCAGCCGCGCCGACGCCTTTGTCGTGCTGCCCGGCGGCTTCGGCACACTGGAGGAGTTTCTGGAGGTGCTCGCCCTGAAGCAGCACGGTAAGCTCCCCAAACCCCTCGTGCTGGTGAATACGCGGGCTTTCTACGACCCGCTCCTCGCCTTCTTCGACCGGTTTGTGCAGGAGTCCTTTGCGCACGAAGACACCGAAACGTTGTACCATGTAGCATCCACCCCGGCCGCTGCCATGGCCTTTCTCAATGCCTGACTATCCTCG
>CAYFRR010000052.1:14813-17171 GCA_964345505.1 uncultured Rhodothermales bacterium
ATCCACCCCGGCCGCTGCCATGGCCTTTCTCAATGCCTGACTATCCTCGCCCCGGGCGTTTGTGCCACCCGATGACCTGGATGCCGCCCAGCTTCCACCGGCCCTGACACACAGCAAGCGGGCGCTGGAGCGGGTGGCGCCACACCTGCCGACGCTGCGACAGTCGCCGCACCGGTTGCCTCATCCAGTCATGGGCGCCCTCACCCCAGGCCAGTGGTTTCGCGCGGCCCGCCTGCACGCGGAGCATCACCACCGCATTATGCGCGATGTGGCGCGACACCTCGACTAACCGTCTCTCCTACCCGACAGCCTGCTCATGTCCGCCTCGCACACCATCTCTGTTGAGCGAACAGCACACTACTGGACGCGTGGCCCGCTGGACGGCACGGCGGGCACCGTGTGGATAGGGCTGCACGGCTATGCCCAGCGCGCCGCCGGGCTCCTGGACGACATGGCGCCGCTCGCGGCTGAGGATACGCTGCTTGTAGCGCCCGAGGCCCTCTCCCGCTTCTACCGCCGCGGCACAGACGGCAAGGTGGGCGCCTCGTGGATGACCTCGGCGGCGCGGGAGGATGAGATCGCCGATTACCTCGGCTACCTGGAGCGCTTACGGGATGCCCTCACGCCCCATCTCGCGCCGGAGGCCACGTGGTGTGTGCTGGGCTTCTCGCAGGGTGCGGCCACGGCCAGCCGGTGGGCGTCCCATACCGAGACTGCCCTCAGCCGGCTGCTGCTCTG
This sequence comes from uncultured Rhodothermales bacterium, assembly GCA_964345505.1. Lineage (GTDB taxonomy): Bacteria > Bacteroidota > Rhodothermia > Rhodothermales > Salinibacteraceae > Tc-Br11-B2g6-7. The sequence continues at coordinate 15,552 of CAYFRR010000052.1, forward strand.
GGGCGGCACGCTGGCCCATGATCTGGACCTCGCGGCATGGGCAGCCCAGCCCCCCGTAGATCCCGTGGAGCTCGTCCTCGGAGACGCCGATCGCTACCTCACCGGCGAGCGCATCGCCCAAGAAGAGCGCCGCCTGACAGCCGCTGCTGTGGCGCACCGCATCCATCGCTACGACGGCGGCCATGCCCTCCTCCCGGAGGTGCTGAGGCGTGTGGCTGATCAATCCCCTGACGCGTCAGCAGCGGAGCGGCGCTGCTGATGGGCCTCCTTCAGACGCTCGTAGGCAGGGTCAGCCAGCACCTCCTGCCAGGCATCTCGAAAGATCACCGCCGCCCGGCGCTTCTCCGCGTTGGCCCACTGCTGCGGCTCGCGCTCGCTGCCGTCGGCAGCGTACTTCTGCCCGCCCGGGTACTTGGCGTACCGCATGGCCCGCGTGAAGCCCATCTGCAGAAACTTACGGGCCATGTCCATGCCCACAAAGTCTTCCTCGGCACGATAGCTCCGGTAGCGTTCCAGCAGGGCATCCCGTGCCTCCCGCGCTGCGTCTTCATCCTTAAACTGCCAGTGTGGCAACAGCTCACTCTTGTAGGGCTCCACCTGAAAAACGCCCTGCTCCCCGCTCCGGTAGGGATAACGTCCGGGCTGCGTACGGTAGTTGATGGTAGGAGAAAACGTAGCCATACATCCAAATTATGAAGAACAGAGGAACGCCGCTGTAACGGTTGCGTGCATCATAACTCTAATAGAGCGCCCTGCATCCTGGAAGGTTTGGGTTCGCTCGTTCTCTTCGCTTGTCCTGCATCGTCATGTTTCGTGTGTGCTGTGCTGCACTTGTGGGTGTGCTTCTTGCCGTTGGTCCTCAGGTATCCGACGCCCAGACCCTACCGTTTGAGCTTGGACTGAAAGGCGGGTTCACCGTCAGCACCGCTGCCGTGGATAACGACGTAGATCCAGCGGCTCTCAGCGGCTCCATGGGCGGGCTGATGCTGGGGTATCGGCTCTCGGAGCACTGGGTACTGCAGACGGAGGTACTGTACAACCAGCGGGGCGTGCGCGACGAGAGTAATGCCATCGAGGGAGTGCGCCGCGGCATCGACTTCGTGGCTGGCTACATCGATCTACCGGTGCTCTTGCGCTACGACTTTGCCGGCACATCTATCGTCACGCCGTACATGTATGCCGGGCCGTCGGTGTCCTTCCGCGTGCGGGAGCGCATTTCTGTTGCCCAGCCTCCCTTCACGCCACGACAGCCAGACGACGCACCACTGCCCGACCAGCCGCCACCCAGTAGCATAGACGTCCCGGATCAGGCCTTTTCCGGCCGAGATTACGGCCTAAACCTTGGCGGCGGCGGAGCGGTGGATGTAGGCTTCGCCAATCTCTTCATGGAGGCCCGCCTCTACGCAGGCTTCTCTAACAACGACCGTGCGGGCAGCCAGCTGCAGAACCGCTCAGTGACCGTCATGGCCGGGCTTCGGCTGTAGCACCATCCTCCGGCCCCTGCGGCGCCCGCGGGCATCCCGCGCTGGGCTCATGGCGCCCTGGTCTCACAGCCCAATGGGCCCGCGTCTTTCATCTGCCCCGCATTCTTGCTACCTTGCGACCGTTAGTACCTACCCA
>CAYFRR010000053.1:0-17108 GCA_964345505.1 uncultured Rhodothermales bacterium
ATAAGCCCGGTGGCGGCGCGGACGCGGTCCATGATCGGCTCGGCCTGGGCGCGGGCGGCCTTGGCGCCTTCCCGCAGCACATCGCGCACGTAGTCGGGGCGTTGTTCGAGTTCGCGTCGGCGCTCCCGGGCCTCGGCGAAGAATGCTGAAATCATCTGCAGCAGCTCCTTTTTGGCGTGCCCGTACCCGTAGCCCCCCGCTCGGTACGCCGCGGCGATCTCGGCCTGTTTCTCCTCAGAGGCAAACAGCTTGATGAGCGCAAACACGTTGTCCTGCTCCGGGTCCTTCGGCGCATCCAGTGGGGTAGAGTCCGTGACGATGCCCATCACCTTCTTCTTCAGTGTCTTGCCTTCATCAAACAGCCCGATGGTGTTGCCGTAGCTCTTCGACATCTTGCGCCCGTCTACGCCCGGGATGACGGCCACATCGTCCAGGATGTGCGGCTCCGGGAGCGGAAACAGCGGATCGTCGTCGGGGCAAAACGTGTGGTTGAAGCGCCCGGCCGTGTCGCGGGTCATCTCGATGTGCTGCTTCTGGTCGGCGCCTACCGGGACCAGCGTGCCGCCATAGATCAGGATGTCGGCCGCCTGCAGCACGGGGTAGTTCAGCAAGCCGGCGTTGGGCGAGAGGCCCTGCGCGACCTTATCCTTGTAGCTGACGCCCTTTTCCAGGTGTGATACAGGCGTGAGGTTGTAGAAAATCCACGCCAGCTCCGTCACCTCCGGCACATCGCTCTGGATGAAAAGGTTAGCCTCGTCCGGATCAAAGCCGAGGGCCAGATACGTGGTGGCCACGTCCAGCGTGTAGCGGGCCAGGGCGTCGGCGTCCTGCAGCGACGTGAGCGCGTGGTAGTTCACGATGAAGAAGTACGCGTCGTGCCGGCGGTGTAGGGCGATGTGCTGCCGGATCGCCCCAAAGTAGTTCCCGAGGTGAAGCGTGCCAGACGGCTGAATGCCCGACACGACCACCGTTTCGGCCGGTGGCGCTGCATCCGCAGGGGGGGAGGAGGTGGTGGAGAGCTGAGACTCAGACATGAGAGCGAGCTGGGTGAAGGCGGGTTACGCGTTGGTGCGGGAGGCGGGCCGTTGCTTGCCGCGCGTCTGCTGCTTGAGGAAGTGCAGCCGCGCTTCGCTGTTGGTGACGACCAGGTTGAGCATGGCATCGGAGCGGACTTGGTGATGGTTGTTTTCCGCCTCTTCCTTGAAGGCATCGTGGAGTGCCTGCTCCTGATCCTGCAGGTTGAAGATCATCTCATCGTCCGTATCGCCCAGATGCACGTCATCCGGCTCCAGCGCGGTGCCGTTGTAAGCCGTGCCGCCGCAGCTAAAGACCTGCTCCATCAGCTTGCCGGTGTCCATCTCGGCCACCTTCCGGAAGCCGCGCAGGCGCTCGGCCACCGACGGCCGGGTGATGCGCTGCGTGACGTCGCGGTACGCCAGGTTCAGCTTCATGTGCTGCTCGATGAGCGGGTTCAGATGCTCCACCGTTTCCTCGCGGCTCATGTAGCGCCCAAAGCCGGAGCGGTTGAAGATCAGTTTGGTGAGCTTGTCTGCAGTGTTTGCCATAGCAGGAGAATCGTAGGTTCGTCAGGGGAAGGCGTCGTACGTGTGGCAGCGGGGTGGGTTTGTGGATTTATAACAACCCATCGGCCGCCACACGGATGGCCTGTTGCAGGGCGCGGGCTTTGTTGTAGGTTTCCTCGTACTCCTTCGCCGGGTCGCTGTCGGCCACGATGCCCGCGCCGGCCTGCACGTACGCGGTGTGGCCCTGCACCACCATCGTGCGGATGGCAATGCAGGTGTCGAGCGTGCCGGAGAAGTCGACGTAGCCCACCGCGCCGGCATACACGCCCCGCCGCGTAGGCTCCAGCTCGTCGATGATCTCCATGGCCCGCACCTTCGGGGCGCCGCTCACGGTGCCAGCAGGGAAGCAGGCAGCCAGCACATCTACGGGCGTGTGCTGCGCATCGAGGCGCCCCGAGACGGAGGAGACGATGTGCATCACGTGCGAGTACCGCTCAATGTAGGCGTAGCGGTCGACGGTGACGCTGCTGAAGTGGCACACGCGGCCGAGGTCGTTCCGGCCAAGGTCCACCAGCATCAGGTGCTCGGCCCGCTCCTTCGGATCGGCCAGCAGGTCGTCCTCCAGGGCCTCATCTTCCGCCGCTGTTGCGCCGCGCGGGCGCGTCCCGGCAATAGGCAGGACCTCGGCGCGCTCGTCTTCCACGCGCACGAGCACTTCGGGCGAGGAGCCGATGAGGGCGACGTCGTCGAGGTCCAGGTAGAACAGGTACGGCGACGGGTTCACCTGTCGCAGCGCCCGGTACAGGTTGAAGCGGTCGCCATCGAAGGCCATGGCAAACCGCTGCGACAGCACGACCTGAAAGATGTCGCCTTCGTAGATGTACGCCTTCGCCTGTTCCACGGCCGCATGAAAGTCGGCCTCGGAAAAGTTTGAGGCCATCGTTTTGGAGCGCAGTGACACGGCCGCCGGGGAGGTCTCGGCCGGCTGGCCCAGGGTCGCTGCGAGCGCTTCGAGGCGGCGCGTGGCCATATCGTAGACGGTGCGCAGGTCGGTATCCGGGTGGATGAAGGCATCCGCGACGAGCACGAGCTGGTGGCGCACGTGGTCGAATGCCACGACCGTATCGTAGAAGCACCAAGTAGCATCGGGCAGGCCGAGGTCGTCGGGCGGGCTATCGGGCAGGTCTTCGATGAGGCGGACGCCGTCGTAGCCCAGGTAGCCCACCGCGCCGCCCGTGAGCCGGGGCAGCTCGGGCAGGTCCACCTGCGTATACGCGGCCGTCTGCTCATTTAGCACGTCGAAGATAGTCCCTTCGGCACCATAGTGGTCGGTGCGTGGTGTCTGTGTGCCGGGCACGCGCCGCTCCTCCACCGTAGTGGCCGCCCCCCGCCCGCGGATGATCCGGTACGGGTTCGCGCCCAGAAAGGAGTACCGCGCCAGCTTCTCGCCGCCCTCGACGCTCTCGAACAGGAAGCCGTAGCGGGAGGTGGTGCGCAGCCGGAGAAAGGCCGACACCGGCGTCAGCAGGTCGGCGCTGAGGCGCTGGTAGACCGGCAGCACGAAGCGGTCGTGCGTGGCGCGCGCCTCATCGGCGAGCTGTTCGAAAGCGTCAAACGTCATCATAGCGGGGGAGGACAGACAAGGCACTCGGTACGAACACAAAAAAGCCCATCGCCAGGGGCAATGGGCCGTCAACAATCGACATACAGCGGTCTGCTACGTGTCATGCGGTTCCCTTGCCCTGAGCGATGGCGGAGCGCCACCACCAGGACCACGCGGCACCGGCGATATGGAAAGCAGAAGATTGAGTCATCACGCCATAGCATACGGCCTTGATGCCGTGAATGCAAGAGTGGATCTTGAAAAACCGGTTCGGCATGCGGAGCTGTGGCGAGGGGCTCAGGACGTCGGTCGGTAGGCCCGCAACACCTCGGAGGGAAACGTGCGCTGGCTGATGCGCTGCCGCTGGACATCCACGAAGCCGGCCGCCCGCAAGTAAGGCCGCAGGGCAACCGGCCGGCAGCCGCCAAAGAGGGCCGGGTGAAGGCGGGGCAGCAGCATCCACGGTCTATGAACCCAGGTCCAGCCGTGCGTCATGCCCGCAAGCACCAGGCGCCCTCCAGGACGCAGGGCCTCGCGCCACCGGGTCAGGAGCTCCACAAAGTCGTGTGCAGGGAGCAGATCCAGCACGTACATGCTGATAATCACGTCGAAGTGGGCGGGAGGCAGCCGGAGCGTGTACAGGTCAGCTTCGCGCAAGGCAAACGCCGTGGGGGGCGCCTCCGCAAGCCGACGCCGGGCGCGGCGCACCATCGCCGGGGTCCGGTCGATGCCCAGCGTCCACCCGTCCGGGTTGGCTTCTACAAGCGGCTGAAAGGCCAGCCCGGTACCCACACCCAGCTCCAGCACCGTCTCGCCATTCTGCACCGCCGCCCAGCGGAGCGCCAGCGCGCGGGCATCCGACTCGCACAGCAGCGCGTGTACGTCGTGGAGCGGTGCGATCCGGGTGTACGTCGGGACCACCGCGTCGGGTGAAAGGAGCGGGTAGGCGGGCATAAGGCGCGATCGCTGATAATAGGTATTCAAGAGCTGATACCCGGCACCGGCGCGAACTTTTCCCGGATGTTACGCTTATGCAACAGCTGGTATGGCTGCTTTTCTCATCTCACACTGCCTTACGCTATGGCTGACTCCTCGTTTGGGGGCCGCATCGGGCCCTATCGTCCGTGGCTTGATCGCGCCGTCTTCGGCGTAGGACTGCTCGGGCTGTTGGTGGCTGTTCATCTCATCATCCAGGAAAACCGGGGGTTTGACCGCGGGTGCCTGGGCTTCACCACGTCCGAAGCTGTGGAGGCGTCCTTCGACTGTGCAGCCGTCACAGGCAGCTCGGCCGGTATGCTGATGGGCATTCCCAACGGCGTGTGGGGCATGGTCTTCTTCTTGGCGGTAGTGGGCTTTACGCTGTTTGCGGCCGTAGCGCGCGTAGGCACGCAGCCGCTGCTGAAGCGACTCCGCACTGGGCTGGTAGGCATCGGCGTGGTGTACGCCGGCTACCTCAGCTACTTGCAGGCCTCGGTCCTTGAGGCCTACTGCGCGCTCTGCCTCATTGTATCGGCGCTGGTGGTGGGACTGGCGGTGCTGCACGTGATGGAGCTGATGGCTGGAGGTGGGCGCCGAGGCGTTCCCGCCTCTGGCGAGCTCACCCGGCTGGCCTCTGGGCTTGGCGTGACGCTCCTCCTGGTAGGACTGAACGTCACCTACTTCCAGTCGCTGGATCCGGTGGAGCCGGCAGCGGTGGCGTCCACGGCAGCGGTAGAGAACGCTTGTGCGTTTGCCGATGACGTCCCCACGCTCGACGACCCGAGCGCATACATTCACCCCGCCGACCCGGTGGTAGGCCCGGACGATGCCACCGTCACCATCCTCGAGTTCTTCGATCCGAACTGCCCGCACTGCAAGACGAGCCACGAGGCGATGCAAGACGTAAAGGCTGCGCATGGAGCAGACCTACGGGTAGTCTACAAGCCGCTGGTGGTGGTCGGGCAGTTCTCGGTGCCGCAAATTGCGGCGTTATATGTGGCAGAAGAAGAGGGACTGTTTGAGGAGATGCTGGCCGAGCAGTTTGAGCAGCAGCAGCGCGGCGGGCTGTCGATGGGGCAGCTGCGCCAGATCGGTGAAACCATTGGCCTGGATCCTGATGCGCTGGAGCAGCGGATGCGAAACGAGGACTACCTCGAGCGCATGCGCGCTGCGCGGGACGAGGCACTGGAAGACGTCGGCATCAGCGGCGTACCGGCCCTCTTTATTGACGGCTACTTCGTGCCGGGGCAGGCGCGCACGGCCGATTGCCTGACCACGCTGGTGGCCGAGCGTCTGAGCGATGCCTGAGCCTGGGCTTTTTGCCTGTTTTTTTACGCCGGACGTTGACGCTTGCTGCCGGCGCACCGTATGTTGGCGATGCATTGCAGGGATGCCGGGTAACGGTGTCCCTGTGCGGCGCACGTACGACCGCTCGCTTGTTGCTCACTTCAGCCCTCCCCGGTAATGGCCAACACCGCCACCGATACGCCCACGCAGGACGCGCAGCTCGATCACCTCACCATCAACACCATCCGCTTTCTGGCGGTAGATGCGGTGGAAAAAGCCCAGAGCGGCCACCCTGGCATGCCGATGGGCACCGCGCCGCTGGCCCACATGCTCTGGAGCCGCCACCTGAAGCACAACCCGGCCGATCCCAAGTGGCCCAACCGCGATCGCTTCGTGCTCTCCGCGGGGCACGGGTCGATGCTCCTCTACGCGCTGTTGCATCTGACGGGGTACGACCTCCCCATGGAGGAGATCAAGAACTTCCGGCAGTGGGGCAGCCAGACGCCCGGTCATCCCGAAGACTTCGAGACGCCCGGTGTGGAGACCACCACCGGGCCGCTGGGGCAGGGCTTTGGCAACGCCGTCGGCATGGCCATCGCCGAGCGGCGCCTGGCCGCCGAGTTTAACCGGCCGGACTATCCCATCATCGACCATTACACTTACGGCATCTGCTCGGACGGGGATCTGATGGAAGGCGTCTCGCAGGAAGCAGCGTCGCTGGCAGGGCACCATGGGCTGGGCAAGCTGATCTTCTTTTACGACGCCAACGAGATCACCATTGACGGGCGCACCGACATCGCCTTCACCGAGGACGTGGCCAAGCGCTTTCGTGCCTACGGCTGGCATGTAGAGACGGTGGAGGACGAAGAGGACCTGGAGGCCCTGGACGCGGCCGTGACGGCCGGTCAGGAGGCCACCGACCGGCCCACGCTGATCGTCACGCATACCACCATCGGGTACGGCAGCCCCAACAAAGCCGACTCCTCAGCGGCCCACGGTGCTCCGCTGGGGGCCGATGAGGTAGAGGAAACGCGGGAGGCCCTCGGCTGGGACTATCCGCCGTTTCACGTGCCGGATCAGGTGTATCGGTACACACAGCAGGCCCTTACCCGTGGGGCCGATGCGCAGGCTGCCTGGAACGACCTGCTGGAAGCCTACAGCGAGGATCACCCGGAGGCGGCGCAGCGGCTGGAGCGCTGGCTCTCGGGCGACCTGCCGCTGGGGTGGGACGCCGACCTGCCGACCTTTGAGCCGGGCACGTCGATGGCTACGCGCAAAGCCAGCGGGGCGGCCATCAACGCCCTGGCGCCAAACGTCGAGAATCTGTTCGGCGGCTCGGCCGACCTGGCCGGCTCGAACAAGACCAGGATGGAGGACTTCGACGATTTTCAGCGCGACACGCCTCACGGCAACAACGTCAACTTCGGCGTGCGCGAGCACGGCATGGCTGCGATCTGCAACGGGATTGCCCTGCATGGCGGCCTGCGGCCGTTCTGTGCCACGTTCCTCATCTTCACCGACTACCTGCGCCCGTCGCTGCGGCTGGCGGCGCTCATGGGACTGCCCGTCACGTACGTGTGCACGCACGATTCCATCGGGCTGGGCGAGGATGGGCCGACCCACCAGCCGGTGGAGCACTACGCCGCCTTGCGCGCCATCCCCAACCTCACGTTCATCCGTCCGGGCGACGCTACGGAGACGGTCCAGGCCTGGAAGGTGGCGATGGAGCACACCGACGGTCCGGTGGTCCTTTCGCTCACGCGGCAGGGGCTGCCCGAGCAAGACCGCGCCGGCAGCGCGGGGGACCTCAGCAACGGTGCCTACATCCTGCGCGATAGCGACGGTACGCCCGACCTCATCCTGATCGCTTCCGGTAGCGAAGTAGGGCTCGCCGTAGAGGCCGCCGAGGCGTTGGGGGCCGACGATGTCAACGTGCGCGTGGTCAGCATGCCCTCCTGGGAGCTGTTCGAAGCGCAACCCGACGCGTACCAAGCGAAGGTCTTGCCGCCGGACGTCACCGCTCGCGTGGCGGTGGAGTCGGGGGTGACGCTGGGCTGGGAGCGCTACACGGGCACCCGCGGCGCTATTGTAGGCCTGAACAGGTTTGGCGCCTCGGGGCCAGGCGCGGAGGTGATGGACAAGCTGGGCTTCAACGTCGATAACGTCGTGGCGCACTGCCGCCAGGTGCTCGAGGAGTAGCACTCGCCTGTGCGAACCGATCGGCCGCACCTGCGTGAGCCTCCTTCGCGGTTGTTCGGGTGAAGGCCTTGTGCGCCATGCGGTACATGCTGCTGTTTGTCCTGTGGATCGTCCTGTGCCCAGCGTATGCTGCGTCAGGCACGGAGCCAGGGGCAGCGCAGCCGCCTATAGCCGCCTCGGACACCACCGAGACCCTGGATGGCACCACGGGCGCCTGGGCGTGGCGGCCGCTGGTGGAGTTGGAGGGCGTGGCTTTTGAATACCTGTATTACGCGGAGCAGCGCTCTACGGTAGACGGCGTGGTGCTCAAGCTCCACAACCAGAACGACTACGCCATCCGGTACCGTTTCCGCGTGGTCGTCCGCACGCGCACCGACGAGTACGCGCACCCGGCGTCGGGCACGCTGGCGCCGGGCGAAACCGTCACCGGCGACGCCGATGGCCTCTACTTTACCGTGGAGGAGCGCGAGACAATTGCGGAGATTGGGCTGCGCGGCTATCGCATCGTGCCCGTGGACGCCGGTCGTGGCGTGCCGTGAAGCCTTTGGGCGCCCTGTTTTCCTGTAGGGCACTGCTGAATACGTGGTGTCGACCGGCTTGCCAACACTAAAGGTGGGCAATTGTCGAATCGCCCGCGGGCAATCCAACCCTCCCATGGCATGTCAACCGCGCCCCCTGTGCCAACAGAAACGTCGGGCCGGGGACGGCCCTGAAGGGTGCGCTCCGCCTGGGACGGACGGAACGACAAAAAGGGCGATGCCCCGTAGCGACGCAGCGTGCTGCGCCGGCAATGCTGCGTCGGCAACGCTGTCGGCACGGACGGACGACGGCAATGGATGCAGCAGGCTCGTATGCCGCCGCCATCGACACCTCTGCCTGTTTCCGCGGTCGCATCTCGGCGGCAAGATTCGTACGTTAGGACGTCCCGTTTCCCAACGCAGCCCCACCTAACCGTATGTCCTCTTCCTTTCTGGATCGTCGCCGTTTCATGGCGTACTGTTCGTCCCTTGGCCTCTCAGGCACGCTCTTTCCCGGAGCGCTCTATGCTGAGGCCGCGCAGGTTGCTGAAGAAACGGACGACCCGGTCATTACGACCGATATCATTAAGCACGCGGAGGCCATCGCGGGGCTCTCGTTTGATGAGGAGGAGCGGGAGATGATGGTGGACGACCTGAACGACCGCCTGGAGGACTTTGAGGCGATCCGCGCCCTGGAGATGCCCAACGAGGTGTCGCCCGCGCTCGTCTTCCAGCCGCAGATGGTGGGGCCCGAGCCACCGCCCGATGACGGGCCGCTGGACTGGTCCCCGCCAGAGGTGACGCGGCCCGCCAGCGATGAGGACCTGGCATATCTTCCCGTCACCCACCTATCGGCGCTGCTGCGCAACGGGGAGGTGACGGCCACGGAGCTCACCGAGCTCTACCTGCGCCGCCTCAAGCGGTATGACGGCAAGCTGAACGCGGTCATTACCTATACAGAGGAGCGCGCCCGCGCGCAGGCTGCCGCCGCTGACGAAGAACTGGCCAACGGCATTTATCGAGGGCCGCTGCATGGCATTCCGTGGGGCGCTAAAGATTTGCTGGCCGTCGAGGGCTACCCGACCACCTGGGGCGCGGAGCCCTACCGCAATCAGACGATCGACCATACCGCTGCTGCCGTGCGGAAGCTGGACGAGGCGGGGGCCATCCTCATCGCTAAGCTGAGCCTGGGCGCGCTGGCCTGGGGCGATGTCTGGTTCGACGCCCGCACCAACAACCCGTGGAACCTGGACCAGGGCGCCAGCGGCTCCTCTGCCGGGCCGGGGGCGGCTGTCGCTGCAGGCCTCGTAGGCTTCGCCATTGGCTCGGAGACGCTGGGCTCTATCGTGTCGCCTTCCACACGCAACGGCGTGACGGGCTTCCGCCCGAGCTTTGGCACCGTCAGCCGCGACGGCGCGATGGTGCTGTCCTGGAGCATGGACAAGCTCGGCCCGATGGCACGCGCGGCCGAGGACTGCGCGCTCGTGTACGACGCCCTCCGCGGCGCCGACCCGGCGGATCCCGCCACGGTGGACGCCGGCTTTCCGTTTACGCCCACCACCGACGTGACGACACTGCGCGTGGGGTACCTGCAGCAATCTTTCGAGGCCGAGTATGGCAACGAAGAAGCTGACGCGGCTACGCTCGATGTGCTGCGTGACCTCGGGGTGGAACTACACCCACTGGCGCTCCCCGACGATGTGCCTGCTGGTCCTATTGTGGCTACGCTCTGGACCGAAGCTGCTGCCGCGTTTGACGACCTGACCCGCTCTGGGGGCATCGACACCATGGTGCGGCAGACGCGCGACGCCTGGCCGCACGTGTTTCGCGCGGCGCGCTTCATGCCGGCGGTCGAGTTCATCCAGATGAACCGCGCCCGTACGCTTCTCATGGAGCGCATGCGGGACACCATGGCGGAAGTCGATGTGCTGGTAACGCCTTCCTTCGTGGGCGGCACGCTGCAGGTCACCAACCTCACCGGCCATCCGTGCGTGTGCGTGCCCAACGCGTTTCATCCAGTAGATGCCAACGGCAACTCGCCGCGCCGCAGCCCGGGCAGTATCACGTTTGTGGGCCAGCTTTATGGCGATGCCGCCGCGCTACAACTGGCCCGCGCCTTCCAGCAGGCCACCGACTTTCATACGCGCCGGCCGCCGCTGGTGTGACCTGAGAGCCTCGCCGTTACCCCATGCCCCTGCGAAAGCCCCTGCAGCTTCGAAACGCTTCCCTTACGCGGGAGCATCCCCTGACGGGGCCGCATAGCCCCCGTAGGATAGAGTCACGTCTTCCTTACCCAGCAGGCGCTCCTGCACGAACACGGTCGCGTCGCGCTGCAGCATCGCCAGGGCCGGAATGAGCAGCATCACCACCGGCAGCGTGAACAGGATGCCCAGGCCCAGGCTGACGGCCAGCGGCACCAGGAACTGCGCCTGCACGCTCTGCTCGATGATGATCGGGAAGACGCCGAGGAACGTGGTCAGCGACGTGAGCAGGATGGGGCGAAAGCGCGACTGGCCGGCGGCAATGAGAGCATCCACCCACGACTTCCCGCTGGCGCGCTCTTCGTTGGCGAAATCGACATACACCAGCGAGTTGTTGACGACCACGCCGCTCAACCCTACAAACCCAAAGATGCTCAGCAGCCCCACCGGAATGCCCAGGAGCATGTGTCCAATAAGCGCACCCACCCAGCCGAACGGAATTACACTCATGATGACGAGTGGCTGGATGTAGGAGCGAAAGGGGATGGCCAGCAGCCCATAGATGGCAAAAAGCGCAATCCCAAAGCCTACAAGGAGGGAGCCGAGGGCCTGCTGCTGTTCGCGTTGCTCGCCTTCGAAGCTGTACGAGAGGCCGGGCAGTTCTTGCTGCAGAGCCGGCAGGATGCGGGCGCGGAGCGCAGAGGTTACCTCCTGGCCGGTCACCACGCCCTCATCCACATCGCTGGTGATGGTGATGACCCGGCGTCCTCCCCGGCGATTGATCTGCGAGGGCCCGAAGCCCTCGGTGGCATCAGCAACTTCGGACAGTGGTACAAAGCGGCCGGCTGGGGTGCGGATGTCGTAATCGCGGAGGTCATCAGGGGTGCGCCGCTCCTCCTTCGGCAGCCGAGCGAAGACGCGCACCTCGTCTTGCCCGCGCTGCAGCCGGTAAGACTCGGCCCCGAAGAAGGCGCCCCGCACTTGCTGGGCGAGGTCTTGCAGGGACAACCCCAGCGTACGAGCGGCGGGCTTCAGGCGTAGCTCAATCTCGCGCTTGCCCTGCTCCTGGTCATTCCGGATGTCAAACACACCGGAAAAGCGGGTCAGGGAGTCCTGCACGGCGGTGACGGCGGTGTTCAACTCGTCGCGGTCGTCAGAGGAGAGCTCCACAGCCACCGGCGCGCCCAGGTTGACCACGTCTGCGGAGAAGGTGAGGGAGCGCACCCCGGGGATGGTGCCGGTGGTCTCGCGCCAGCGCTGCTCGAACGCCCCGGCGGTGATGTCGCGTTCCTCGGGGTCCGTCAGCTCAAAAGACACCTCCGCCAGCCGCGCTGCGATGAGTTGCGTGCCTGCTTGCGCCGGCCCCTGGTTGGCCTGTGGCTGTTGCCCCACGCTGGAGAAGATGTTGCGGAGCACTTCCGGATGGCCCTCGCCCGCTTCTGATTGTAACGCCTCCAGCGCTTCCAGCCCCGACCGCTCCAGCTGGGCCGTCACGGCGGCCGTCTGTTCAGCCGTCACGCCGACGGGCATTTCCACCTGGGCGGTCACCAGCTTGCCTTCAATCGTCGGCAGGAAGGAAAAGCGCACGTACCCACCCCCGATGAATCCGACCATCAGAATGAGCACTGCCAGGGCGCCGCACAGGATAACCCCGTAGGCCCGGGTGCTGTAGACGAGGGCGCGCTTCAGCGGGCCGTCGGTGAAGCGCTGCAGTCCGCGGGTTACGACCGCCTGCACCTGCTTCAGCTTACGGATCGCCACATTGTCCTCGCTGGCGCTCTGCTTGCGCACACCCGAGAGATGGTACGGCAGAATGAAGAGCACCTCGATCAGCGAGAGGACCAGCACCACAATCACAATCGTGGGGATGTCCCCAAGAAACTTACCCAGGGTCCCGGCCACAAACAGCAGCGGCACGAATGCCGCAACCGTTGTCAGCACCGCAAAGATAACGGGCGTAGCCACGCGATTGGCACCGGTGATAGCGGCTTCGGTGGGGTCGGCCCCGTTTTCCTGCACGGCAAAGATGTTTTCGCCCACCACGATGGCATCATCCACCACGATACCAATCGAGAGGATGAAGCCAAACAACGAGATCAGGTTGATGGAGACGTCCAGCAGATACATCACCCCAAACGTGCCGATGAACGACAGAAAGATGCCCACCGACGTCCAGAAGGCGAGGCGGGGGTTCAGGAAGAGCATCAGCGTGAAGATGACCAGCAGCAGCCCCAGCAAGCCGTTCTTGATGAGGAGATCCAGCCGGCTCTGCAGGTCCTCGGCCTGATTTTGCCAGATGGCCACCTCGATCCCTGCCGGGAGGGACGGCCGAAACTCGGTATCCAGGTGCTCCTTCACCACCTCCACGTTCCGAAGCACCTGCTCGTTGCCGGTGCGGAAGACCTGCACCAGCGCCACGCGCTCCCCATTGAACCGGGTGATCAGCTCCGAGTCTTCGAATCCATCCACGACCGTAGCCACGTCGGCCAGGCGCAGCTGCGTCCCATCCGGGCGGCTTCGTATGATGATCTCCTCAAAGTCAGCGCCGGTGTAGTTCTGGCCTTCGGTGCGCACGAGGATCTGCTCGTTGTCGGATTCCAACTCGCCCCCGGCGAGGTCAAGGCTGCTCTGGCGCACGATGGCCGCGACCTCCCCCAGCGTAAAGCCATACCGGCGGAGGGCGTCGCGGTCAAGCTCGATGGAGATCTCGTAGGCCCGCACGCTGGTGATCTCCAGCAAGGAGAGCTCCGGGTAGCGCTGCAGCTCGCGCTCCAGTCGCTTGGCCGCCTCCTTCAGCGTACGCTCGCTGGTGTCGCCGTACAGGGCCACCTGCAGGACTTGCCGGCGGTTGGAGAGCTCCGTGACGGTCGGCTCTTCGGCCTCATCCGGAAACGTGGTGATGCGGTCGACTTCTTGCTTTACCTCGTCGCGTACCTGCGCCGCATCCGCCCCGCGCTGCAGCTCGATGCTTACGATCCCGAAGTTTTCCGAGGCCGTCGCCAGGATGCGGTCAATTCCTTCAATGCCCTGCACCCGGTCTTCGATGCGCTGGATGATAGACTGCTCGACTTCCTCGGGGGAGCCGCCAGGGTACTCTACCTGCACCTGTATCACGTCGAGGCTAAACTCAGGAAAGACCTCCTGCACGATGGTGAAGGCGCTGATGCTGCCGATGAGGAAGATGAGCACAAACAGCAGGTTGGCAGCAACGCCGTTCTGCGCCATCCAGGAAATAATGCGGGCCATGTCGTTCTCAGAAGAGGAGCGGTAAAGGAGGTGAGCCGTCGAGGGTTAGTCCTGCAACCGAACCGTCATGCTATCGGTGACGACGGAGAGGTCGCTGGTAATGATGGGCGTGCCCTCGGGGATGTCGGCGGTGAGGTAGGCCATCCCGTCGGCCGTCTGGACGACCGTAGCCGGGCGCATCACAAGGACCGAGTCGTCAGCGACGGTCCACAGCTGATTATCCTCACGGACGGCGCGGCGTGGAAGCGCGAAGTAGCCCTCCAGCTGTCGGCCTTCAATAGCTACGGACACGTAGGTGCCCACGGCCAGCGGCGGCCGGTTGTCGTCTGCCTGGTATGGGTCGGGCACGCGCACCAGCACGTCGATGGTGCGGGTCTCCTCATCCAGCGCACCCTCTACGCGGTCCACAGTCCCATTCCAGGTGTGCGTTTGCTCCCCGTAGCGGGCGCGCACCGTGACGGGCGGGCCTGCGCCGCCTGATGGGCGTGTTTGCCAGAGGCCGGGGATGAGGGCCGCTTTGCGCGGTTCAAGGGGCACGCGCACCTCCACCACATCGGTGCCATAAAGCGTGGCTACCGGCGTCCCGGCTCCTACGAAGGCGCCGCGGTCGGCCTGCTTGATCCGCACCCGGCCGTTGAAAGGAGCGGTCAGGCGGGTGCGGCGGAGGTTGGTTTCGGCGGTCGACAGGGCGGCCCGAGCGCTGGCGGCGTTAGCCTCGGCCAGGCGGAGCTGGGGCTCGCGAAAGATCAGGCGGCCCAGCGCCGTGCTGTCTGGCGTCAGGTCATCGGCGCCGCGCCGCTGCAGCTGCGCAAACTCGGCCCGTGCGACCGCCACCTCTTCGCGTGCCTGCAGCACCTCAAACTCCGCCTGCGTCACCTGCGCCCGCGCCTGCTGTACCTGGCTCTCGTAGTCGGCCGGGTCGATGCGGGCCAGCACATCGCCCGCGCGAAACGCCCCGCCGCTCACAAACGAGGGCGCTACCTCGACGATACGACCAGACACCTCTGCGGTCAGGTCCACCTGAATGGCCGGCTGTACCGTGCCGAAGCTGCGAACCGAGAGCGCGCCGTCTTGCGCCTCCGCCAGGGTCGTGGTGACGACCGGGGCCGTAGAGGTAGGCGGGGCTTGCGGGGGCTCTGGCTGCAGCATGATCAGAAGGACGGCGATGATGAGACCGCCGGTGAGGAGGCCGCCACCAATCAAATAGGTACGCATGGGGGCAAGGGATAGGTGAAAAACGAAAGGGCGGCGGGTGTCAGCGGTTGCTTGAAGCCGCGGGCTGGTACGTGCCTTGAAAGAGGCGCGGGTCATCCACCTCAGGAGGCGCGACCCAGGCGCCGCCGAGGGCGCGGTGCACGGCGATGCGGGCATTGACGACGGCCTCCTCGGCGCCCGTCAGGCGGAGGTCGGTCTGCACCAGCGCGCGCTGCGCATCCAAGAAGCCGATGTAGTCCCCGATGCCGCGCTCATACCGTCGCCGCTGCGTTTGTGCGGCCTCGGCGGCACTGGCCCGCTGCTCCTGCAAAAACTGATACTGCGCGCGCTGCTTCTCGTAGGCGATCAGGGCCGCGCGCACCTCCTGAAAGGCGGTGATCAGCGTTTCTTCGTAGGAGGCCACCGCCTGAGCATAGCGGGCCCGGGCGGCGCGGACCTCAGCGCGGAGCTGCCCGCCCTGAAAGAGCGGGGCCGTCAGGCCAGCGATCAAGTTGGTGAAGCGCTGATCGTAGCGGACGAGGTTGTCCAGCGAACCGCTCTGCACGCCGCCCTCCGCCGTCAGGTTGATGCGGGGCAGCAGGCTGGCCCGGGCCACGCCAATCTCCAGGCGCCGCGCCTCCAGGCGGCGCGCGCTGGCTCGCACATCCGGGCGACTCATCAGCAGGTCGTCGGGCAGGCCCGCCGGGATGGGATCCAGGCTCAGCACGGCCGCGCGCTCTTTGCCCAGCACCTCCGCTTCAGTGCCGGCAAACCGGCCGAGCAGGACGGCCAGGCGCCCGCGGGCATCCTCCAGCGTGCTCTCCAGGGGCGGCTGATCGGCCCGCGCAGCCTCAAACTCTTGCTGCACGCCAAACAGCTCAAACGACGGCACCAGGCCGCGGTCGTAGCGGTCCTCCGTCAGCTCCAGCCGTTCCTGCAACAGCCCCACGCGCTCATCTTCCAGCCGGATCTGCTGCTCCAGCGTGGCAATCTCGAAGTACGTGGCCACGGTCTGTGCAATCACCTGCTGCCGGGCCGTCTGAAAGTCATCCACCGACGCCATAAACTGCTGCAGCGTCGCGCCCCGCTGATTGCGTAGGCGGCCCCAGAAGTCGAGCTCGTAGGAAAGCGCGAGGGAGAGGTTGTAGGTGGTAAACGCGAACCGATCGGGAAAGCCGCCCTCGGGTCCGCCACCGCCACCGCCACCAATAGCTCCGCCGATGCCCACGTTGGCCGGTTGCTCCTGCCGGCTGGCATTGCCCTCACCTGTGATGGACGGGAAGAGCGGCGCCCGTGCGATGCGGTATTGCTGCGCCAGCTCATCCACCGCCGCCGCCGTCCGGCGCAAGGTGAGGTTGCGCACGAGCGAGGAGTCAATGAGGGTGTTCAGCGTAGCGTCGCCAAACGCCTCCCACCAGGCGGAGGCCGTGTAGGCGGCCGTGTCGTCCAGGGCAGGGAAGAGGGTATCGGGCGGAGCCGTGTCGAAAGTCGTGGGCAGGGCCTCTTCCTGTGCGGGGCGCTCTACCTGCGGCGCCAGCGAGCAGCCCGCTACGAGCAGCAGGCCGGTCAGGGCTGCGTACCATCCGGCGCGGGAGAGGCGAGCGGAAGTGAAAAACGAAGACATCAGAGGGTAGGGAGGGGGAGCGGGGGAAGGATCACGACGGGGTGGCGGGCTGGCGCAGGCCGTGGTAGAGGAGGTCGAACAGGTGCTGCTTGCGCGCCTCCAGGAAGGTCTCCCACGATCCGGCGTCCGGGTGGAGCACCTCCGCGGTGGGCCGGGCCATAAAGGGAAAGAGGCACGCTGAGACGATGCTGAGCAGCGTGTGGTGTGGGTTCACGGAGCGGATCTCGCCGCGGGCGATGGCCTGCTCGATGGTCTGGAGCATGAGCTGCTGCGGGGCATCCTCGGCCGTCGCGTTGAGCCGTTCCAGATGCTCGCCCACCAGCGACCCGCCCCGCAGGTTTTCGTTCACCATCAGCCGCATGGCATCGGTGTGGCAGCAGCAGAACGTGATGTAGCCATCGATGAAGAAGCGCAGCCCCTCGGCAAACGATGCAGCCGAGGCCAACGCCGTGTCGAACGAGGCCATAAACTGCCGCGTGGCGTGGGCGAACACCGCTTCGTAGAGGGCATCCTTGCTGCGGAAGTAGTAATGCAGCATGGCCTTGTTGATGCCCGCCGCATCCGCGATGGCCTGCATCCGGGCGCCCTCTTTGCCGTGCCGGGCAAAGTGGGTGAGGGCTGCGTCGAAGAGTTGCTGCTCGGTATCAGAAGGCGCCATGCGGAAAGGGATGCGTGAAGAACAATCACCACGGTACGGCTTCCACGAATGGCGGTCAACCATCTGGTTAAATCAGA
>CAYFRR010000054.1:0-9807 GCA_964345505.1 uncultured Rhodothermales bacterium
GCGTAGGATGTCATGTAGCCGCCATAACTCCAGCCCATGAGCGCGAGGCTATCGGGATGTGCGATGCCGCGGTCTACCGTCAGGTCAACCCCGGCCATCAGGTCCTCGTAGTCGCCAAAGCCCCAGTCCTCCACGTTAGCGTAGCGAAACGCCTTGCCGTAGCCCGTGCTGCCGCGTGGGTTGGGGCGCAGCACCGCGTAGCCGGCCTGCGCAAACACCTGCGTCATGTAGATGCCCGGCCCTCCAGTAAACGAGCGGTTATACACACCCGCCGGACCGCCATGCACGCTCAGCACGAGCGGCACCTGATCCCCGTCTTCATATCCTACGGGGTACGTCAGCAGCCCCTCAATGGCCATTCCGTCAGGCGCCGTCCAGGTGAGCAGCTCTGTCCGGCCCATCGGCGGTTGGGGCACGCCGGCGTGCTGGGAGGTCAGCGCCTCCTTCTCGAAGGCGTCTGTAGCGGCCACATGCACCTCAGCCGGGGTATCGCTATTTTCATACGTGAAAGCCATGTGGGCGGCATCGGCGTCGAACGACACCGCATTATGGAGCCCGTCGCCCTCGGTGAGCTGCCGTGCGGTGCTCCCATCGGCGGGTACGGCAATGACGTGGCTCGACGTGCCGACGGGCTCGGCAACCAGCGCCATGTTGCCCATCCAGCCCAGCAGGCTCCCGTCGCGGTTGGGCGTATCGGCGAGCTTCTCCGGCGCGCCGCCTGCCGCAGGGATCACGTACACATCGCTAAGCCCGACGGGCTCAGCCTGCCCGCCCTGGCTGGAGAAGGCAATCTGCTGGCCATCCGGGGAGAAGTGCGGCGTGTCGTCGACGCCCGGCTGTTCGACCAGTGGGGTGACGGCCCCGCTATCGGCCGGGACCGTCGAGATATCCGCCTGTAAAAAACCGTCGTTGATGTCGGGCGTGGGCTGATGCGCAAAGGCAAGGGTTGAGGCGTCGGGCGCCCAGTCGAAGTTGCGGATGTGGAAGTCGCCTGCCGTGAGGCGCTGTACGCTGCGGTTTTCGTCATCGGCCTCGGCCACGTCCGTTACGTACAGATGGTTGTAGCGATACGCCTCCCCGACGACGTCTACATGGCGCTTCTCTCGCTCGCGCTGCTCCTGCGCCTCGGACTTCGGATCCGTCATCGTGTAGGCGATCTGTTGCCCATCTGGCGACCACGCAAAGCTGTTAACGCCCTCCTCCGCAGCCGTCACGGGATAGGCCTCGCCGCCGTCTTGCCGGATCAGGTGCACCTGCGGCCGCTCCGTCCGCGTGCTGATGAACGCGAGATGCGTTCCATCCGGCGACCACTGGGGGCTGTAGCTGGAGTGCTCCCCGCGTGTGAACTGGATGTCCGACGACCCATCGCGGGCCACCACGTGGATCTGCTGGCGGTAAGTGGAGGTGGTCTCGTCCATCACCGCTCTCCGCACCACATACGCGACGTGCGCACCGTCCGGCGCCATGGCAGTTTCCGTGATCGAATGATACTGCATCGCCAGTTCAGGCGTCCAGGCTGTGGTGTCGGCCGGTGCGGTGGCCGTTGCAGGCCCAGCAATCGACAGGGTGAGCACCAGTGCGAGCAGGGCCGTGCAAGAGGGCTTCATCATAGCGTGCGGTTGGTTAAGCAAAAAGCAGGGGGTGACCAGGGCGATCGTATATCGTGTATGCTCTCTTGCATGATAGGCAGGAGCGGACTGCGATGCCAGCGGCATGGGATCCGCATGGGCAGGGCATCAGCAGGACGGGGTGCGTTGCCAGCAGTACGAAGCGTGCCACCGCCGGTAGGGGCTGCGCTCCGTTCCGCGCAACGATTTCTGCGCAACGAGTAACAAACATGCTCCTGTGGAGACCCCGACGAGGCGACGACCGTTACGTAGATTCTTATCTATCTTACACACCAGTTAACCCGCTTCATGAAAGCTCATTGGAACGATACCGTTATTGCCGAAAGCGATGCCACCGTGGTGGTGGAAGGCAACCACTACTTCCCGCCGGAAGCCATCCGCGAGGGGTGTTTCACGCCGAGCGACCACCGGACCCGCTGCCCGTGGAAAGGGGAAGCGCACTACTTTGACGTGACGGTGGACGGGGAGACCAACAAAAACGCTGCCTGGACCTATCCCAGCCCCAAAGAGGCTGCGGCGGAGATCAAAGACCATGTGGCGTTTTGGAGCGGGGTTGTGGTGTCAGAGACGTAAGCATCCCGGTGTCCGCGCCGTGTGCAGAGATATAATCCGAGGACGGCCGTGCGCGCCTGTTCTTGCGGTTGCTCCTTCCGTGTGCAGGTGGTAGGTTAGGCAGCGCACGAGGGCGTCGGAGATACCGGCGCGGCGTATGGTCAGTCATGAATCCCTTTCCCGCATGTCGATCGTAGAGCTCGGCATCCTCGGCACCGTCATTGCGGCCAACAACACAGCGGTCGCGCTGGCCCTTGGGGCGCTCGGTCAGTATCCGCGGCGCTGGCGCATCATGGGCGTGTTTGGCATCTTTGAGTTTTTTGTGCCGCTGCTCGGGCTGTGGGTCGGGCGTACCACTGCCGTGTGGATTGAGCAGGAAGTGTCGTGGGTCGGCACCCTGCTGCTGCTGCTGCTGGGCCTATGGACGTTCGCCACCAGCTTTCGGCAGGCCCCCCCAGAGGAAACGTACGCCCCGTACCTGACCACCTGGACGGGGTTGGCGGCGCTGGCTGCAGGATTGAGCGTGGACAATCTGGTCATTGGGTTTAGCCTGGGGCTCGGAGAGGCCACCGCCCTCCTCATCGCGACCACGATCTGCGGCTTTTCGGTGACATTCACGTGGGTAGGGCTTGCGGTTGGTAACTACGCAGGCAGCGCCTATCGGTATCACCTTTCTATGCTGGCCGGGTTGGTGCTCATCGCACTGGCCCTCTTGCAGGCACTCCACTGGATCTGACGTGCGGTCAGGGCTGGTGTGTGGAGGGTGAGGCCGAAAGTAAGGCCGGCTGTTACCCCGCAGATGCCCACGGTTCGTTTCACGAGTCTGTCTGTATCGCATCGGAGACGGGATCGGACGGGGGCGCCTCGGGCTCTGCGCCCGCGGGTGGCTCCTCGGCGGAGCGCCAGAAGGCCATGGAGCGAACCACGCGCGCACTGGTGGTGGAGGCCCGCTGCCGCAGGTCCGAGGCCTTGGAGTGCATCGACGCCTTTGCTTTCTTCCCGATCAGGCGCGCCAGGTGCTGGGCGTTTTCCTTGACGATCGGGCGGACCATGGCGAGGGCTTCCAGGGAGGCCTTCCGGCGGAGCTTGGCGGCGGGCTCGTGGCTAAGCAGTCGCGTGTAGCGCTTGGCAATCAGCCCAACGCGCAGGGTCAGCAGGGCGTTGGCCGTGCCGGAGAGGAGGCTGTTGACCAGGAGCGTCGAAGCAGCCGCCATCCCCGGCACGGCGCCCATCACGCTGGAGGTCGCTGCGCCCACGATGGGCTCCAGCTGCTCATCCACATCGATCTCCTCAATCGCGTAGGCGATGACCGCGGCATAGGCCACGTTGGTGTACAGCCGGATCATCTCGCGCGGGGCGGTGCGCTGGTAATAGGTATGCGCCACGCGCCAGACAAGGCGTAGCTGCAACGCCGTTACGACGAGGGCATCCAGCTTGCCAAACTGAGAGATCGCCGTCATCAAGAAGATACGCGTGGCTTCTTGCTGCACGACGCGGTCGGCGGTGGTATCCAGCGTGGTTAGCGCGGCCTTGAGGTCGGCTTCGGTGGAGAGCGCGTGATCCTGCAGGAGGTCATGCTGGCGGAGGCGCGTGCGCAGCGCTGCCAGGTGCTGTTCATAGGCTGGCCCTGAGGCCTCGGCAGGCGGGCGTAGGGGGGCGGGCAACCGCAGAACGGCGACCACCGGGTACGCCAGCAGCCCGACGAACAACATCCCGAGGCCAATAGCGACCCCTTGCCCAAGGGTGGGATGGATGCGCGCCGCAAAGTCAGCGAGCACCAGCACCTGCGCAATCACAAACACAAGAAAACCTACGGCCAGCAGCAGGCCAATGGCCAGGAGAGCGCGAGTAGACATCGAAGAAGGCGTAGAGATAAAGGGGTAACGCAGTGTTATGATACAGCGTCCTACGGTCCTCCGAAAGAGCGTATACCACCGACCGGTTCCTTTTGGCATGCGGGTCGATGAGGAAAATGCTTGCCAACAAGCCATTCCTACCCGGCACAGAGTGCTGTCGCTATCGTCTGAGGTGCACTTTTCCGCTGAAATGTGCAGGTCGCGTGTGCATCGCAAGTAGACTGTGCAGATACAGCAGCATTCGATCATTTTATGCGCCGGGGCTATTGACTTCCTGCTGTGCTATGATGTATTGTACCTTTTCATTAAGGTAGTACAGCACCTTTATACACGCTCGGCGAACGATATACCGAGTTTCCAGACGTGCACGCGACAGAGGGGCCTCGGATCACTCCCAGCCCCGCGGTAGATGCCCACCAAGGAACATGAAGACCGCTTCACTACCGCGTAACCAGTATCACTTTACACCTGTTGGAATTATGGAAGCTCGTGAACAAGGAACCGTTAAGTGGTTCAGCGACGACAAAGGATTTGGTTTTATCACCCCCGACCACGGCGGTAAGGACCTGTTTGTCCACTTCAGTGAAATCAACGCCGACGGCTTTAAGAGCCTCGAAGAAGGCGACCACGTGGAGTACGAAGTAGCCGAGGGTCCGAAGGGACTCAACGCCAAGGACGTACACCTCGTGTAATAGCTTTCGTGGTGCGTCGTATGGCGCGCTGCGGTTAGCACGACTGACGCCCTGCTTCCTTCTGGGAGGCAGGGCATTTTTTATGTCTGCTCGGATTTTCAGGGGCGTGCGTTATGCCGGGGCGTGACCAAGTCATCGCTTTTATGTAGGTTGCCTCGGTCCGCCGCATCGCTCGTTGTGACGGCGGAGTCGCTGCTTTCCGACCCGGTTTAGGTGTCCGTACCCTTCATGCTCGACATCCAGAAACGCCTGTCCAATTCGTTTTATGCGCTGTTGGCCTTGCCGGCCACGGCCATGGGGTTTGCCCTCACCGTGCAGATCGCGGCGCTCAGTTGGATCCTGAGCACGCAGTACGGGCTCAACATCTCCGAAGTGGGCATCGTCTGGGCCACCGGCCCCATCGCCGGCATCATTGGGCAGGTGGTAATTGGTATTATCAGCGACAAGGTGTGGTTCTGGAACGGGCGCCGCCGGCCCTTCATCTTGATTGGCGGGGTGCTGGCGTCGCTCATGATCCTGGCGCTGCCCAACATCGGCGTCATTCAGAAAGGCCTGGGGCTGGATGGCGTCTTTGGCATCGCCATCGTCGTGTCGATGACGCTCGACCTCTCCATCAACCTGTCCTTCAACCCTACGCGCGCCATCATCGCGGACGTGACGCCAGAGGGCCGTGAGCGCACGAAGGGCTATACGTGGATGCAGACGGTCTCGGGCACGTTTGGCGTATTGGCTTACCTCATTGGGGCGGTGTTCGACAACTTCGTGCTGCTCTATTTTGGCGTAGGGCTGGTCTTTTTCTTCTCCGTGATCCCGCCGCTTTTCGTGAAGGAGCCGAAGTACCTGGGGCGCTACGGCGAAGACGAGGATGAACTCGACCGCGCCGCGCAAGAGGCGGCCGCCGAGGGGACCATCAAAAGCCTCGACGATCTCAGCTTCCTGGAGATCGTCCACAGCATCCGCCCGCTCTGGGGCTTTCTGGTGTACGCCGTGTACGCTATCGTCATGCGGCTCTCCGGGTTTGAATTCGCGGGCTACTACTTTGAGGGGGCACTGCTGGCCATCACGCTCTTCTTTATCGCGGAAGCGCTGCTGAAGAGTGAGGCTGGAAAGCCGAAGGAAGAAGCCGGGCTGATTGGATTCCGGAAGGTGCTGGCCGCGCATTCCTTCACCTGGATCGGCGTGCAGAGCATGTTTATCTACCTGTTCGCGTACGTAGACTTTCGGCTGCCCGCGCTTACCGATGCGGAGCTGGGGGACGTCATCAACTGGAGCTTCTTCTCGCTCAGCGTGGTGGCAGCTATCCTCCCGGTGGTGGCCCTGGAGCCACTGGCCGACCGGTTTGGCCGCGTAAAGGTGCATGCCGTAGCGCTCGCCTGCAGCGCGGCCGGGTACGTGGGTATCCTGCTGCTTGGGGTCACCCCCTGGGCCCTTTATGGGTGGATGGCCGTGGTGGGGATTGGCTGGGCGTCCACCATCAGCCTGCCGTTTGCGATCATGTCACAAAAAATTCCGCAGGAGAAAATGGGGCTCTACATGGGTCTGTTTAACCTGTCGGTCGTGCTGCCGCAGCTCGTGGCCAGCTTTGGGGTGGGGGAGGTCGTCAATGCGGCCGACAACAAAGGCCTCGTGTTTGTAATCTGCGCGGCGACCCTGGCTTTCTCGTCGCTGGCCTGGTTTCTGGTGCGGGAGCCGCGAGACGAGCAAACAGCGAACCCGGTGCTGCTGGATCAGCAGGTGGAGGAGCAGTTGGACGCGGACTGATCAGTACGTGTAGCCGGTCATCTCTTCCGGGCTAAACGGGACGCCGAGGCCTTCCGCGATGCGGTTCACGAAATTGAAGTAGCTGGTGATCAGGTTCACGTCCAGGATGTCGCGGTCAGAGAGGCCTGCCTTGCGCATGGGTGCCACGTCTGTTTCTGCGACAGCGGTAGGCGTCTGGGTCAGGATGCGCGCGTACGCCGCCATGGCCTGCTCGCGCCCGGAGAGGGCGGCCGCGTCGAACTGCAGGTCAATGATCGATTGCACGCGGTCCTCGTCTTTCCAGTAGGCCCGGAGGGCTTCGGCATGGTGGTTCGTACAGTACGCACAGCCGTTGATGGAGGAGACCACGGTGGCAATCAGCTCGCGCTCGGCCCGTTTCAGCCCAGAGCGCCCAAAGAGCAGCGTCTTGTAGAGTTCCATGTGCCGTAGCATCGCCTCGGGATGGAGGCTGTGGATCTTCATGATGTTGGCTACCTTGCCGCGCGTCTGTGCGATCGTGTCGTACGCGTCCTTCAGTTCGCCGGTAGCGTCCGCTTCGTCGATGATGTCGATGTAGGGCATAAGGGGGAGGATTGAGTCGGGTTTGAACGCAACGCAAGCATACGCAATGGTGCGACGTGTTGCGTAGCTCTCGTGGGTAGCGCGGCGGGTACACGGGTTACGCGCCTTTCATCCGAGCAGAGGAGCGTGTATCTTGGCGCTGCGCGCGCCGCGTTTCTCGTCGCCATTTCATCGCCGGCCCATCCCTCCGCCCATGTCTTCTGTTGATACCCATACGTACCCGCTGGATCAGCTACGGTCGTTCTGTGAGGCCGTCTTCCTGCACTATGGCGTGCCCGCGGCGGAGGCTCGGCAAGCCGCCGATGTGCTACAGGCGGCCGATCGGCGCGGCATTGACTCGCACGGCGTCGCCCGCCTGAAAACGTACGCCGACCTCCTGGAAGCCGGGCGCATCAACCCCACGCCGGACGTCACCATCGTGCGGGAGACGCCGAGCACGGCCACGGTGGATGGCGACAACGGCCTCGGGCTGGTGGTGGGGCCTGCAGCGAACCGCATCGCGCTGGACAAGGCCGAGGCGGTGGGTTCCGGCACGGTAAGCGTCCGCCACACGAATCACTTCGGCATTGCTGGGTACTACCCGCTGCAAGCGTTGGAGAGGGGGTGCATCGGGATGGCGATGACGAACTCCACCGCGCTCGTGGCGCCGCTCTGGGGCGCCGAGCGGATGCTGGGCACCAACCCCATCGCCATTGCCTTCCCGGGCCACGAGGAGCCGCCCATCGTGATTGACATGGCGACGAGCACGGTAGCGTACGGTAAGGTGGAGATCGCGCGTCGCGAGGAGACGTCAATGGCTGAAGGGTGGGCCATCGACGCTGAAGGGCATCCGACGACCAACCCGCAGGCGATGATTGACGGCGGAGCGCAGCTGCCGCTGGGCTCCACGCGGGCCCAGGGCGGCCACAAGGGGTACGGCCTGTCGGCCATGGTCGACATCCTCACCAGTGTGCTGAGTGGCGCCAACTGGGGCCCCTTTGCCCCGCCGTTTGCGCTGCAGCAAACCACGCCCGATCGGCAGGTCGGTCAGGGAATCGGCCACTACTTCAGTGCCTGGCGCCTCGATGGATTCATCGACCCCGAGGCGTTCAAACAGCAGATCGACGATTGGATTCGCACGTTCCGTGCGACGACGCCTGCTCCGGGCACCGACGGCCCACTCATTCCGGGCGACCCCGAGCGAGAGGCCGCGCGCCATCGCGCCACGCATGGCGTGCCGGTGCTGCAGCCGGTGGTTGACGACCTGCGCGCCATCAGCAAACGGACGGGCGTTGCGTTTGACTGAGTGGATGCGCCTCCGGGACGTCTCACGCCGGTAGGCCGTAACATCCTTTCGTACAGCCACACGTAAACTGTGTGGCTTGCGCTGCTTCGATACTCTCATTTCTATCCCTGGTTATGACGCAAAAGGGCTGTGCCACCTGTCGTTTCTATGGAGTGCCCCTCGTGGTTGTGGCTATCGTGCTCCTGTTGGCGTCCGGCTGTGCCCGCAAAGCCCTGGTCAGCGAGCAGTATGATCCCTCGTTTTACGAGATCCAGCGCACCCTGCCGGATACGTTGACAGGCGAGCCTGTGCGCTTTCTCATCCTGGGTGACACGCAGGCCTCGTGGCGGGCCGAGTGGAAGTTCTACCGACGCGAAAACTGGGCTACGTGGTGGCAACTGGCCGTTCCCTTCTATCAGCTTTATCTCCTGGGAGAGGGACTCGTGGGCGGAATCAACTACTTGCGCCAGAAACCGGACCTGGGCGCACGGGAGCGCAAGGCAGTGCGCGAGGCTATGCACCGGGCCGCTGAGGAAGCGCCGCCCCGCTTTATCCTGCATGTGGGCGACATGGCCACCCACGACGGGCGCTATGCCGAGCACTGGGGTACTTTTCTTCAGGAGTATGGCTCTGGGGAGGCCTCACTGCTTCGCCAGCATGCCTTCCTCCCGGTGCTGGGCAACCACGACGTGGCCAACGACACCACCTACGGCTGGCCCAATTACGACGCGATCTTTGACTACCCCCGGTTTTACGTCAAGGATCTCCCAGGGGCTGCCGTCTTTGTGCTGGACTCCAACTTCCTCGTAGACCAGACCGGAGCGGAGCCAGATGCCCTTATGGAGCAGCGGTTCGCTGAATACTTCGTGGGCACCGACGATGCACCGTCGTGGCTGGAGCGTGAGCTGGAGAAGCGCGCTGACGTGCCGCTCAAAATCGTTGCCATGCACCACCCGCTGGCTACCCTCAGCTGGCATGAGCGGGACTATCACAACCCGGAATATGGGCCTGATCTGCTGGATAAGCGCCAGAAGCTTCTCCAGCTGCTACAAGAACATCAGGTCGATGTGCAACTGGCAGGACACGAGCACCTCTACGAGCGCAATTACATTGCGCACTGCCAGGACGGTCGGCAGCATCCGTTGCATACCGTCATCAGCAGTGGCGGCGGTGCCCACGTGCGTGCGCTGGCCACGCCAGACGAGCTGCAGACCCGCAAGGCCCGGTATCAGGCCCAGGGATTCGATATCCAACTGGAGACTCAGGTTTCGGCGTACCACTATACGTGGGCAACGCTGGCTGACGACACCCTCACCCTGGAAACATTCGCGGTTGCTACCGATCCGCCGTATGCTACGGAGCGCATCGATCGGGTCGTGGTGCCCGCCGAAGGAGGGGCCTGCGAAGCTACCGCTGCGCCGATGCCGTAATCTGCGTCGCGCCGCTGGTCTGTCTACGGCTCCGTAGGGCCGGGCGACAGTATCAATGGCATC